>NZ_JAPEPF010000001.1:3374226-3680974 GCF_026340595.1 Streptomyces sp. NBC_01363
CCGTGTGCGTGGCGCCGCGGCTCTTGCTCAGGTCGCCGTAGGTCACGGTCACCGACGAGCCGGTCCGGACGTCGCCGACGCTGTCCGCCTTGGACAGGACGGACTTGACGGGCCGCCGCCAGGTGAGGGTGAGGCCGGTGACGGTGCGGGACGGGTCGGAGACGCAGATCGTGGCGGTGCCGTCGCGCTTCTCGTGGATCTGCACGCAGACCGGCGCACTCGCGGTGACCTTGCCCGCCGTGCCCGCCGCCCAGAAGTTGACGCCGGTGAAACCGAGGGAGGGCACACGGATGCCGGTGCGCCCGGCGTCATTGGCGAGGATCTGCAGCCAGCCGGTGTCCTTGGCACGGGCGGCGGTGCGCGTGCTGCTCGCGCCCGGCAGCAGGATGTACGCGTAGGTGCTGTCCGCCGGGTCGGTGCCGTGGTCCTGCCAAAGGGTCAGGTAGCGACGGGTGTTGGGCGTGGCGGTGCCGCCGTCGTTGATGTCCTTCCAGGCGCCGGTGCGCTCCTCGCGCAGCGCGTGCAGTTCGGTCCCGCCCGGGAAGACGTAACCGGCATGCCGGTCGAGGTGGGCCCAGGTGGTGGTGCGGGTGGTGGTCCAGCCCTGGGTGGTGGGCTGAGCCCGGCCGTCGAGCAGTAGCCGCTGCGTACCGCTCGCGCCGAGGCAGCGGTTGTCGACGACCGTCTCGACGCCGGCGCCGTCGGCGGAGGTGATGCCGGAACCGAGGCAGACCACGCTGTCGTCCAGCCAGAACCACGACTTGCGGGCATGCATCGTGCTGGCCAGGCCCTGGAGATGCTGGCCGGTGGTGCCGAACTCGCCGTCGCCGGTGCCGCCGACCCACTGCGTGCCCGGCACCGGGTTGGCCCAGGCGCCGCCCTGCCCGTCGGCGAGCCGCTTCCGGGAGACGGTGGTGCCGGGCAGCCGGTACGGGTCGACGGTCGGCCAGTACGCGTCCGAGTACTGCTCAAGACCCGCGCCGTCGCCCCACCACTGCAGCCAGCCCGCACCGGTGTGCCAGCCGCGCTTGTTCTCCCCGTTGCCGAACTCGTAGTGGGCGATCCGCTCGGAGGCCATGGAGAGACCGGCGCCCCAGCCACGGCGGCGGTGGGTCACCCGGTCCATGTTGTGGAAGACGCGGTGCGCGGACGGCTCCGGCGACGCGGTGACGGTCGCGTCGTCCAGCAGCGTCTGCAGCCGGGCGGTGTTGACCAGGCTCAGGGAGCCGTCCTTGAGCGCCGGGGCGTAGTAGTCGCGCTTCAGCCAGCCCTTGACCATGGCGCGCCAGCGGGCGTTCTCCTCGGGGCCGGCGCCCATGCCGAGCAGCACGATGGAGGCCATGACGCCGTGGGCGCGGGTGTGGTCGCTGGAACCGACGCGGGTGATGCCGCGTCCCGAGACGTTGTCCATCATCAGGCCGTCGTAGATGAACGGGGCGATGGCCGCGTCGATGGTGTCGAGGAACTGCCGGCTGCCCGGATCGGTGATCTCCCAGGTCGAGCCGCGCAGCAGGGCGAAGAGCCGGCCGAGCCCGTCGTTGAGGACCGCGCCGTAGCCACCGATGTACGGGATGGAGGTGTGCTGGACGAAGGAGCCGTCCGGGTAGAAGCCGTCGCCCGTCGTGACGTACGGGAAGACCGGCGAGAGCGCGGCGACCGCCAGCGTGACCTTGGCGGCGTCGGCACCGACGATGCCGCGCAGGATCATGCCGCGGCACAGGTCGACGCGGTTGGCACCGGTGCTGGTGCCGGTGTACGAGCCGACGGCGGAGTCGGGCAGGAACTTGTCGACCGCCTTGCAGTAGGCGGCCCGCTGGGCGTCCGTCAGGGCGTCGTGGAGCAGCACACAGGTGTCCATGAGCGCCTGGGGCGCGCCGATCTGCCAGTTCCACCAGTTCCCGTAGCGGGTGGTCGTCTCGTTGAAGACGTCGGCGTGGAGGTGGTCGAGGCCGGTGATGACCGCGTCCCGCAGGCCGGTGTCGCCGGTGACCCCGGTGCCGGGCTGGGAGTACGCCTCCGCCATGGTGCGCAGCCGGTTGTAGCCGGTGTTCATGTTGGCGGAGAAGCCGAACGATTCGGTGTCGGTGTCCGGGTCGGGGTCGAGATAGACCAGGTCCGGCCAGAGGGAACCGGGCGCGGGGGCCATCGTGGAGCGGTAACCGGTGGCCTGGGCGCCGAGGTCGGCGAGCTTGGACTTGAACGGCTCGGCGGTCGGGCTGAAGCCGGTCCCCAGGTAAAGATCGCGCCACTTCGCACGAAGGGCGGCGAATTCGTCGGCGGCGCCGGCAGCGGCGGTGGCGGGCGAGGGGGCCGAGGGGGAGGCGGAGTCGGACGCGGACGCGGCGGTCGGCAGGCCGAGGGCGAGCGCCGCACCGCCGCCCGTGGCCAGCAGGGCACGACGGGACCAGGCAGATGTCATCGAAGCTCCGGGGGAAGAGTGAGCCAGTGCGGGAAGGCCAGCGTGGTAAGCGTTTTCTAGCATGGGGGCGTTGGGGGACTCAAGAGGCCGCTCGGGCCGCTGCCGGTCTCTCGGAGGGGGAGTACGAGCGCGACTGCGCCCCTGGTCACGAACGGGAAAAGGATCCGATGGATACCTTCCGGCGGGGTTGACGGCCTCGCCGGTCCCGGGTCAGGGTTCGTTTCAAACAGGCAGGCTCCCTGTTTGAAAGAGCGTCATGTCCCTCCCCGTCGGTGGCCTTTCGGGCCGATGCGCGGCGCGTGGCTCGACGCCCGTGCACCTCAGGGCTGTCCGCGCGGGCCGGCTCCCGACTCCTGCGTACCGAAAGCGAAATGACATGACACGTCGCTCCGCCCGGCCCGGACTCGTCCGGGCCGTCAACGACCGGCTCGCTCTCGATCTCCTCGTGGAGTGCGGGCCGTTGAGCCGCTCGGCGCGGGCCGACCGGACCGGCTTACGTCGAGGACCCGGCACCGGAGCCGTACCGGTGGCTCCGGGCGTACGGCGCGCCCGGCGGACTCGACACGCGATGGCACGGCGAGTGCGGAGAGCGCCGAGCGCGCGGAGGGAAGGCGTGATCGGCCACTTCCGCGTATCCGCCTGGCAGTCGGGGGCGGCTTTCGCGGCCATGGGGTGATGACGCATCGGGTTGCCGCCGATGAAGACGCGGATGGACCAGCCGCTCCGAGCGTGCGTGGACCAGCCGCTTCGCATGTGCGTGGATCAGCCGCTCCGAGCACGAGGGGCGTGCGGGGTGTCCGGGATCGGCTGCTCGGCCCAGATCGTCTTGCCGCGCCGGGTGTAGCGGCTGCCCCAGCGCGTGGTGAGCTGGGCGACCAGATACAGGCCGCGGCCCCCCTCGTCGGTGAGGAGGGCCCGGCGCATGCGGGGCTGGGTGGCGCTGGGGTCGGAGACCTCGCAGGTCAGCTGTCCCGCTCGGATCAGCCGCACCTCGACCGGGCCGCCGGCATGGCGGATGGCGTTGGTGACCAGCTCGCTCAGCACCAGTTCGGTGGTGAAGACGAGCTCCTCCAGTCCCCAGGCACGCAGCTGCCGGGCCGCGTCCTGCCGTACCCGGGCGACGGCGACCGGGTCGGCGTCCACGGGCCAGACCGCCGTGTTCCCGGGCGGCACCGCGTGGGTGCGGGCGAGCAGCAGGGTGACGTCGTCGGCGAGTTGGTGCGCGGGACGGCCGGAGACGATCTCCTGGCCGAGCTCCCGCAGCGGTGCGGTGGTGGTGCCCGGCCGGGACAGTCGGCGGCTCAGTTCGGCCATGCCCTCGTCGAGGTCGCTGTCGCGTCCCTCGATCAGCCCGTCGGTGTAGAGCACGAGGAGGCTGCCGGGCGCCAGTTCGACCTCTGCCACCTCGAAGGGCAGACCATTGACGCCCAACGGCGGACCGGGGTTCAGGGGCACGTACGAGACGGTCCCGTCCGGGGCCACGACGGCGGGCGGGGGGTGCCCGGCGGAGACCATCGCGCAGCGCCGGGAGACCGGGTCGTAGACGGCGTACAGGCAGGTGGCGCCGATCGGGTCGGCCCGGTGGCCGCCGGGTGCCCCGCCGTCGTCCGGCCGGCTGGGCCGAACGGGTCCGCCGGGCCGGTCGGGTTCGTCGGGCTCGTCGGGCTCGTTGGGCTCGTCGCGGAGCTGGGAGACCAGGTCGTCGAGGTGGACCATCAGCTCGTCCGGTTCGAGATCGAGGTCGGCGAGGGTGCGGACGGCGGTACGGAGCCGCCCCATGGTGGCGGTGGCCCCCAGGCCGTGGCCGACCACGTCCCCGGCGACCAGGGCGACCCGGGCGGAGGACAGCGGGATCACGTCGAACCAGTCGCCGCCGACGCCGGTGGCGGTATCGGCCGGCAGATAGAAGCCGGAGGTGGTCACGGCGACGGTCTCGGCCTGCGCGGGCGGCAGCAGACTGCGCTGCAGGCCGACGGCTGCCCGGTGCTCCCGGGTGTAGCGGCGGGCGTTGTCCAGCGCGAGGGCCGCACGAGCGGCGATCTCGCACAGGAGGTCCAGGTCGGCCGATGCGTAGCCGGGCCGATCGGGGCCGCGCCGGACGGTCACCCGGCCGAGGAAGATGCCCCGGGCCCGCAGCGGGGCGGTCATCGACGCCGGGGAACGGCCGACGGCCGGGGCGCAGTGGGCATCGGCCGGGACCACGGTGCCGGTCGGCACCTCCGCCGCCCGCTCCCCGGCCGCCGCGGTCAGGCGCAGCGGCAGCAGCCCGTCCTCGCCGGGAGCGGGCTCCTCGCCCGTGAACACCGACTCCGCGATCTCCACCACGGCGAGGTCGGCCAGTCCGGGCACCAGCACGGCGGCCAGTTCCTCACCGGTACCGGCGACGGACAGCGATCCGCCGACGGCCGCGGTGGCCTGATGCAGAATAGCCAGGCGCTCGTCCGAGCGGCGCTGCTCGGTGACGTCCGTGAACAGCGCGGTGACGCCGAAGACCTGCCCGTCCGGTGCCTGGAGCCGGAACGCCGAGATGGCCATCACCACCCCGCCGCCGGGATCCTCGATGGTCCGTACCGTCTCCTCCGCCAGGATCAGCGGCCGGCCGGTCCGCAGCACCTCGCGCAGCCGTCGTTCGACCGCCTCGGCGCCCTCGGCCTGCAGGAAGTCCCCCAGGCGCCGGTTGCGCAGGTCCGGCGGGAGGCCGGTGTACGGCAGCAGCTGGGTGTTGGTCCTGACCAGCCGCAGCTCCGCGTCGAACACGGCGAGACCCAGCCGGTCCTGCAGGAAGAGTTCCCGGGTGAACGCCTGGTCCTGCCGCCAGCGGTCGACCGTCCCGACCGGAGCCCAGAGCACGAGGTACCCGGTCGCGCCGTCGGCGGACGCCAGCGGCAGCGCGTGGAAGACGATGCCCAGGTCCTCGCCCCGGCCGGTGCGCACCACGGCCTCGCCGGACCAGGCGGTCTCCCGGTATCCGGCCGGCGGTTCGGGACCGGCCGCCGGGTCCGCGAGCAGCTCCACGGCGGGACGGCCGCAGACCTGCTCGGCCGGAAGCGCGAACAGCTCCTCCGCCGCGGGTGTCCAGCCGATGACGAGTCCGTCCGCATCGAGCAGGGCCCCGGCCGCGCTGTCCGCGAACGGGAGCCCGTTGTGCCCGGGTGCGCCCGGGAGGGTCTTGCCGTCCACCTCGTTCTCAGCTCCCTCTCACGGCCCTGCCGGCGGTCCCTCGCCGCGCCCACGGACGTCTCCATCATCCCTCCGCTCGTTCCGGCCGCCAGTTCCGGCAGCCGGGCCGGTCCGCGGTGGGGCAGTATTTCGTTCAGGCACCTCGGCGGGAAGGTTCTGCATGTCCGATCGCACCGATGGAAGCACCGGCTCGCTGCTGGCGGTGAGCGACCTTCATGTGGGGGTGGCGGACAACCGCCCCCTCATCGAGTCCCTGCGGCCCGATTCCGACGAGGACTGGCTGATCGTCGCCGGTGACGTCGCGGAGCGGATGGCGGACGTGGAGTGGGCGTTGCGGCTGCTCGCGGACCGGTTCGCCCGGGTGATCTGGACCCCGGGGAACCATGAGTTGTGGACGCCGGAACGCGATCCGGTCCGGCTGCGGGGCCAGGAGCGGTACGAGCACCTGGTCGGGCTGTGCCGGAGCCTCGGGGTGGCCACTCCGGAGGACCCGTACCCGTTGTGGCCGGGCCCCGGCGGGCCGGTGGCCGTCGCGCCCGTGTTCGTGCTGTACGACTACAGCTTCCGGGCGCCGGGCACCACGACCAAGGAGGAGTCCCTGGCGTACGCGCGCCGGACGGGGGTGGTGTGCACCGACGAGTACCTGCTGCACCCCGACCCGTACCCGAGCCGCGACGCCTGGTGCCGGGCTCGGGTGGCGGAGACGGAACGGCGCCTCGCGGCACATGACCCGGAGGTCCCGCTGGTCATCGCCGGGCACTGGCCCCTGGTGCGCGAACCGATGGACGTCCTGTGGTACCCCGAGTTCGCCCAGTGGTGCGGCACGCGGCTCACCGCCGACTGGCACCGGCGCTTCAACGTGGCGGCGATGGTCTACGGCCATCTGCACATCCCCCGCACGACCTGGTACGACGGAGTGCGCTTCGAGGAGGTCTCCATCGGCTACCCGCGGGAATGGCGCAAACGGGGCCACCCCAGGGGCCTGCTGCGGAAGATCC
This sequence comes from Streptomyces sp. NBC_01363, assembly GCF_026340595.1. Taxonomy (GTDB): domain Bacteria; phylum Actinomycetota; class Actinomycetes; order Streptomycetales; family Streptomycetaceae; genus Streptomyces. The sequence goes on from NZ_JAPEPF010000001.1 coordinate 3,380,824, forward strand.
TCCCGTACGACGGCGACGGCGTGGCCGGGCAGGGGGCCGTCAGCGGTGGCCCAGCACGTTGACGACGCGGCCGTTCGGGTCGCGGACGAAGAAGCGGCGTACGCCCCACTCCTCGTCGCGCAACGGGTACACGATCTCCGCGCCGCTCTCCAGCATGGCCGCGTGGGCCGCGTCCACGTCCTCCACCTCGATGCTCATGTCCGGTGTGACCGGGGCGGTCGCGTCGGCGCCCATGATGCTGAGCTGGACCGTGGGGTGGGAGGCGGAGGAGAGCGTCATGATCCAGCCGTGGTTCATGACCTCCTGGAGGCCCAGCAGACCGTAGAACTCCGCGCTCCGCTCCATCCCTTCGGCGGCGGGGCCACCGGCGGTCCGGATGTTGGGGACGATTCTGCGGACGGACATCGGCAACTCCTGTCGCGGGACTGACTCCGTGCCACCCGTCATCGGCGGACCCTGAAGCGGATCAGATGACCGGCGGCCGTCCCAGTTTCGTCATCCGCCACACCGTGCGCCACCGCATCGGCTGCCTTCGCCCGCACGGGGTACGGACACCCTCGGCGAAGCCGCCGGCCCAGGCGCGCAGACCCGTCGCCGACCGGGTGCGGGCCACGGTGAGCAGGGTCCAGATGCCCAGGTAGGCCGGGACCAGGGGGAGGGGCAGGTTCCGGCGGGCCAGCCAGACCCGGTTGCGGGCCGTCATCCGGTAGTAGACGGAGTGCCTGGCCGGGGAGGTCTTGGGGTGCTGGAGCAGCAGATCGGGCTCGTAAAGGATCTTCCAGCCCGCGTCGAGCGCCCGCCAGGACAGGTCCGTCTCCTCGTGTGTGAAGAAGAACTCCGCCGGCCAGGGCCCCGTCTGGGCGAGCATCTTCATCGAGAAGGCGTGGCCGCCGCCCAGGAACGCGGTGACCGGTCCGCGCCGCATCGGGTCGGAGGCGCGCAGGCGCGGTACGTGACGGCGCTGGGTCTCGCCGTGCTCGTCGGCGATCCGGAAGCCGATGATGCCGAGTTGCGGGTCGGCGGCGAACAGCTCCCGGACCTTGCGGAACACCCCGCTGTCGACCAGGAGTCCGTCGTCGTCGAGTTCGATGACGAGATCCACGTCACCGAACTCCGCCAGCTTGGCCAGGGCGACGTTGCGGCCCCCGGGGCAACCCAGGTTCTCCGCCAGCTCGATCGTCGTCACACCGCCGGGCAGATCGGACAGGCCGGGAAACGCGCCGAAGTCCGGGAGGGGCGATCCGTTGCCCACGACGACGAGGCGGGCCGGACGGACGTCCTGCCCGGCCACCGAGGCCAGCAGGGCCTCGACCTGCTGCGGGCGGTCGCCCATGGTGACGATGGATACGGCGATGCGCGGTTCGGACACGGTCGGCACTCCTGGTCTCGCTGCGGTGTCCGCGATCGTAGCCCCAAGAGATCGTCGCCCGTTGTTCAGCCACCCGTTGCCGCCCTGCCGGGCTCCGTGATTCTCAGGGTGCCGTGCCGGGGGTCCGGCGGGACGGGCCGAGCGGGGACCGCGGACGTGCCGCGACGCGTCGCACATGCCGGTCGAAGACGGCCGCCGCGTCGGGGGTGAGGGTGCGCAGCGCGACCATCGCCGTCACGATGACATCGCAGAGCTCGGCCTCCACATCGTGCCAGGAATGGCTGGCGCCCTTGCGCGGGTTCTGGCCGGTCGCCCCGATGACGGCCTGGGCGACCTCGCCGACCTCCTCCGACAGCTTCAGCATCCGCAGCAGCAGATCCTGCTCGGGCGGGATGCCGGTCTCCGCGTCGAGCCAGCCGTGCAGCTCGTCGATCGTCCGCCAGGTCTCGTGGTCCCGGTCGTGGGGGGTGTCCTGCCGGGGGCGGTGGGTGCTCTGCTGGTCCATGGTGCTCAGCCTGCCAGCCGCGACCGGCCGGCCGAGCGCCTCGGCGCGGGCCCGTCAGTCCCCGATGCGGGTTCCCGTCCCGCTCACCCGCACCCGGGCGTCGCCCGCCCGCAGTTCGACCGTGAGCGTGCCGGGGCGGCCCATGTCCTCGCCCTGGTGGAGGGTGAGGAGCGCGGTGTCGGGAACGAGGCCCTCGGCGCGCAGATAGGCGCCGAAGGCGGCCGCCGCCGCGCCGGTGGCGGGGTCCTCGACGACGCCGCCGACCGGGAACGGGTCGCGGACGTGGAAGACGCCCGGCGCCGCCCGCCACACCAGCTGCAGGGTCGTCAGGTCCAGCCGGTGCATCAGTGCTTCGAGGCGCGCGAAGTCGTAACGGAGGTCGGCCAGCCGCTCACGGGTCGCGGCGGCCAGCACCAGATGGCGGGCGCCCGCGAAGGCGATCCGGGGCGGCAGTGCCGGGTCGAGATCGGCGGCCGGCCAGTCCAGGGCGGCGAGCGCCTCCGCCAGGTCGTCGGGGGCGATGTCCGCGACATCCGGTTCGACGCTGGTGAGCGTGGCGCGGAGTTCGGCGCCCTCCCGGGTGACGGTGACCGGGACCGTGCCCGCGCGCGTGCCGAACACCAGGTCGCCGGGGCCGTCGCGCTCGGCGAGCGCCAGGGCCGTCGCGACGGTGGCGTGGCCGCAGAACGGGACCTCGGCCTTCGGGCTGAAGTAGCGGATGGTGTACTTCCGGGCGCCCGACGCCCCCGCACCGCCCGACGCCCCCGCACCGTCCGGCTCTCCCCGCCCGGTCAGGAACGCCGACTCGCTGTAGCCCAGCTCCGCCGCGACGGCGAGCATGGCGGCGTCGTCGAGACCGGACGCGTCAAGGACGACCCCGGCCGGATTGCCGCCCTCCGGGTCGGCGGAGAACGCGGTGTAACGCAGGACCTCGATACTTGGAATCTGGCTCATGCCGCAGGTCAACCCTGCCGCGGCCCGGGGCATTCCCTTCCCGTCGGCAAAAAGGGGTGCCCCGGCCGCGGTCGCCCGGCTCAGTGGCAGTTCTTGGTGCCCTTGCTCGACTTCGTCCAGGAGCAGGAGTCCTGAAGCTTGCCGTTCGGCTTGATCAGCCGGGCCTTGTCGCCGGTGTTGTTCCAGACGTACGAACCGCGGTTCCAGTACACGTTGCCCGAGGCGTTCTTGCCCCGGCCGGTGTGGACCTTGACGGTCTTGCCCGCGGCGATGGTGTAGCTGCCGAAGGTGTACGTGTAACCGGTGTTGTCCTTCAGCTTGTAGCCCTTGAGCTGCAGCTTCGACTTGCTGTTGTTGTGGATGTCCACCCACTCGGCGTTGAGGGACGTGTTGCTGCGGGTGTCCTTGCCGGGGCTGTCGTACTGGATCTTGCCGAGGTGCAGCCCGCCCTGGTGCGGGGCGGCGGAGGCGGGGGCCGCGACGAGCAGCGAGCCGGCCAGAGCGGTGGCGGCGGCCAGGGCGAGGGGGGCCACGGTTCGTATGCGCATGCTGTGTTCCTTGTGTGGAGTTTTGGTGAAAGAGTGTCAGCATAAGGGCAGCGCACGGCCACCCGGCGCGCGGGGGGCGACCGCCCGCGCCGGGGTGCTCGTCGGAGCGTCCCGTCAGCCGCGGCCCACGTACGGCATCGCCGTCGCCAGGACCGTCGCGAACTGCATGTTCGCCTCCAGCGGCAGCTCCGCCATGTGGAGCACCGTCCGGGCCACGTCCGCCGCCGCCATCACCGGCTCGACCGCGAGTTCGCCGTTGGCCTGGAGGATGCCGGTCCGCATCTGCTCGGTCATGTCCGTGGCCGCGTTGCCGATGTCGATCTGCCCGCAGGCGATCCGGTACGGACGCCCGTCCAGCGACAGCGACTTCGTCAGCCCCGTCATGGCGTGCTTGGTCGTGGTGTAGGCGACCGAGTGGGGGCGCGGCGCATGGGCGGAGATCGAGCCGTTGTTGATGATCCGGCCGCCCTGCGGGTCCTGTTCCTTCATCAGTCGGTACGCCGCCTGCGCGCACAGGAACGCACCCGTCACGTTCACGTCCACCACCGAGCGCCAGTCCGCCACCGAGAGGTCCTCCACGGGGACGGAACGCGGGCCGAACGCACCGGCGTTGTTGAAGAGCAGATCGAGGCGGCCGAAGCACTCCCGCACCGAGGAGAAGAGCGCGCTCACGTCGTCGGGGCGCGACACATCGGCGGGGACGGTGATCACCCGGGCGTTCTCCCCGGCCAGTGCGGCGGTCCCGGCGAGGGGTTCCGGGCGCCGGCCCGCGAGCGCGACCGACCAGCCGGCGCCGGTCAGGGCGAGCGCCACCGCGCGGCCGATCCCGGAGCCCGCACCCGTCACGACCGCCGTCTTCGCATCGGAATTCAACGCTTTGTTGCTCATGACGCCGCAGCGTACGCCGTTCCTCCCCGGGGTGCGTGTGAGGCCACATGGGGTCAAGACGGCGCGTGCGGCGGCGCGTTCACGCGTAGGCCGGGCGTCGAAGATGATCATTGTCATCGTCTCGGATGCGTGTTTTGTCCCCGCGGACCCATTGCTGCCGCATTCCTCATCCACGCGACGCCCGAGCGACGCGAACACGACAGCCGCTCGATGTGCTGAGCCGGTGAACTGCTCGCGTACACCACCAGCCAGGGGAGGGTCAGATGACAGATTCATCGCACCAGCAGGAGTTGCGCGACGCCGCCAAGCAGGTCGGGCGACGCCGCTTCCTCACCGTCACCGGCGCCGCCGCCGCGCTCGCCTTCTCGGTCAACCTGCCCGCCGCGGGCACCGCGAGCGCCGCCGAGCTGGACTCCAGGAAGATCGGCGACGACCCGTTCACCCTCGGCGTCGCCTCCGGTGACCCGCTTCCCGACTCGGTCCTGCTGTGGACGAGACTCGCACCGCGTCCCTACGAGGCCGGCAGCGGACTGCCCCGGGCCCGGGTGCAGGTGAGCTGGGAACTCGCCCGCGACGAGCGCTTCTCCCGCGTCGTGCGGCGCGGATCGGCCACCGCCCACCCGGAGTTCGACCACAGTGTCCACGTCGAGGTCAAGGGACTCGACGCCGACCGCGTGTTCTACTACCGCTTCCGCACCGGGACGTGGACCAGCCCCGTCGGCCGGACCCGCACCGCCCCCGCGCACGGTGCCCGCAACAGCTCGCTGAGCCTGGCCGCCGTCTCCTGCCAGGCGTACCACGACGGCTACTTCACCGCGTACAAGCACCTCGCCCAGGAGGACGTCGACGTCGTCTTCCACCTCGGCGACTACCTCTACGAGTACGCCGTCGACGCGACCGGCGGAGCCCGTAAGTACGCCGACCGCAGGCTCCCCGCCCACTACAACCGGGAGACGGTCACGCTGGAGGACTACCGGCTGCGGTACGGCCTCTACAAGTCCGACCCCGACCTGCGCGCCGCCCACGCCGCGCACCCCTTCGTCGTCACCTGGGACGACCACGAGACCGAGAACAACTACGCGGGCGACACTCCCGAGAACGACGTGCCGCCGGAGGAGTTCCTGCTGCGCCGCGCCGCCGCGTACCGCGCGTATTGGGAGAACCAGCCGCTGCGCGCCCCGCAGCGCCCCACCGGCCCGGACATGAAGCTCTACCGGCGCCTGCGGTTCGGCCGGCTCGCCCAGTTCGACATCCTCGACACCCGCCAGTACCGCAGCGACCAGGCGTACGGCGACGGCTGGCAGACGCCCGGACCGGAGTCCCAGGACCCGTCGCGCACCATGACCGGCGCCACCCAGGAGCGCTGGCTGATCGACGGCTGGCACGCCTCGCAGGCCACCTGGAACGTCGTGCCGCAGCAGGTCGCCTTCGCCCAGCGGCGCGACGTCCCCACCGACGCCTTCAAGGTGTCCATGGACGCGTGGGACGGCTACCCAGCCTCCCGGGGCCGCATCCTGAAGGGCGCCGAGGCCGCCGGGGTCGCCAACCTGATGGTGCTGACCGGCGATGTGCACGTCGGCTACGGCTTCGACCTGAAGAAGGACTTCGACGACCCCTCGTCCCGCACCGTCGGCACGGAGATCGTCGCCACCTCCATCACCAGCGGCAAGGACGGCTCGGACCGGCCCGGCAGCTGGAACAACCAGATGCAGGCCAACCCGCACATGAAGTTCTTCAACGGCCGCCGCGGATACGCCGTCGTCACACTGGGCCGGGACCGGGCGCGCGCCGACTACCGCACGGTGTCCGCCGTCACCACGCCCGGCGCGCCCCTCGCGACGGCCGGGTCGTTCGTCACCGAGGTCGGGAACCAGGGCCTCACCCCTGTGTGAGGCCCCTCCCGGACTGCCCCGGTCAGCCGAGGTCGTCGGCCGGGTAGCGGACGCCGATGCGGTCACGTACCGCGTCGAGCGTCCGCATCACGGCGAGCGACCCGTCCAGCGGCACCAGCGGCGACTCCGTCTCGCCCGCCCGCAGCGCCCGTGCCACCTCGGCCTGCTCGAACTGCAGGCCGCGCAGCCCCGCACCGGCCGCCCCGGCGGTGAACTCCTCGGGGTCGTGTCCCGCCCGGTGCAGCACGAACCGCTCCGGGTAGAAGAAGCCGCGCGGGAACTCGATCCGGCCCTTCGAGCCCGTGACCGCCGCGGTCTGCGGAGTGTCCGCGACGACCGAACAGTTCAGCAGCGCCGAGGCGCCCGCCTCCGACCAGCCCAGCAGCATCGCGGTGTGCAGATCGACGCCCTCGGGGGAGAGCACCGCGTCGGCCTGCACCCGGTCCGGCTCACCCAGCAGCAGATGCGCGAACGACACCGGATAGACCCCGAGATCCAGCAGCGCGCCGCCGCCCAGCGCCCGGTCGCGCAGCCGGTGTTCGGGACCGAAGGGGCCCGCGAGCCCGAAGTCGGCCTGCACGGAGCGGATGTCGCCGATGGCGCCGTCCCGCACCAGCTCCGTCATGCGCCGGATGACCGGGTTGCAGTACGTCCACATGGCCTCCATCAGGAAGAGGCCGCGGTCCCGGGCGAGCTTCACCAGCTCGTCCGCCTCCCGGGCGTTGAGCGTGAACGCCTTCTCGCAGAGCACGTGCTTCCCGGCCTCCAGGCAGAGCGCCGCCGCCTCCCGGTGCGCCGAGTGCGGCGTCGCGACGTACACCACGTCGACCTCCTCGTCGGCGGCGAGATCGGCCCAGTTGCCGTACGCCCGGGGTATCCCGAACCGCTGCGCGAACGCCTGTGCCGAGGCATCTGTCCGAGATGCGACGGCCACCACTTCCGCGTCCGGCATCGACCGGAGATCCTCGGTGAACGCCGCGGCGATACCGCCGGTCGCCAGCACACCCCACCGCACAGCGCCGCTCGTGCCTGTCATGTCTGCTCCCCAAAAGGTCTCGACCAGTCCGGCTGAGCTGAGAGCATAGATGCGGATTCAACGACATGGAGATGAGAATGCCGGAGAGCGGCGCAAGCCGGGCCCAGCAGGAACGCACACACATACCGACCGCCGGGACCGGAGCCTCGGAGCCCGGAGCCACCGGCGCACTTCCCGGAAAACCGGCCGCTGCCGAAGCGGCCAGGCGCACCGGACTTCTCGTCACCCTCGTCCTCGGCGGCCTCACCGCGGTACCGCCGCTCTCCATGGACATGTACCTCCCCGCCCTGCCCGCGGTCACCGAGTCCCTGCACGCTCCTGCCGCCACCGTCCAGCTCACCCTCACCGCCTGCCTGACCGGCCTGGCGCTCGGACAGGTCGTCGTCGGACCGCTGAGCGACCGGTGGGGCAGGCGCAGGCCGCTGCTCCTCGGCATGGTCATCTACGTCGTCGCCACCGCGATGTGCGTCTTCGCGCCCACCACCGGGCTTCTCATCGGCTTCCGCCTTCTCCAGGGCCTGGCCGGTGCGGCGGGCATCGTCATCGCCCGTGCCGTGGTGCGCGACATGTACGACGGCGTGGAGATGGCCAGGTTCTTCTCCACCCTGATGCTCATCTCCGGCGTCGCGCCGATCGTCGCCCCGCTGATCGGCGGACAGGTGCTGCGGTTCACCGACTGGCGCGGAATCTTCGCCGTCCTCACCGTCGTCGGCCTGGCGCTCACCCTCGTCGTCTGGAAGTGGCTGGGCGAGACCCTGCCGCCGCAGGACCGGCACACCGGTGGCCTCGGCGACGCGCTGCGCACCATGCGGGGACTGCTCGCCGACCGGGTCTTCACCGGCTACATGATCGCGGGCAGCCTCGCCTTCGCCACCCTCTTCTCGTACGTGAGCGCGTCGCCGTTCGTCATGCAGGAGATCTACGGGGCGTCGCCGCAGACGTTCAGCCTGCTCTTCGGCATCAACTCGGTCGGCATGATCATCGTCGGCCAGATCAACGGCAAGCTGCTGGTCGGCCGGGTCAGCCTGGACAAGGCGCTCACCTTCGGGCTCTGCGTCATCACGCTCGCCGCGCTCGCGCTGCTGCTGATGACGACCGGGGTCTTCGGGGAGGTGGGCCTGGCCCCGGTCGCCGCCGGGCTGTTCGTGCTGATGTCGGCGATGGGGATGGCGATGCCGAACACGAACGCGCAGGCGCTGATGCGTACGAAGCACGCCGCGGGGTCCGCCTCCGCGCTGCTCGGCACCTCGTCGTTCCTGATCGGTGCCGTCGCCTCGCCGCTCGTCGGGATCGCGGGCGAGGACACGGCCGTTCCGATGGCTGTCGTCCAGGTGGTGTGCGCGGTGGGCGCGGTGGTCTGCTTCCTCGGGCTGTGCCGGCCCTGGCAGCGGACGTCGTGACACGGGCGGCGGGACCGGGGCCGAGGTTCAGCCCCAGGTCTTGCCACTGATCGGCTCCGGCCCGAACCAGCGGGAGAGGACGGAGGCCAGCGGTGGCACCGCGCCGTCTTCGGACGCGTGCTTGAAGGTGTGGACCACGCAGGTCTGCACCGGATGCATCGGCCCGCCGGGTTCCTCGCAGTCGTTGGCGTACAGCGGCCGGTGCTGCGGGCGCGCCAGGGCGAAGCAGACCAGCATCGTGCGGTGGTCCTCGAACCGGAAGTACTCGGTGATCGCCCGGTTGCCGAAGTCCATGCGGTCGAAGACGACGGCGATGTCCTCGTCGCCGTACGGGGCGGCCCGCAGTGCCGGCAGCACGTCGAGGACCGCGTCACCGGAAGCGAGCAGCCGGGCCTCCTCGTGGGAATCGCCCCAGGGCGGCGGATCGTCGTCCCGCAGGTCTTCGGGATACTCCTCGGTCCGCAGCACCGTGCCGACGGGAGGCCGGTCCCAGCGGGCCTGCCCGCTGACGCTGCCCCAGTTCAGACTGGCGTTGACGCAGAGCTTCCCCGTGACGAGCGCCCACGGTGTCCGGACCACGCGCTCACGTGCCAGCTCGACCACGAGACCGCCGAAGGCCTCCGGCCGCAGGAGAGTCGGCTCGGGCGGTGCGATGAAGGCGTCGGTCCAGGTTCCCATGCCCTCTTGTAACAGCGGGGTCCGGAGCGGGGCGAACGGATTTCCGCGCCCCGCTCCGGACCCCGCGACGCCTCTCGACGTTCTCCGCGACGCCGCCGCGCCGCGCTACGACGACCTCGGGTAGCCGATCAGGTGCGGGCGGTCCTTCTCGTCCGTCCAGCGGAACAGGCCGACACCGTCCGCCGTCTCCATGCCCGGAACCCGTACGTTCGACGGCAGGGCGCCCGTCGAACCGCTCCTGACGGCGACCGCGACCGGGGCGCCGCCGCCGGCCAGCACGTCCGCCGCGTTGCGTGCGCTCGCCGCGCCGTAGGCGGTGCCCTCGTCGTTCACGGACGCCAGCGTCAGCGGCTTGGTGCCGTCCGCCCCCTCGAAGCAGAACCCCCGCTTCGTGGCCAGGTCGAACGCGAGCGGTCCGGCCACCAGGTAGGAGCCCGAGGGCGCGGAGACGAGCTGCGGGTACTGGCCCGGCTTTATCGCGGGCTTGCTGCACTCCACCGAAGCCAGGGTCTTGCCCGTCTCCGCGTCCTGCACCGCCCACATGTCGTGGGTGGTGGCGCGCTTGGCGCCCTTCGCGAGCTGCCACTTCGCCAGGATCAGACCGGGGATCACCGACGTCGGGATCCCGCTGAGCTTGTCCGTGCCCTTGGGGGCGACATTGCGGCTGAACCAGCCGCCCTGCACCCAGAACTCCTTGGACCCGCTGACCAGCAGGCCCTTCTGCGTCAGCCCGCGCACCTCGGTGAGCTGCTTGCAGGTCTTGCAGCCCTTCGGGTACTTGAGCGCGGCAGCCGTGACGTTCGACACCCGGCCGGTCACCGGGTCGACCACCGCGCTGTTCGTCCGGCCGTCGCTGATGAGGATGCCGGGGCCGGTGGTGGAGACCGTCGGAACGGAGTTCCACGGCACCTCGACGCGCCGCCGGGAACCGTCCTCCACGTCGTAGACATCCAGCGAGACGATGGTGTCGGCGGGGGTCAGCGCGTTCTCGCCGACCTTTCCGTACGCCCACGTCACGAAGTACTCGTGGTCGTCGACGGTGACCGGGAGGAGTCTCGGGAACTGGTGCGGGGACGGGGGCCGCCAGCTCTCGCCGTGCCAGCCGGCCTCTCCCGTCTTGGAGTCGATGGTCCGCAGCTGGTACTTGGTCTCCGACTCCCGCACCAGATAGGCGAGACGGCCCGTCGTCCGGGAGATCGCATAGTCGGGCGAGGTCCCGATGAGCTCCCAGCCGTGCTCCGTCGCGTACGCGGAAGGAACGGTGAGCTGTGTCACCTTCGTCAGGCTCTTCCTGGCCTGCTTCTCCGGCTTGTCCGTGCTCTTCTCGCCGCTGCCGCACGTGGCGAGCAGAAGAAGCATGGCAAGCACGATCACTCCGCCGACCAGAGCCAGGCGCACGATCTTCTGTCTCATGGTTCCCCTCAATGGGCAATCCCGACCTCGCGGCGGTCAGCGTAGCAACTTGCGCAGGCATCGCGGCAGTTCGGATTCCGTGCAGTTCGGCGCGGATACCGGGGCGGGGACGACTGGGTCGGCTTTGCCTACAATTCGTCGGTGAACGCCACCCTCCCCACCGCGGAAGTCCTGCGCGCGGCGCTGGCCGGACTGCTCGACGGGCTGCCGCCCAAGCAGGCCGCCCAGGCCGTCGAACGGCTCATCGCCAACTACCGCGGGACCACCCCGACCGACGCGCCGGTGCTCCGCGACCGTTCCGACGTCGCCGCGTACGCCGCGTACCGGATGCCCGCCACCTTCGAAGCCGTACGGTCCGCCCTCGCCGCGCTCCAGGAGGCCGCGCCGGACTGGACGCCCGCCACGCACACCGACGTCGGCGGCGGCACCGGAGCGGCGAGCTGGGCCGTGGCGGGGGCCTGGGAGGGGCCGCGGACGACCGTGCTGGACTGGGCCGAGCCCGCGCTCGCCCTCGGCCGCGAGCTGGCCGGTCTCTCCGGCATCCCCGCCCTGCGCGCCGCCGAGTGGCGCCGGGCCCGGATCGGCGCGGGCCTCGAACTCGCCCCCACGGACCTGATCACCGTCTCCTACGTACTCAAGGAGCTGACGGCGGACGTCCGCGCCGCCCTCGTCGACACCGCCGCCACGGCGGCGCAGGCGGTCGTGGTCGTCGAACCGGGCACCCCCGACGGCTACGCCCGGATCATCGAGGCCCGCGACCGGCTGATCGCCGCCGGACTGAGCGTCGCCGCGCCCTGCCCGCACAGCGAGGCCTGCCCGATCGAGCCGGGCACGGACTGGTGCCACTTCTCGGCCCGGGTCAGCCGCTCCTCGCTGCACCGGCAGGTCAAGGGCGGCTCGCTGCCGTACGAGGACGAGAAGTTCAGCTATGTGGTGGCGACCCGCTTCGGGACGGAGCCCGTCCGCGCGCGGGTCACCCGCAAGCCGCAGATCCGCAAGGGGCAGGTGCTGCTGGACCTGTGCACCCGCGACGAGGCCCTGCGGCGTGCCACGGTCACCAAGCGGCACGGCGAGCTGTACCGGGCCGCCCGGGACGTCGCGTGGGGCGACGAGTGGCCGCCCGGCGAGAACGCCTGAGGGGCGGCCCGCTCGCTCACCCCCGCAGCTCCTGCGTGCAGCACTTCACGCTGCCGCCGCCCTTGAGCAGCTCGCCCAGGTCCATCGGCACCGGTTCGAAGCCCCGCGCCCGCAGCGGATCGAAGAGCCCCGTCGCGGCCTGCGGCAGCAGCACATGGCGTCCGTCGCTCACCGCGTTCAGGCCGAGCGCCGCGGCGTCCGCCTCCTCGGCGATCAGCGCACCGGGGAAGAGCCGGGCCAGCACCGCCCGGCTGCCCGGCGAGAAGGCGCCCGGGTAGTACATGATCTCGTCGCCCGCGTCGTCGAGCACCGACAGCGCCGTGTCCAGGTGGTAGTAGCGCGGGTCGACCAGATCGAGCCCGATCACCGGGCGCCCGAAGAACTCCTGCGCCTCGCCGTGCGAGAGCGGACTGGACCGGAAGCCCCGCCCGGCCAGGACGTACGACGCGGTGACCGCGAAGTCGCCCTCGCCCTCGTTGACGTGGTCCGGTTCATGGATCTCGGTGAAGCCGTTCGCCCGGAACCACTCACGATGGGCCCCGGCCTCCTCGTACCGCTCCTGGTACGCGAAGCGGGCGCCCAGCACCCGGCCGTCGATGACGGTGGCGCCGTTGGCGGCGAACACCATGTCGGGCAGCTCCGGGCGGGGGGCGATCAGCTCCACGGTGTGCCCCAGGGCGCGGTACCGGTCGCGCAGGTCCTCCCACTGCGTCTGGGCCAGGGGGAGGTCCACGGGCTTGCTGGGGTCCATCCAGGGGTTGATGGAGTACGTCACCCTGAAGTGCGTGGGCGCGCACATCAGGTAGCGGCGGGGTGTGGCTTCACGAGGCAACGAAGGCTCCTCACGAAAGGCAGGGGTTGCCTGCCGGGGGACTTCGCACGGGTCTGTGCGTGAGCCCATGGTCCGCTCTCCCGGGCCCGCGCGCAGTGATCCGATCGGGTGGTTCCGCGCGACCGGGAGACGATACGTATCGACTCGTCCCACTGTTAGATTGACCGGCATGGTAGAGACCCGGCAGCCCGACTCCAGCCGCCGCAGCGAGCGCTCGCGCCGCGCGATCCATGACGCGGCGCTCGGCCTGGTCGCGGAGGTGGGCTACCCGAGGACCACCATCGAGGCCATCGCCGCGCGGGCCGGTGTCGGGAAGCAGACGATCTACCGCTGGTGGCCGTCCAAGGCGGCCGTCCTTCTGGAGGCCTTCCTGGCCCTCGGCGAGCGGGCCGCCGGGCCGAGCGGCGCGGGCGAGGCACAGGGGATCCCGGACACCGGCGATCTCGCGGCCGACCTCAGGGCCGTCCTGCGGGCCACCGTCGACGAGCTGAACGATCCCGCCTTCGAGGCGCCGACCAGGGCGCTCGCGGCCGCGGGGATCGTCGACCCGCAGCTCGGCGCCGAATTCGTCCAGAAGCTGCTCGACCCCGGGCTCCAGCTGTACGTCGCCCGGCTGCGCGCCGCCCAGGAGGCGGGCCGGGTGCGCGCCGACATCGACCCGCGAGTCGCCCTGGAGCTCCTCGTCGGCCCGCTCACCCACCGTTGGCTGCTGCGTACCCTCCCGCTCACCCATGAGTACGCGGATGCGATCGTCGACCACGCCCTGCGCGGGCTGGCGCCCTGAGACGCACCCGTCATTTCATGACAAGAAGTGGCATAGTGCCCAGCTCGCGGCACTGTCGTCCGTACCCCGCTTCGGGACTCCGGCCACCCGAGGCGCAGGATGGTGGGACCATGGGCAGGGGCAACGCTGAGGTAAGGGGATAGATGGGCGCCGATTTCGGCCGTTATCGCGGCTCAGAGAGCAAATTTTCCCAATGGCTTCGCCGCCGACCCAAACCGCAGCAGAGCGAGGTCGACGACACCGCCCGGGAGGCGCTGCTCCTGGCCGTCGCCGAGGCCGGAATGCCGATCGCGCCGGCCGCCCATCCGGTCGGATACCGATGTTCGTGCGAACGCATCGGCTGTCCCACCCCCGCCCGGCACCCGATCTCCTTCGCCTGGCAGACGCAGTCCACCACCGACCGGGCCCAGATCGAGCGCTGGGCCCGCAGCCAGCAGCAGGCCAACTTCATCACCGCGACCGGCATGATCCACGACGTTCTCGACGTGCCGCTGTCCGCGGGCAGCCAGGCGCTGGAACGGCTCCTCGCCGCGGGCATCGACGTCGGCCCCGTCGCCCGGTCCGGCGACGACCGGATGCTCTTCTTCACCGCCACCCGCGGTACGCCCGAGGACGAGGACGAATGGTGGCCGTGCGAGCTGGACTGCCACCCCGAGACCATGGACGAGCATCCGGGACTGCGGTGGCACTGCCGCGGCAGCTATGTGCTCCTGCCGCCGGCCCGGCTCCCCGGCGAACTGGGCGTGCGGTGGGTGCGCGGGCCGGAGAACCCGCTGCCCGATCCGCTGACCCTGCTGGAGACGCTCACCGACGCGTGCGCGCAGTACGCGGACGAGGCGGACCAGAGCGATCTCGACCATGACTCGGTGGCGTGGCCGCTGAGCCGTTAGCGCACCGTCCGGATCATGACCGGGGCCGTTCCCGCACGCGGGGCGGCCCCGGTCGTGTCACGAGCCCTTCGCCGCCGTCAGGCCCGGCAGCCTGTTCAGCACGACCACCTTGCCGCCGTCCTTCGTCGAGCCTTTCTTCGGGACGTACACCAGCTCGCCGGAGACCCGCTCCTTGGTGAGGGTGGACTCCACCTCACCGGTCAGCAGTGCCTCCACGTCCTGGTTGAGCGGTGGGCGCAGCCCCTTCGCCGCGGTCTGCCGCTCGAAGTGCTTGCTGCTGAAGAAGACCAGCGCCCCGCCGTCGTCCGTCTCCAGGCCGAGCGGGCCGAACGTACCGCTGTCCAGCGGCTGGTCGATGTACTGGTACGAGAAGCCCGCCCGCCGGGTGGTCCGGCGCGCCTCCCGCCAGCCCGAGGTGGCGGAGCCGGGGGCGAAGACGTCCGGGGTGCCCTTCTGCAGGTACTGCGTGTACTGGGTGCTCAAGTCCTCGGGTGCCACGGCCAGTTCGGTGCTGTCGGCGGCCACCGGCCTGGCCCGGCCCTCGCCGTCCTTCGCGAAGGACGGCAGCTGTGAGGTGGCGAGGACCGACAGATAGGAGGCCTTCCACCCGGCGCCGGGCCCGGACTTGACGAAGACGACCAGCCAGCGGGTGTCCAGCTTCCCGCTGTCCTGGTCGCGGTTGGAGTCGGTGTCCGCGAGGAACCACCGCGGCCAGCCGGCCTTCTTCGGGATGAGATACCGGGCGTCGGTCAGCTCCAGCGGCGAGTGGTCCGGGTTGCCGTCCGGATGGTTCTTCTGCCGCGCCTTCAGCCCGGCCTGGTTGATCGCACCGAGCGGCCCGGTGACCCGGTCCGCGTCCAGGGCCGGGTCGTACGCCTTGTCCGCCGCGTTGTACGCGGTGGTGAACGCCTTCAGGGCCTGCGCGGCCTCAGACCTGGTTGCCCCCGGCACCACTTCCAGCTCGCCGTGCACCGTCACGCAACCGCTCGCCGTCATGGACAGCACCGTCGCCGTCGCGAGCCCCGTCGCCAGCCGAATCGGCCTCAGGCTTCTCATCCGTTGCTTTCCGCACCTTCTGATCCGTCGCCCTTTCTGACCGTCCGAACCCTACCGGGGCGAGGAACAGCGCGAGGGTGGGGATCAGATACAGCGCCCACACCGTGATCTGGAGAACGGTCGGGTCGGGCTGGAAGTTGAACGTGCCCTTCAGCAGCGTGCCGTACCAGCTGTCCGGCGGAATCGTGGCGCTGATGTCGAACGCCTGGTTGTGGAGACCGCCGATGAACTCGGCTTCCTGGAGGTCGTGGACGCCGTACGCGAGCACGCCCGCGGCGACGATCACCAGCATGCCGCCGGTCCAGGTGAAGAACTTCGAGAGGTTGATCCTCAGGGCACCCCGGTAGAACAGCCAGCCCAGCACGACGGCGGCCGCGATGCCGAGGAGTGCTCCGATCATCGGGTGCCAGCCGTCGTCCGCCGCGTGCACCGCACGCCACACGAACAGCGAGGTCTCCAGGCCCTCCCGGCCCACCGCGAGGAGCGCCGTGGCGACCAGCGCGCCGGTACCCATCGCGAGCGCCTCGTCGAGCTTGCCGTGCAGCTCCGTCTTCAGGTGCCGCGCGGTGCGCCGCATCCAGAAGACCATCCAGGTGACCAGGCCGACGGAGACGATCGACAGCGAACCGCCGAGCGCCTCCTGGGCCTTGAACGTCATCTCCTGCGAACCGAATTCGAGCCCGGCGCCGAACGCCAGGCTGACGACGATCGCGATCCCTACCCCGGTCCAGATCGGCAACAGCTTGTTCTTGTTGCCGGTCTTCACCAGATAGGCGATGAGGATGCAGACGACCAGGCTGGCCTCAAGGCCTTCGCGCAGGCCGATCAGGAAGTTGCTGAACACGTCTCGGTTCTCCTTTTCTGCTTCGAGTCCCGTTGTTTCTGCTTCGAGTCTCGTTACGAGAACAGCGCCCGGCCCCACCAGTCGCCCTTGTCGCGGACGCCCGGCGGGACGGCGAAGTGCGCCGAACCCACGTGCTGGATGTACTCGTTGAGTGCGTCGTGCGCCGCCAGGCGCCGCTGGAGCGGAATGAACGCCTTGCGGACATCGCGCTGGTAGGCGAGGAAGAACAGCCCGGCGTCGAGCCGGCCGAGGCCGTCCGTGCCGTCGGTGAAGGAGTAGCCGCGGCGCAGGATCGTCGCACCGCCGTTGCTGTCCGGGTGGGCGAGCCGCACGTGCGCGGTCGGCAGCATCGCCTTCAGGAACGGCTCGTCGCGCTCCTTGGCCTTGCCGACCGGGGCGCCCTCGCCCTTGTCGCGGCCGAAGACGTCCTCCTGCTCCTGGAGCGGGGCGCGGTCCCAGGTCTCGATGTGCATCCGGATGCGGCGGGCCACCAGGTACGAACCCCCGGTCATCCAGCCCGCGTCGTCCTTCGGGCCGACCCACACGTGCTTGTCCAGGGCGGCGGTGTCGGTGCCGGAGATGTTCCGGGTGCCGTCCTTGAAGCCCATCATGTTGCGCGGGGTCTGGGCGTCCGGCGTCGTCGAGGACGTCTTGCCGAAGCCCAGCTGGGACCAGCGGATCGCGGTGCGGCCCATGCCGATCCTGGCGAGGTTGCGGATGGCGTGCACCGCGACCTGCGGGTCGTCCGCACACGCCTGGACGCAGAGATCGCCGCCGCTGCGGGCCGCGTCGAGGTTGTCGCCGGGGAACTTCGGCAGATCGACGAGTGCCTCGGGCCGCTTGTCCTCCAGGCCGAACCGGCCCTTGGCGAAGAGCGAGGGGCCGAAGCCGATGGTCAGCGTCAGCCGGGACGGCTTCAGCCCCAGCGCCTCGCCCGTGTCGTCCGGCGGGGCCTCGGCGAGACCGCCGTACGCCCCGTCGCCGACCGCGTGACCGGCCGTCATCCGCTCCGCCGCCCGCGTCCACTCCTTGAGCAGCGCGATCAGCTCGGCGCGGTCCTTCGTCGTCACGTCGAACGCGGCGAAGTGCAGCCTGTCCTGTACGGCGGTGGCGATACCGGCCTGGTGCGCACCGTGGAACGGCACGGCCGCACCGCTGTCCGCGGCCGGCACCGCGTCGTTCTCCGTGCGTACTGCGGCGACCGCACCGCCGGCCGCGACGGCGCCCAGCGCGAGACCCGCGCCGCCCCAGCCGAGCAGCGCCCGGCGGGACGGGGCGGGAGAGGAGGTCTTCTCCGGGCTTTCGCCGGCCTGTGTCTGGTCGGACATGACCAAAGCCTTCCCGCTCGTTACTTCGTCACCGCGGCGGCGAGCCGGGAGAGCGGCTCGGCCAGCGCGTTGACCGCGTCCGAGAGCTCCTTGCGGTCCGCCTTGCCGACCTTCTCGTACGAGGTGAACTCGTAGGAGCTCTTGTCCTTGCGGTACTTGTCCAGCAGCGTGTTCAGCTCCGCGAACCGCTTGTCCAGGGTGGCGGTCAGCGCCGCGTCGTTCTTCGAGGCGATCGGCTTCAGCAGCTCGTAGGACTTCTCGGCGCCCTCGACGTTGCCCTTGAAGTCGATCAGGTCGGTGTGGCTGTAGCGCTCCTCCTCACCGGTGACCTTGCCGGTGGCGACCTCGTCGAGGAGTTCCTTGGCGCCATTGGCCATCGAGGTCGGGGTGATGTCGGCCGTGCCGACCCGCTTCTGCCAGTCGAGCAGGTCCTTGTAGAGGACCGGGGCGAGGGCCTTCTCCTCGGCGCCCAGCTTCTTGTCCTGCCACAGCGCCTTCTCCAGGCGGTGCCAGCCGGTCCACTTCTGGCCGTCCTCCAGGCCGTCCTCGCGGATGTCGACCTTCGGGTCGATGTCACCGAAGGACTCGGCGACCGGCTCGGTGCGCTCCCAGCCGAGCCGGGAGTCGGCGTAGATCTTCTTGGCGGCCTCGATGTCACCGGCGGCGACGGCGTCCGTGAACTTCTTGGCCTTCGGCAGCGTCTCGTCGGCCTGGGCCTGGACGTAGGTGCGGTAATCCGCGACGGCCTTGTCCATCTCGGGGCTGCGCTTGGCCGCGTTGCCGCCGGTGACTTCCAGCTTCTGCCGGATGCCGTGGCCCTTCATGCCGGGCTTGCAGGCGACCTCGTACGAACCGGCCTTGATCTCGGCCGTGATGGTGGCCTTGGTGCCGGGGCCGATGTTCTCGCGCTCGGCGACGATGCGGTCGTCCGGGAAGAGGACGTAGACCTCGGTGACCTTGGATCCCTTGTTCTGCACGGCCAGTTCGATGTGACCGGCCGGAAGCTTCTTCTTCGACACCTCGCAGGAGTCGTCCTTCGCGACGACCTGCAGGGCGCCGTCGCCCTTGCCGTCGCTCTTCTGTGCGCAGCCCGTGACGGCGGTCAGAGCGGCCACCGTGGCGGCAGCGGTGACGACGGAGAAACGAACGGCTCGCATACGGGCTCCACATGAGGACGAAGGAGAAGCGGGAGAAGATCCGGACAAAGTCAGGTGAGGCGGACCTAACTTAACCGAGGCTTACCTGAGCAATGCCCACCCGTGCAGTGATTCAGCTCTCATCCGGGCGGTACGGGAACGGGGTGATCACGGGTAACCCATGAATCTCCCAAGTGGAGGTCAAGTGATGGTCAAGTCTCTCTCGTCGGTACGACGAGAGGCGCCCCGGTCCGCGGGTGCGGGAACACCTCGACCGGCTGCCGGTAGACCTCGCCGAGCAGCTCGCCCGTGAACACCCCGGCGGGCGGTCCCGCCACCGCGATCCGCCCGTCGTGCAGCACGGCGGCCCGGTCCGCGTACGCCGCGGCGAGACCCAGATCGTGCAGCACCACGACGACCGCGTCCCCGGCGGCGGCCCGCTCCCGGCAGATGCGCAGCACCAGTTCCTGGTGGCGCAGATCGAGCGCGGCCGTGGGCTCGTCGAGCAGCAGCAGCGGGGCGCGCTGCGCCAGCACCCTGGCCAGTGCGACCCGGGCCCGTTCGCCGCCGGACAGGGCGGAGAAGGGCCGCGCGGCGAACGCGGTGACCTCGGTCGCCGCCATCGACGCGGCGACGGCGGGATCGTCCTCGTCCGCCCGCTCCGTTCCGGCCCACGGCGCCCGCCCCATCCGTACGACGTCCTCCACCGGGAACGGGAACGACAGCGCGGCGGACTGCGGCAGCACGGCCCGGCGCAGCGCCAGTTCGGCGGCCGACCAGTCGCCGACCGGGCGCCCGTCGATCCGGATCTCACCGCCGGCCGCGGGCAGATCGGCGGACAGTGCCGCCAACAGGGTCGACTTGCCCGCCCCGTTGGGCCCCACCAGCGCCAGTACCTCGCCCGCGTGCGCGGTCAGATCGATGGAGTCGAGCACCGTCCGCTGCCCCAGCAGCACCCGCAGTCCGCGTGCCTCGGCGACGGGGGAGCCGGGGGAGACGGGAGCGGGCAGTCGCCGTCCCCGTACCCGGAACGGATTCTTCAGGGCCTTCATGCCCAACCACCTTGCTTGCGACGGGTCCTGCGCAGCAGCCAGAAGAAGAACGGGCTGCCGAAGAGCGCGGTCAGCACACCGAGCGGCAGCTCGGCGGGATCGGCGACGGTACGGGCCGCGAGATCGCCCACCACCAGGACCAGGGCGCCGCCGAGCGCACTGCCGGGGACGAGGAAGCGATGGCCGGGGCCGTTCGCCATCCGCAGCAGATGCGGCACCAGCAGCCCCACGAACGAGATGATCCCGGCGACCGCCACCGCGGCGGCGGTCAGCAGCGCCACGACGAGCACGAGCACGATCCGGAGCCGTTCGACATCGACCCCCAGATGCCGGGCCGGCCGCTCGCCGAGCGCGAGGAGGTCCAGCTTCCGGGCGTGGAACGGTGCGACGAGCAGCCCTAGCACCGCGCACGGCAGTACCGCGAGCA
Source organism: Streptomyces sp. NBC_01363 (assembly GCF_026340595.1). Taxonomy (GTDB): domain Bacteria; phylum Actinomycetota; class Actinomycetes; order Streptomycetales; family Streptomycetaceae; genus Streptomyces. The sequence goes on from NZ_JAPEPF010000001.1 coordinate 3,400,993, forward strand.
CCTTGGGCCAGGTCGCCTGGGCCAGCGAGCCCAGCTGCCAGAAGGTGATCTGCGAGATCTGCGCGTTGTCGGCGAAGAAGATGAACAGCCCGATCAGCGCGCCCGCGAAGGCGTTCACCGCGATCCCGGTGAGGATCAGCGTCACCACCTCGGTCCGTCCGCCCGACCGCGACAGCGCGTACACCAGCAGCACGGTCGCGAGCCCGGCGGCGAACGCGCAGACGGTGACCGTCCAGTTGCCGAAGAAGTTCAGCCCGAGCGCGATCGAGGCGACCGCGCCGACGGCCGCACCGGAGGAGATCCCGATCACCCCGGGCTCGGCGAGCGGATTGCCGAACACTCCTTGCATCAGGGCGCCTGCGCAGCCCAGCGACGCCCCGACCAGCAGGGCCAGCACGACCCTCGGCAGCCGTACGTTCCACAGCACGCTCTCGCCGACCCGGTCCAGCGCGGCCCCGCCGAGGCCGAGCCGGTGCTGGACCGAGCCGAGGACGTCGCCGAGCGGGATGCTGTACGCGCCGAGTCCGGCGGAGAGCAGACAGCACACCAGGAGGGCGGCGAGCAGCCCGGCGGTCAGTGCGAAGGACGAGGAGCGCCGGGGCTTCGGTGCCATCGGCCCTTCCGGTGTCGCGGTGGCGTCGGCCCGGGTGTGTTCCGGGGACGTGGTGGTCACTTGTCCGCCCCGTCCTCCGGGTAGAGCTGCGCGATCAGTTCGCTCAGCACCCGGTCCGTGCGCGGGCCGTAGTTCAGCAGCACCCCGTCGTCGATGGAGACGATCCGCCGGTCCATCCCGGCCGGGGTCTCGGCGACGCCCGGGATCTTCACGAGTCCGTCGACGCCGCCCACCGAGTCGAGCCCCTTGCTCATCACCAGGATGGCGTCGGGGGCGGCCTTGGCGAGTGCCTCGCTGGTGATGGCGGTGAAGTCCTTCGTCAGCCCGGACGCCTTGCCCGCGTCGACGGCTCCCGCCGCTTCCAGGAGCGAACTCGCGCCGGACTCCCGGCCGCCCAGCAGATACACCGAGGCCGAACCGCGCAGGTAGAGGAAGGCGACCCGGGGCTTCTCGTGCCCGTCCGCCGGGGCGGGCACGGACTTCCGTACGGCGTCGATACGCGACTGGGTGCGCGACTTCAGTTCGGTGCCCGAGTCCGGCACACCCAGGGCCGCCGCCACGGTGCCGATCCGGCGGCCGACGTCGGAGAGCTGCTGGGCCGGTTCGACGACGACGAGCGGGATGCCGGCATCCCGGATCTGGTCGATGGCCTCCGCCGGACCGGTCGTGGTCTCGGCGAGTACGACGGTCGGCCTCAGCGACAGCACGCTCTCCGCCGAGACGTCATGGGCCCGGGTCACCACGGGGAGTTTCGCGGCCTGTTCGAAGGTGGCGGTGATGTCGCGGGCCACGACCCGCTTGCCGAGGCCGAGCGTGAAGACGATCTCGCTCAGGCCGCCGGTCAGCGGAACGATCCGGTCCGTCGAGGCGACGGTGACCTCGGCGCCGTCCGCCGACTTCACCGTGACGGGCAGTTGTGGCTCCGGCGCGGTGGTGAGGGGTTCGACCCGGTCGGCGGCGGCCCCGGCAGCGGCGGCGGGCGCCTTCGTGTCCGTACCGCCGCCGCAGCCCGTCAGGACGAGGGCCAGGGCGAGGACGGCCGTCAGGGCGCCGAGCGGTCCACGGCTCCCGGACCGCCCGCGCCCCGGCCGTCGGCCGCCCTGACCCGGTGGGGCGAAGTCCTGAGAGAAGCGCACTGGGGCACCGTCCTGTCGTCGTGCGTGGGCAGTTGGTCATGGTTCACGAGTGATGTGGTGGAAGGGGTACCTCCACGAGACGCGTATAGCTTAGGTTAGCCTTACCTCAGTTTCCAGACCTCGGAGGGGTTCCATGCTGCCGTCCAGACCTGCCCGCGCACTCGCCGTCACGCTCCTGACGGCGGTGCTGGGAGTCCTGCTCCCCGCCACCGCCGCGCAGGCGGCGGGCCGTACGGTGCAGGGCGGCAGGCTGGACTGGGGCATCAAGTCCTCCTTCCAGGGCTACGTCACCGGACCGATCGCGAACGGCAGTTGGAGCCTGACCGGCGGCGCCGCCACGGTCGGCGGCAGCCAGTTCCGCTTCCACTCCGCCACCGGTTCCTACGACCCGGCGACCGGCGCCTTCGCCTCGGCCTTCGCCGGCGGGGTCCACTTCCTCGGCCACCGGAAATCCGACGGTAGTCACGAACTGGACCTCACCATCAGCCGTCCCACCGTCCGCATCGCGGGCGGCGGCACCCTGTACGCCGACATGGTCAGCAAGGACCGGGGGAGCGGCCGGGTGACCTCGGCCGCCCAGGTGCCGCTCGCGACGCTCGGCCTGTCCGGGATCGACATGAAGGGCGGTACCACCCCCGTCGCCCTCCGCAACGTCCCGGCGACCCTGACCGGACAGGGCGCCAAGGCGTTCGCCGGCTACTACACGGCCGGCACCCCGCTCGACCCGGTCAGCCTCTCCGTGGACACCTCCGCCCCGGCCGGGAAGCCCGCCGCCTCCAAGTCCCCCGGGAAGAAGCCGGAGTCGAGGAAGACCGCGACGGCCGCCGGACGCTTCGAGGACGCCGCCGTCGACTGGGGTGTCCGCCGGACCTTCCGGGAGTACGTCACCGGCTCCATCGGCAAGGGGAAGTGGACCCTCGCCGGGGGCGCCCAGGACGGCGGAGCGCTCTTCCGCTTCCCGCGCGGCAAGGGCACGTACGACCCTGCGAAGCAGACCCTGGACGCCGAATTCGCGGGCAGCGTCCGGTTCACCGGCGCCGACGGGCTCGATCTGGAACTGTCCGCCGTCGCGGTCCGGGTGAAGGCGGGCAAGGGCACGCTCCTGGCCGACGTCCACGGCGACGGCGACCGGCGCAAGGCCGTCCCGCTCGTCACCTTCACCGCGAAGGACTTCGCGCCGAAGGACGGTCTCGCCGTCCTCACCGAAGCCCCTGCCACCCTCACCGCCGACGGCGCCGAGGCGTTCGGCTCGCTCTACCGGGCGGGCACCGCGATGGACCCGGTCTCGCTGGCCGTCGCCGTCGACGCCGGGGCCGAACTGCCCGCCCTGCCCGACCTGGGCAGCGCCCCCGACCCGTCGTCCGAGCCGTCCGCCACATCAACGGAGAAGGCCACCCCCGCCTCGGCTGCGGCAGCCGACTCCCGCGCCGGCCTGTATCCGGTCCTCGGCGGCGCGGGCGTGCTCGCCGTCGCGGCGGGCGCGCTGTACCTCGCCCGTCGCCGCGGCACCCCGCGGAAGACCGACTAGACCCCCGTCCCCCCGTCCCCCCCTGTTCCCGAGGAGATCAACGACCATGGCAGCCACCCGCCGCCCCATAGCCCTCACCGCCGCAGTCGCCACCGCCGCCGCCCTCGGCGCCACCGCGTTCGCCCTTCCGGCGCTCGCCGCCGACGGCCCCGCAGCCGGTGGAGCCGCCGCGGCGCCGACGCTGGAGCTGAAGGACGGCACGCTCGAATGGGGCGTCAAGGAGTCCTTCCGCAAGTACCTCGCCTCGTCGTTCTCCGGCGGGAAGATCACCGTCAAGGACGGTGCCACCCAGGCGCCCGGCAACGGCGTGTTCACCTTCGGCGGCGGCAAGGGCACGTACGACACCGCCACGCACGGCACCGACACCGCCTTCGGCGGCGGCGTCAACTTCTACGCCCACGGGGGCGTTCTCGACATCACGCTCTCCGACGTGAAGCTCGCCACGACCGGTACCGGCGGCGCGATCACCGTCGACGTCACGACTCCCCGGGGCACCCGCGACGACGTGAAGTTCGCGGCTCTCGACCTCTCGGCGGTGAAGCCGGGCCGGGGCGAGGGCGGCGCGATGGTCTTCAAGGACATCCCGGCGACGCTGACGAAGGCGGGCTCCGAGGCGTTCGACGGCCAGTACAAGGAGGGCGACGCGCTCGACCCGGCCACCCTCTCGGTGAAGGCGGTCACGCCCCCGACCACCGAGCCCACGGAGGAGCCGACCACCGAGCCGACCACCGGGCCGACCGGAAAGCCCACCACGAAGCCCACCACGAAGCCGACCGGGCCGACCACCGAGCCGACCGGGAAGCCCACCTCGACCACGTCCCCCTCGGCCCCGGCCACCGACGAGCCGACCGCCGCCGACCGGGGCGACGTCGTCGACGGCACCCTGGACTGGGGCGTCAAGAAGTCCTTCCGTACGTACGTCACGGGCCCGATCGCCCACGGCAAGGTCGAGACGGCGGCCGGCGCCACCGCTTCCGGTGACGGCTACCGGTTCCCCGACGCGACCGGCCACTTCGACGCCACGAAGCAGACCCTGAACGCCGAATTCCAGGGCAAGGTCCGCTTCCTGGGCCACGAGGAGAACGGCGCGTACACCCTCGACCTGTCCCTGACCGGCCTGGAGATCCAGGTGAACGGCACGAAGGGCACCCTGATCGCGGACGTCTCCACCAAGGACCGCACGACCAAGAAGGTCTCCACGTACACCGGTCTGGCCGTCGCGGACCTGAAGGTGCCGAAGGGCCGACTCGCCGCCAAGAACGGCGTGGTGAACCTCTCGGCCGTCCCGGCGACCCTCACCGCCGACGGCACCAAGGCCTTCGGCGGCATGTACCGGGCCGGTGAGCAGCTCGACGCGCTGACCGTCGCGGTCGCCCTCGACAAGGACGCCGAACTCCCGGGCGCCGCGGGCGGTTCCGGTTCCGCGGGCGGTTCCGGCTCGACGGGCGGCACCGCGACCGCCGGTGGCAGCGTGGGCGGCGGCTCCGCAGGCGGCTCCGTGGGCGGTTCGGTCGGCGGCGCGGGCTCCCTCGCCGCCACCGGCTCCGAACTCCCGGCGGGCGCCCTGTTCGCCGCCTCGGGCGTGGTCGTGGCGGCCGGCGCCGGAGTCGTGATCGCGGCCCGCCGCCGCCGTACCGCCTGACCCGTCCGCGTCCCACGACCGCACCGCCCGGGTGGACCGGCCGAACGGCCGCCACCCGGGCGGTGCTTGAATGCTGACGTGAGCGACAGCGACTTCGACGTACCCGCGGGCATCGACGTACTACGCGTGTTCTGCGGCCCCGACGGCCGGCACGGCAACGCCCTCGGCGTGGTGCGCGACGGCAGCGCCTACCCGGACCGGGCGTCCCGGCAGGCGCTGGCCGGGCGGCTCGGCTTCAGCGAGACGGTGTTCGTCGACGACCCCGAGCGCGGACACGTCGACATCTACACCCCGGGTCTCCGCCTCCCGTTCGCCGGGCATCCGCTCGTCGGCACGGCCTGGCTGCTCGACCTGGAGATCCTGGAGCTTCCGGTCGGGGAGGTGTTCGCCCGTCAGGACGGCGAGTTCAGCTGGATCACCGCCCGCCCCGAGTGGGCACCTCCGCGCACGCTGGAGCGGTACGGGTCCGCCGCCGAGGTCGAGGCGCTGACCGGGCCGCCGCCGGGGGAGGGCTGGCTGTACGTGTGGGCCTGGGAGGACGAGGCGGCCGGCCGGGTCAGGGCGCGGGCGTTCCCCCGGCGCGACGACAACATCGTGGAGGACGAGGCGACGGGGGCGGCGGCGCTGCTGCTCAGCGCGGAGCTGGGGCGCGCCCTCAACATCACGCAAGGACGCGGCTCCCAGATCCTCACCGCTCCCGCGCCCGACGGCACGGTGGAGGTCGGGGGCCGCGTGACACTCGCCGCCGTCAGCGCCGGGCAAGGCGCTACGCGCTGAGCGGGAACACCTCGCCCAGCTCCCGGAACACCGCCGTGTTCAGCGCGAACGCGCGCTTGCACTCGTCGACGATCCGCTGCTTCTCCAGGTCGTCCGCGTCCACCGTGTCCAGCAGCTCGCGGTAACCCCGCTTGAACGAGGCGGGGTTGGATATCTCCTCGAAGACGTAGAACCGGACCCCGTCGCCCTTGCGCGCGAAGCCCCAGGCCTTCTCCGCCTTGTCACGGATGATCTGGCCGCCGGAGAGGTCGCCGAGGTAGCGGGTGTAGTGGTGCGCGACATAACCGGCCGGCCAGTTGCGGGCGCACTCGGTGACCCGGGCGGCGTACGCGGCCGTGGCGGGCAGCGGCTCCAGGCCCTCGCGCCAGTCCGCACCCCGCAGATGGGCCAGATCGCGCTCCAGCTCGGCGGTGCGCATCAGCTCGGGCCGTATGAAGGGACCGGCGACCGGATCGCCGTGCAACGCCTGCGCCCCTTCCTCCAGTGCCCGGTACACGAACCACAGCTGCTCGGTGTAGCGCGTGTAGGCCTCCACCCCGAGCCGCCCGCCCAGCAGGTCGCTCATGAAGGTCGAGGTCTCCGCCTCGGTGTGCTGCTCATGCGACGCGGTGCGGATGAGCGTCGAGAAGGGCGTGGTGGTGGCGGTTGCGTCCAAGGCGGGCCTCCGGGGACCGAGGGGGGACGGGAAGTCCAGAAAGAGACGGAAATATCGGCAGCGACCGCGTCCTGCGGCGGTGGCCGTCGACATCCCCGATCTTCCTACTTAGGCTTACCTAAGTCAATAACTTCCCGACGCTCTGTCGGTAAAAACGATACGCCTGGTTCCGCCTCTGCGGGGGTATGCGAAAGCGGCCGCCCGGGGGCGGCCGCTTTCGGGGAGGAACTGTCCGGGGGGCGGGGGGCTGAGACGGGGGACTAGGGGCAATACCGGTGACTTTGAGGGTGTCGGCTCGTTGTGTTGGGTGTGCCAAGGCCGGGACAGGTGAAGTCGGTGGGGGGCGAGCGGTTTTCGGATCGCATCGCTCTCGGAGTGTTAACGCGTGCGTTTACGCCTGATCTGGTGGACGAGGTGGTGGCGGAGTGCGGGCGTGTTGAGCAGCGTCAGCGGCTGCTTCCGGCACGGGTGGTGGTGTATTTCGTGCTGGCGATGTGCCTGTTCTCGGGGCAGGGGTATGAGGAGGTCGGGCGTCTTCTCACGCAGGGTCTGGAGCGTCAGGGCCGCTGGGTAAAGGGGTGGCGGGTGCCTACGAGCGGAGCGATCGGGCGGGCGCGGCTGCGGCTGGGGCCGGAGGTGCTGAAGGCGTTGTTCGCCCGGGTGTGCCGGCCGGTGGCCGTCGCGGGGTCGCGGGGCGCCTGGTTTCGGGGGCTGCGGTTGGTGGCTGTGGACGGGACGACGTTCGATCTGCCGGACACGGTGGCGAATGCCGGGTATTTCGGGCGTCCGGGGACCGGCCGTGGGCAGGGCAGGAGTGCGTATCCGCAGGCCAGGGTTGCGGCTCTGGTCGAGTGCGGCACTCATGCGGTCTTTGCTGCCGAGGTCGGTCCGCTGGCGGTGCACGAGACCGTGCTGGCCGGGCGCCTGTTCTCTTCGTTGACCCGGGGAATGCTGCTGATGGCCGACCGCGGGTTCCTCGGATTCGACCTGTGGCGGGCCGCCGCGGCAACCGGCGCCGACCTGCTCTGGCGGGTCAAAAGCAACGCGGTGCTGCCTGTGGTGACGTCGCTGCCCGATGGTTCCTACCTGTCGGAGATCGTCGCCGCCCGTGACAAGAACCGGCGGGCCGACCCGGCCCGGGTCCGCGTCATCGAGTACACCCTTGGCCCACGCGGGAAGGACGGCACCGTCTACCGGCTGGTCACCACCCTCCTCGACCCGGACACCGCGCCGGCGGCGGAACTTGCCGCGCTCTACGCCGAACGCTGGGAGATCGAGACCACGCTGGACGAGATCAAGACGCACCTGGGCGGGCCACGTCTGGTCCTGCGCTCCCAGCACCCGGCCGGGGCCGAGCAGGAGATATTCGCGTTCCTCCTCGTTCACCATGCCGTGCGGGACCTCATGCACGAAGCCGCACGACAGGAGGGACACGATCCGGACCGGATCTCCTTCACCCGCGCCGTGCGCGTTGTCCGCCGCCAGGTCACCGCCCAGGCGGGCTTTTCCCCCTCCCGACTCACGCGGGCCCTCGCACAGACTCTGCTTGAAATCGGTCAACGGCTCCTGGAACCACGGCGGTTACGCTCCAATCCCCGTGTCATCAAACGCAAGATGTCCAACTGGGCCCTCAAACGCACCGAACACAACAACCAGCCCCGGCCGGACACCCCAGTAGTCACCCTCGTCGGACCCACCAAACCAGCCCCAACCTCCCGGAAAAAGACCTAAATCACCGGTATTGGGACTAGGGGAGCGTAAGGATCTCGGCGCCCGTCTCCGTCACCACCAGCGTGTGCTCGAACTGCGCGGTGCGCTTGCGGTCCTTCGTCACCACGGTCCAGCCGTCGTCCCACATGTCGTAGTCGTGGCTGCCCAGCGTCAGCATCGGCTCGATGGTGAACGTCATTCCGGGCTGCATCACGGTGGTCGCGTGTGGGCTGTCGTAGTGCGGAATGATCAGGCCGGAGTGGAACGAGGAATTGATCCCGTGACCGGTGAAGTCCCGCACCACCCCGTAGCCGAAGCGCTTGGCGTACGACTCGATGACCCGCCCGATCACATTGACCTGCCGCCCCGGCCGGACCGCCTTGATCGCCCGGTTCAGCGACTCCTCGGTGCGCTCCACGAGGAGCCGGGACTCCTCGTCCACGTCGCCGCAGAGATACGTGGCGTTGTTGTCGCCGTGCACACCGCCGATGTACGCCGTGACGTCGAGGTTCACGATGTCGCCGTCGCGCAGCACCGTGGAGTCCGGGATGCCGTGGCAGATCACCTCGTTGAGCGAGGTGCAGAGCGACTTGGGGAACCCGCGGTAGCCGAGCGTCGACGGGTACGCGCCGTGGTCGCACATGAACTCATGGGCGACCCGGTCGAGTTCGTCCGTGGTGACACCCGGGGCGATGTGCTTCGCGGCCTCCGCCATCGCCTGCGCGGCGATCCGGCCGGCGACGCGCATGCGCTCGACGGTGTCGGTGTCCTGGACCTCCGGACCGGTGTACGGGGTGGGGGCCGGCTTGCCCACGTATTCGGGGCGCCGGATCTTTCCGGGCACGGAGCGGATGGGAGTGATCTCCCCGGGTGCGAGCAGCGACTGGCCAGACATGTCAGCGAGTCTAACCAGCGCGCTTGGGGCAGCATGGCCCCGAGGGAAGGAGCCGCTGATGGCCCTGTTCAAGAAGCGCACGGTCGGCAAGCCGGGCGAGTGGTACTACTGCCTGGAGCATCACAAGGTCGAGGAGGGCCCCGAGTGCCCGGCCAAGGACCGTTTCGGGCCGTACACCTCCCGCGAGGAGGCACAGCACGCCATGGACACCGCCCGGGAGCGGAACCTGGAGTGGGAGAACGACCCCAAGTGGCATGACGGGGGCACGCCGCCCGATCCGGAGGCATGACCCGGGGTGCCGAGCCGGGCCCCCGCCCCGGGGGCCCGCTCCTCAGAGCCTGTCGGGTGACCTCCGACCGGGCGGCCACGCCCTGGCACGCATGCTTCCCGCGTTGTCGTCGGTCGCCAACGCTCCGCGTCGACTCCCTCCTCCGCCTTGGAATCGCACGCACCAGACCGCGTCCGCTATCCGATCCGAGGTCACCCGACAGGCTCTCAGGCGGCGGACGGGCTGGACTTCCTGGCTTCCCGCCTGCGCAGCGCGTCCTCGTCCGTCTCGGAGTCGTAGGTGAGCAGCTTCGGAAGCGCTGCCGTGAGCAGCGCGACCGAGGCCACGCACGCCACGCCGCCGCTCCAGATCGCCGAGCGGGTCCCCGTCCAGCCCGCCATCGCACCGGCCCGCACCTGGCCCAGCTGCGGGCCGATGCTGTACGAGAGCACCTCGATGCCCGCCAGCCGGCCCCGCAGCTCCTCCGGGATGGTCTGGTTCCAGATCGTGGAGCGGCCGAGACCGCTGAGCATGTCGCCCGCGCCCGCCACCGCCAGGCAGACCAGCACCAGCCACACATTGCCGAACCACCCGGCCGCCGCGATGGCCAGCCCCCAGACCGCCGCCCCGAAGACCACGAACAGCCCGTGCCGCCGCACCCGGGACGTCCAGCCACTGGTCAGCCCCAGCACCAGCGATCCGACCGAGTCCGCGGCGTACATCAGGCCCAGCGACCAGTCGGCGTGCAGGTCGTCCGCCAGGAACGGGAAGATCGCGTTCGGGAAGGCGAAGAACATCGCGGCCATGTCGACCGCGTACGTCCCCAGCAGCACCGGTCGGCTCCAGGCGTACTTCGCGCCCTCCACGATGCCGCGCAGCGACGGCTTCGCGTTGTCCCGGGCAGGCGGTGCAGGCGTCAGGCGCAGACACAGGAGCACGGAGACGGCGAACGTGGCCACCGTGACCGCGTACGCCGTGGCGTGCCCGGCGTAGGCCACCACGAGGCCCGCCACCGCGGGACCGGTGATCGCGCCGAACTGCCAGCGCAACGAGTTCAGCGCGGCGGCCGCGGTCAGCTGCTCGTGCGGCACGATCCGGGCCATCAGGGAGTCCAGCGCGGGCCGCTGGAGCCCGGCGAGCGCGGAGACCCCGGCCGCGACCAGGTAGAGCGGCCAGAGCATCGGACCGGACAGCGCCGCGTTCCCCAGGAGCACCAGAGCGAGCAGCCCCAGTCCCGCCTCCGTGGCCAGGATCACCTTGCGGCGGTCCGCGGAGTCCGCGAGCGCCCCGCCGTACAGACCGAAGACGACCAGCGGCACCAGCTCGACCGCGCCCATCACACCGACGGCCAGCGGCGAACCCGTCAGCTCCTTGATCTGGAGCGGCAGCGCGATCATCGCCATGAAGCTGCCGAAGTACGTCACCAGGCCCTGGACCCACAGCAGCCGGAAGTCGGTGGAGGAGCGCAGGGGCGAGAGATCGGGCAGCAGAGCGGCCAGCCGGGCGGCCGGGGACGGAGCAGTGGTCACGGGGGCCCATGCTCCGGCGCGACAGGTGCCGCCGCAACGGAATTTCCGCGGCGGCCCCTCTGCCCGGCCGCCGGGCTCTCACCAGCGGGCGGGAGGAGGGGACGTCAGCTGATCGGCGAGCCGGGACAGCCGGTCCCGGAAGCCGCGGCGGCCACGCGGCGCGGGGGCGCTGTTCTCCCCGGCCGCCGCGCTCACCAGATGCTGCACGGTGTCCAGGTCGACGTCGCCGCCGCCGGTCACCGCGAGCGTCTCGTGGGCGAGCCCGCGCACCTCCGGGTCGCCGTCGTTCAGCGAGAGCACCGTGGCCCCCGCGCGCCGCGCGTCGTGCACCCGCTCCAGCAGCCCCGCGCCGGGCCGCTCCGGGGCAACCAGGAGCAGCGTCTCGCCCCGCCCGGCCGCCTCGATCCGGCCCAGACCGACGGCCAGATGCGCGGGGCCGCCCGGCTCCACCCGGTGGCGTACCAGGGTGGGGGCCAACTCGGGCAGCCCGGACCAGGTGGACTCGTCGACCAGATGCGCGGCCAGATGCCAGGGTTCGTACGCCGCCGTCCCCACCAGCAGCAGACCGCCGCCGTGCGGGACGACGGACGACCTCAGCGCTCCGGCGAACCGCCGGGTGGCGGCGGGCCACTCGGTCCCGGCGAGCACTTCACGGAGCAGGGCGACGCGTACGGCATCCATGGCCCGGCATCATGCCCCAGGACCCGTGCCCGGCACCGGGGAACGGCTCCGAACCAGTCGAACGTGGAACGAGGGGTGACACCGGGTCCCGCTCCGTGGCGGGCAGTAATGTCGGAGCCATGACTACGAATGGCAGTGACAGCGCGGCCAAGCCCCCCGCCAAGGACCCCTGGGACCTTCCCGACGTCTCCGGGCTGACCGTCGGGGTGCTCGGTGGCACCGGCCCCCAGGGGCGCGGCCTGGCCTACCGGTTCGCCCGCGCCGGGCAGCAGGTGATCATCGGCTCCCGGGCCGCCGACCGTGCGCGGAGCGCCGCCGAGGAGCTGGGGCACGGCGTCGAGGGCGCGGACAACGCGGAGTGCGCCCGCCGCAGCGACATCGTGATCGTCGCCGTGCCGTGGGACGGCCATGCCAAGACCCTGGAGTCGCTGCGGGACGAACTTGCGGGCAAGCTCGTCATCGACTGCGTCAACCCGCTCGGCTTCGACAAGAAGGGCGCCTACGCGCTGAAGCCCGAGGAGGGCAGCGCCGCCGAGCAGGCCGCCGCCCTGCTGCCGGAGTCCCGGGTCACCGCCGCCTTCCACCACCTCTCGGCGGTGCTGTTGCAGGACGAGGCCATCGAGGAGATCGACACCGATGTGCTGGTGCTGGGCGAGGCCCGCGCCGACACCGACCTCGTACAGGCGCTGGCCGGCCGGATCCCCGGCATGCGCGGCATCTTCGCCGGGCGGCTGCGCAACGCGCACCAGGTGGAGTCGCTGGTCGCCAACCTGATCTCGGTCAACCGCCGCTACAAGGCGCACGCCGGGCTCCGTACCACCGACGTCTGAGCCGGACCGGCCACCACCGACGTCTGAGCCGGACCGGCCACCAGCGCCGTCCGAGCCGGACCGGCCACCACCGACGTGTGAGCCGGAGCCGCTCCCGGACCCACCCTGCGGCGAGCGGAAAGGGGCATGGGGGACACTGGACGGGACCGTGCTCACCCCCGACAGGAGCCGCCCCCCATGCCCCGACTCGCTCTCTACGCCATCACCGTCTGTGTCCTGGCCGTCGTCGCGGCCGTGATCTCGTTCGCCCAGGGCAGCCTGCTCGGGATCGTCTGGGTGCTGCTGGCCGGGCTCTCGTCCAACATGGCGTGGTTCTACCTGCGCCGGCAGCGCGCACAGACCGCCGAATGACGGCCGGTCCGCCGGGTCACGGGCCGACCGCGCAGACCGGATACTCCTCGTTCCAGTTCTCCCAGAACCGGTAGGCGGCGCGGCCGCACTCCGTCCCCAGGCCGTTCACGCCCAGCGAATCCAGCACACCGTGGACCATGTCGAAGAAGACGTGGTTGACCTCCGGGATCCACAGCACGCCGAACACCGCGAGCAGCCCGAACTGCGCGAACGGTTCCACCTGGCGCCGGATCCGGTACGACAGCCAGGGCTCGATCACCCCGTACCCGTCCAGTCCGGGGACCGGTAGGAAGTTCAGGATCGCCGCGGTGACCTGGAGCAGGGCCAGGAACGCCAGCGCGTACCGGAACTCCCTCGGGACGCCGCCCAGCGCGTGCAGCCAGAACGGCGCCGTGCACACCAGCGCGAACAGCACATTCGTCAGTGGGCCCGCCGCCGAGATCAGGCTGTGCCTCCAACGACCGCGGATCCGCCCCCGCTCGATGAAGACGGCGCCGCCGGGCAGACCGATACCGCCCATGATCACGAACAGCACCGGCAGCACGATGCTGAGCAGAGCGTGCGTGTAGGCGAGTGGATTGAGGCTGAGGTAGCCCTTCGCGCCGACCGAGAGGTCCCCGCTGTGCAGCGCGGTGCGGGCGTGCGCGTACTCGTGCAGGCAGAGCGAGACCACCCACGCCCCCGTGACGAAGACGAAGACCGCGAGGCCGTACGGATATCCGGTGCCCGTCCACACCGCCCATCCCGACACCGCCGTCACGGCGACGATCCCGAGGAAGACCGGGCTGATCCGCCGGTCGCTGCGGGCTGCTGCGGTGGTCATCGGCGAACTCCTGAAGGGTGGCCGGAAGGGAACGGCAAGGCGGGCGGCGAGCCCGACCGTACCGCCGACACGCCACAAACGTCTCGCGCCGGGGCGGTGGTTCCGTAAAGGGTGGGGGCATGACGAACGATCCAGGAACACCGCGCACAGGGGCACGGTCGGACGTGTGTGCCCATCCCGATCCCGGTCACGGACAATAGGCCGGTGCGCTACTGCATCCTCGGAACGACCCGGGCACTTCGCGACGACGGCACGGCCGTCGCCCTCGGCGGGGCGCGGCTGCGCGCCCTGCTCGCCGTCCTCGCGCTGCGCCCCGGCCGCACCGTCCCGGCCACCGTGCTCGTCGACGAGGTGTGGGACGGCGAGCCGCCCGCCGACGCGGTGGGCGCCCTCCAGGCGCTCGTCGGCCGGCTCCGGCGGGCCGTCGGCCACGACGCGGTGGTCTCCGCGGACAGCGGCTACCGGCTGGCCGCCGAGCCGGACGCCATCGACCTCCACCGCTTCGAGCGGCTCGCGGGGGAGGGGGCGCGGGCGCTGGAGGAGGGCGACGCGGCGAAGGCCCGGACCGTGCTCGACGACGCGCTCGGCCTGTGGCGCGGCCCGGTCCTGGCCGATCTGCCCGACCGCGGCGCCGACGCGGCCCGCTGGGAGGCCCGGCGGCTGGACGCCCGCCGCAACAGGCTCCGCGCGGACCTCGCGCTCGGCCACGCGGACGAGGCCCTGCCCGAACTGGCCGCCCTGTGCGCCGAGCACCCGATCGACGAACCCCTTCAGGCGCTGCGGCTGCGGGCCCTGCGCGACGCCGGGCGCACGGCGCAGGCGCTGGCCGCCTACGACGAGGTGCGCACCGTGCTCGCCGACCGTCTCGGCACCGACCCCGGCCCCGAGCTGCGCTCGCTCCACGCCGAGCTGCTCCGCCAGGAGCCCGCGCGCCCGGCCGCACCGGCCGCCCCGCACCCGCCCGCCCGCACCGGGGCCCCCGCCGCACCGCAGGGCAACCTCCGGGCCCGGCTGACCAGTTTCGTCGGGCGCGAGGGCGATATCGACGTCCTGCGCGAGGACCTCTCGCACGCCCGTCTCGTCACCCTCCTGGGCCCCGGCGGCGCGGGCAAGACCCGGCTCTCCCAGGAGGCCGCCGAATCCGTCGCGCCCGCCTGGCCGGACGGTGTCTGGCTGGCCGAACTCGCCCCCGTCGACGATCCCGAGGCGGTGCCGGAGGCCGTGCTGACCGCGCTCGGCGCCCGAGAGACCGTCCTGCGCGGCGCCGGCGCCGAGGAGCTCAGGGTCGCCGAGGGAAACGCGAGCGACCCCCTCGTACGCCTCACCGAGCACTGCTCCCGGCGCCGCATGCTGCTGCTCCTGGACAACTGCGAACACCTCGTCGGGGCCGCCGCCGCCCTCGCCGACCACCTGCTCGCCCACTGCCCGCACCTCACCGTCCTTGCGACCAGCCGTGAACCCCTCGGCGTGCCGGGCGAGTTCGTCCGCCCCGTCGAACCGCTGCCCGACCCGATGGCGCTGCGCCTGTTCGCCGACCGCGGCGCCGCCGCCCGGCCGGGCTTCCGGACCGACGCCGACGAGGAGACCGCGGCCGCCGCGGCGGAGATCTGCCGCCGCCTCGACGGGCTGCCGCTCGCCATCGAACTCGCCGCCGCCCGGCTGCGGATGCTCACCCCGCGCCAGATCGCCGACCGGCTCGACGACCGGTTCCGCCTGCTCACCAGCGGAGCCCGCACCGTACTGCCCCGCCAGCAGACCCTGCGCGCCGTCGTCGACTGGTCCTGGGACCTGCTCGACGAATCCGAGCGCGCCGTGCTGCGCCGGCTCTCCGTCTTCGCGGGCGGCTGCACCCTGACCGCGGCCGAGGCGGTCTGCGCGGACGGGCCCCGGGAGGCGCGCGAGGTCGCCGGGCTGCTCGGCTCCCTCGTCGACAAATCGCTCGTCGTCGCCGCGCCCGCCGAGGACGGCGAGATGCGCTACCGGCTGCTGGAGACCGTCGGCGAGTACACCGCCGCCCGGCTCGACGAGGCGGCGGAACGGGGCCCCGTGGTCCGGCGCCACCTGGTGTTCTTCCGGGAGCTGGTCCGTACCACGGAGCCCCGGCTCCGCGGCGCCGGACAGCGGTCCGCCATCGAGCTCCTCCAGCGCGAGTACGAGAACATCCGCACCGCCCTGCGCAACGCCGTCGCCGCGCGCGACGAGCAGGAGGCGCTCTGCATGGTGCTCTCGCTGTGCTGGTACTGGCAGATGCGCGACCTGAGCGGCGACGCGCTGCACTGGGCCGAAGCCGCCGCCGCGCTGGGCCCCGACCCCTTCGCCCCGCCTGCCGAGCCCGCGCCCTCCATCCCCGAACGCTGCACCGACGCACCGCCGCCCATGGGGCCCGAGCTGCTCCAGGAGGCACGCCGCCAGGCGGGCCTGATCCGGCTGGTCAGCATGGAGCACGCCACGGAGAGGTGGACCGACGAGCCGAGCATGGTCCGGCTGCGTGTCATCGCGAAAACCTACCGGGCCGGCCAGCCGCAGACCTGCCGGGTCCCGGCATCGCTCTGGTTCTTCGCGGTCATGCTCGTCGGGGAGACCGGCAGGCTGCGCGGGCTGCTGGACGAGACGGTCCGCGCCTGCCGGGAGTTCGGCTACGAATGGGAGCTCGCCGCGGCCCTCCAGACGCGGGCCAACGTGCTGGCCAACCGGCCCGAGTGGTCGGGCGAGGCGCGCACGGACGCCGACGAGAGCCTGGCGCTCTTCAGCCGGATCGGTGACGACTGGGGCGTCGCCGAATCGCTCTCGGCACGGGGCGAGGCCCACGAGCGGCGCGGCGAGTACGCGCGCGCGGCCGAGGACTACCAGGCCGCGATCGGCTATGCGAACAAACTGGGCGCACCCTCCCAGGTGGCGGTCCTGCGCACCAGATACGCGGCCGTGCTCACCGAGATGGACCGCGGCGCCGAGGGCGAGGCGATCCTGCGCGAGGTGATCGCCGAGAGGCTCGATGCGAGGTCCATCGCCCGGCTCCATCTGGCCATGTGGCTGGGCCGCAGTGGCCGCACCGGCGAGGCGCGCGAGCAACTGGCCGTACTGCGCGAGGAGTTCCGCTCCGAGACCATGGCGATCTTCGAGGGGATCGTACTGGGCGCGGTGGCCTGGCTGGACAACCAGGACGGGCTGTACACGGACGCCCTGCCCCGGGGCCTGGTGGCGCTGGAGCGGTCCCACGACCGGCTGTCGCAGCTGGTGGCGCCGCAGATGTCCGTCATCCATCTCGTCTCCCTCGCCCGCTCGTTGGCCGGCCTCGGCGGCGAGCGGCGGGCCACGACCGCGGCCCGGCTGCTGGGGGCGGGCCGGGAGCTGCTGCCCCGGGGCCATGTGCCGACGTCGATGGAGCGGGACGACTGGGCCCGTGCGGAGGAACTGGCCGTCGCCGTGCTCGGCCGGGCCGCCTACGAGACCGCGTACGCCGAGGGCGGTGGCCTCTCCCTGGAAGAGGCCACCGCCCTCGTGGACGCGTACCGGGAGTGACCCCGTCCGTCAGGACTTCTTGCGGAACCTGGAGACCGCGAGCGGGGCCATCACCGCGGTGATGACCACGGTCCAGCCGAGCGTCACCAGGACCGAGTGGGCGAGCGGGCCGCCCATCATCAGGGCGCGCGCGGCGTCGGCCAGGTTGGACAGCGGGTTGTAGTCGGTGAACGTCTGGAGCCAGCCGGGCATCGTCTTCGTCGGGGCGAAGATCGAGGAGCCGAACTGGAGGGGCATCAGCACGAGCATCCCCATTCCCTGAACCGCCTGGGTCGTCTTCATGGTCAGCCCGAGCAGGATGAAGATCCACATGATGGCGGCGCCGAACGCGGCCGACAGCGCGATGGCCCCGATCAGCCCGAGCACCGACTCCTGGAGCTCCATGCCGAGGGCGAAGCCCATGGCCAGCAGGATGAGGGTGGCGACCAACATCCGGCCCAGCTCGACCACGATCTTCGCGATGAGCACCGAGGAACGGGCGATCGGCATCGTCCGGAACCGGTCCATGACGCCCTTGCGGAAGTCGTCGTTGACACCGGAGCCGACCGCCATGGCGATGTTCATGCCCATCATCGCCATCAGTCCGGGTATCAGGTAGTTCAGATACTCCTGCCGGCCGCCGCCCATGCTGCCGCCGACCGAGCCGCCGAAGACGTACACGAACAGCAGCGTGAAGATGATCGGCATCAGGAGCGCGTCGAACATCGACTCCGGATCCTTCTTGATCTGGAGCATGTTGCGCCGCACCAGCGCCCCGATGTGGCGCAGATTGTTCCGCAGCCCTATCCGGCCCTCGTCGTGGACCGCCTTCGCCCGGGGGGACTCGGTGGGCGTGGGCGTGGGTGTCAGAGTCGCCGTGCTCATGCCGCGACCTCCTCGGGGATCGTGTCGGTGGCGGAAGCGGACTTCTCGCCGGTGATGGCCAGGAACACCTCGTCCAGGCTGGGCAGCGCGGTGGCGACATGCGCCAGCGGGAAGCCCCGGGTGCCGAGCAGGCCGATGACGGAGGTCAGCTGTTCGTCGCTGAGGATCGGTACGTACAGCAGGCCCTCGTCCGGGACGGCCTGCGCTCCCGCGACACCGTCCAGACCGGCCTCCCTGATGGCCTGCGCCATCGGGGCCAGCTGCGCCGGGTCCGAGGGCCGGATCTGCAGGGTGCGGCCGCCGACCTTCGCCTTCAGCTCGTCGACACCGCCGCGGGCGATGATCTTCCCCTTGTCGATGACGGTCAGCTCGTTGGCGAGCTGCTCGGCCTCTTCCATGTACTGGGTGGTGAGCAGCACGGTCGCCCCCTCCGCGACCATCCGCTGCACCTCGTCCCAGACCTCGTTACGGGTGCGGGGGTCCAGCCCCGTCGTCGGCTCGTCCAGGTACAGGACGGCCGGGCTGCCGATCATCGAGGCGGCCAGGTCGAGTCGGCGCCGCATGCCGCCGGAGTAGTCCATCGCGGCCTTCCTGGCCGCGTCGGTGAGCGAGAAGCGCTCCAGCAGCTCGTCCGCGCGGGACCGGGCGGCCTTGCGGGGCAGGTCGAGCAGCCGCCCGATCATGTAGAGGTTCTCCCAGCCGGAGAGCTTCTCGTCGACCGAGGCGTACTGCCCGGTCAGGCCGATGGTGCGGCGCAGCTGCCGGGGCTGCTTCACCACGTCGTAGCCCGCCACGGTGGCGTGCCCGGCGTCGGGAACTATCAGGGTGGAGAGGCAGCGTACGAGCGTGGTCTTCCCGGCGCCGTTGGGGCCGAGCACACCGAGCACGGTGCCTTCGCGGACATCGAGGTCCACGCCGTCCAGAGCCTTGGTCGTGCCGTAGTGCTTGACCAGCCCCCGGACCTCGACGGCGTTCGTGCCGCTTCTGGGGTTCTTGTCGATTCGCGTCATGCCGACCATCGGACCAGCCGCCACCGACAGTCCACCGACAGCGGGCCGACAGCCCGCCGATGGGGGATGTCGGCGGGCTGTCGGTGGTGCGGGCAGTGGTCCGTGCCCGGGGACCCGGTGCGCGACCGGGCCCCGGTGGAACTAGTGGAAGGTGTGCTCGGCGGCCGGGAAGGCGCCGCCCACGACCTCTTCCGCGAACTCCTTCGCCGCGTCGCCCAGCACCTTGCGCAGGTTCGCGTACTGCTTGGTGAAGCGCGGCACCTTGCCGCCGGTCAGCCCGACCATGTCGGTGTGGACCAGCACCTGGGCGTCCGTGTCGGGGCCGGCGCCGATGCCGACGGTCGGGATGTGCAGGGTGCGGGTGACCTCGGCGGCCAGCTCGGCCGGTACGAGCTCCAGGACGACGGCGAACGCGCCCGCGTCCTGCACGGCCTTGGCGTCGCGCAGCATCTGCTGGGCGGCCTCCTCGCCGCGGCCCTGCACCCGGTAGCCCATCGCGTTGACGGACTGCGGGGTCAGGCCGATGTGGGCCATGACCGGGATTCCGGCGTCGACCAGCAGCTTGATCTGCTCGTGGCTGCGCTCGCCGCCCTCCAGCTTGACCGCGCCGACGCCGGACTCCTTGATCAGCCGGGTGGCGTTGCGCAGGGCCTGGACCGGACTCTCCTGGTACGCCCCGAAGGGCAGGTCCGCGACGATCAGGGCACGCCTGGTGCCCCGGACGACCGCGGCGGACAGGATCGCGATCTCGTCCATCGTGACGGGCACGGTGGTCTCGTAGCCGAGATGGCAGTTGCCCATGGAGTCGCCGACGAGCATGACCGGGATTCCGGCCTCGTCGAAGACGGACGCGGTCATCGCGTCGTAGGCGGTGAGCATGGGCCACTTCTCGCCGCGCTCGGTGGCGGCGGCGATGTCGTGGATGGAGATACGGCGGGTGCTCTTGCCTCCGTACAGCGCCTTGCTGCTGTCGGTGGGGGCCCCCGCGGGGGATGTTGCGGACTGGTTCCGCGCAGCCTGAAGCGACATTGCGAACGGCTCCTTCGTCATCTCGAGGCGCCCTGACGGCGTCCCCGGACCGGTTCCATGGTGGCATCCCGTGACGGTCCACGGGAAGTGGGCCCGCACATGACGGTGAACGCATGGCCGGAAGGCGACCTCACCGGTCACATGTTTCCAATACGAGACGGTCTCGTATCGAAATCGGATAAGCTCCTTGCCATGTCGATGCCGTCCGGTGCTCGTGCTGCCGAATCCCAGATCCCGGAGGCGGTCCACCGTCGCCGCTGGGCGATCCTCGTCGTCCTGATGTTCAGCCTGCTCATCGTCGTGCTGGACAACTCGATCCTGAACGTCGCGGTCAAGACCATCGCCAGCCCCGCACCCACGGGCCTCGGGGCCACCCAGAGCGAGCTGGAATGGGCGATCAACGCCTACACGCTCGTCTTCGCCGGACTCCTCTTCACCGCAGGCCTGCTCGGCGACCGCATCGGCCGCAAGAAGGTGCTGCTCTTCGGCATCCTGCTCTTCGGCGTCGGCTCCGCGCTGGCCGCCATGTCCGGCTCACCCGCCCAGCTGATCACCTGGCGTGCCCTGATGGGCCTCGGCGCCGCGTTCGTCATGCCGGCCACCCTCGCCGTCCTGATGAACGTCTTCGAGCGCGACGAGCAGCCCAGGGCCATCGGCATCTGGGCGGGCAGTGTCGGTGTGGCCATCGCGATCGGACCGATCACCGGCGGACTGCTGCTCGAACACTTCTGGTGGGGTTCGATCTTCCTGGTCAATGTGCCCGTGGTGATCGTGGCGCTGGCCGCGATGGTGCTGCTGGTGCCGGACTCCAAGGACCCGAACCCGGGCCGGACCGACCCGCTCGGTGTCGTGCTCTCCATCGTCGGCCTGGTGATGCTGGTGTACGGCATCATCCGCGGCGGCCAGCTCGCCGACTTCACCGAACCCGTCGTGCTCCTGTCGAGCCTCGGCGGTCTGGTCGTCCTGGCCGGGTTCGTCTGGCACGAGAAGCGCACCACCCACCCGGCCATCGACATCTCGTACTTCAAGGAGCCGTCGTTCGCCGCGGCCGTCGCCGCCATAGCGCTGGTCTTCTTCGCCCTGATGGGGGTGACCTTCTTCTCCGCCTTCTACATGCAGAGCGTGCGCGGCTGGAGCGCGCTCCAGGCGGGTCTGATGCTGCTGCCGCTGGCCGCCACCCAGATAATCTTCGCGCCCCGGGCCCGGCTGTTCGTCGACCGCTTCGGCGCCCGCGCCACCTGCACCGTCGGCATGCTGCTGGTCGCGGTCGGACTGGCGGCGTTCGCGCTGTTCGACGGCACCACACCGGTCTGGGTGCTGTGTCTGCTCTTCTTCGTCCAGGGCACGGGCATGGCGCATGTGATGACGCCGGTCACCGTCTCGGTGATGCAGGCACTGCCCCGGGAGAAGGCCGGTTCCGGATCGGCCGTCAACAACACCTTCCGGCAGGTCGGAGGGGCACTCGGGGTCGCCGTGCTCGGCTCGGTGCTCTCCACCGTCTACCGGGGCGACATCGAGGGGCACCTCGGCGCGGTCCCGGCCGGTGCCAGGGCGGCGGCGGGGGAGTCGATCGAGGCGACGCTCGGCATCGCGGACAAGATGGGCCCGGCGGGCGCCCCGCTGGTCGCATCGGCCAACGACGCGTTCCTGAAGGCCATGCATGTCACCGCCGTCGGTTCGGCGACCATCGCCCTGGTGGGCGCCCTCGTGGTCGCGCTGTTCCTGCCGGGGAAGCCGCGCGCCGAACCGGGGCCCGGCGGATCCGGCGAGGGCGACCGGTCGGTGCGCGCGGCGGGGGCGGGCCGGTGAGACCGGCGGCCCGGAAGAACTGAGGAGTGGAGCAACGTGCGGATACAGGCACAGGCGCAGGACCTGGACCAGCCGTTCCGGGAGGATCCGGAACCACGACGGGGCCGGCCGCGCAGCGCGGCGGCCGAGCGGGCGATCCTGGACGCCGTCGTCGAACTGCTGGAGGCCGGTGAGCCCCTGGCGGGCCTGTCCATCGAGCGGATAGCCCGGACCGCGGGGGTCGGCAAGGCGACCATCTACCGGCGGTGGAGCGGCAAGGAAGAACTCTTCGTCGACGTCCTGAGGGACATGGAGCCGCCGGAACCCGCCGTCTCCGGCACCGCCGGGCTCGACGACCTGCGGCTGCTGCTGGAATCGCTGCGCAGGCGCGGCCTGGCCCAGCGCTCCTCGGTCCTGCTGCACAACGTGTTCGCGCAGATGAAGAGCCACCCCAAGCTGTGGGCGGAGTACCACTGCAACGTCATCGCGCCCCGCCGCGTCGCCATGCTGGCCGCCGTGCAGCGCGCGGTCGACGCCGGTGAACTCCGCGCGGACCTGGACGTGGGGCTGATGGACGACCTGTTCCTGGGGCCCATGCTCGTACGCACCGTCCACCGGCCCGACGCGCCGCTGCCCGAGGACCTCGCCGACCGCATCGTCCGGGTCCTGGTCGAGGGCCTGGCGCCCCGCCCGGCCGACGACGCCTGACGCTCCCGGACACCCGGCACTCCCGGGCGCCTGACACTCCCGGACCCGGAAACCGGAATCTGACTCGTCCGATTGTGATCGTTCTGTCACAAGCCCGTATGGCCCCCGCCCGGTCGGAACCCGGCGGACCCCGCCCTTCGTCCTCGTGGCAGTACGGCCGTCGTCGACGGCAGGAAACCCGCCGCCCATCGCCTAGGGTCGTGGACGCGGCGACATGCAGGGCAAGGCAGTGAGGACAGCGCGATGGTGCAGGCGTACGGAGCGGACACCGGGAACGACCGTGCGGAACCGGAGCGTGCCGGGACGGGATCCCGCCTCCGGGACCTGCGCGACAGGTGGACCCGCGACCCGGGCATCTGGCGGCGCGGCATCGTCCTCGCCCTCTGCTCGGTCCTCCTCACCCTCGTGATGGTCTTCCACTCCAGGATCCCGAACGCCATCGGCAACCTGGGCAGCCTCTCCGAGACGTTCCTGCCGTGGATCGGGGTGTTCGTCCCGCTGCTGCTGGTCCTCGGCCTGGTGCGCCGCTCGGCGACCGCGCTGATCGCCCTGCTGCTGCCGGTCGTGGTCTGGTTCAACGTCTTCGGCGGCCTGCTGACCGACAAGTCCGGCAGCGGCGGCGACCTCACCGTGGCCACCCACAACGTCAACGCCGACAACCCCGACCCCAAGGGCACCGCCCGGAAGGTCGCGGACTCCGGCGCCGACGTCATCGCCCTGGAGGAGCTGCCGAGCGGCAAGGTGGCGACGTACGAGGCGGCACTCGCCGACCGCTACCCGTACCACTCGGTGCAGGGGACCGTCGGCCTGTGGAGCAAGTACCCGATGAGCGGCACGAAGCCGGTCGACATCAAGATGGGCTGGACCCGGGCGATGCGCTCCACGGTGACGACCCCGAAGGGCGAGGTCGCCGTCTACGTGGCGCATCTGCCGTCCGTACGGGTCAAGCTGCACGCCGGATTCACCGCCAACCAGCGCGACGACAGCGCGGACGCCCTGGGCGAGGCCATCGCCGACGAACGGCTCGGCAAGGTGATCCTGCTCGGCGACCTCAACGGCACGATGAACGACCGCGCGCTGAACGGAGTCACCTCCCAGATGCGCTCCACCCAGGGCGCGGCCGGCGACGGCTTCGGCTTCAGCTGGCCGGCCTCGTTCCCGATGGCACGGATCGACCAGATCCTGGTGAAGGGCGTCGAACCGATGTCCTCGTGGACGCTCGCGGCGACGGACAGCGACCACCTGCCGATCGTGGCGCGCGTGGAGCTGTGACGCGCGGTGGTGGCCCGTGCGGACGCGCGGGACGACACCCGGGTGGACGCGCGCTGAAACGCGCGGGCGCGGTGACCGGGCGGACCCGGTCACCGCGCCCGCGCCCCGCTCAGCCCGACTCGCGCCACCGGTTGGTGATCGGCAGCCGCCGGTCCTTGCCGAAGCCCTTCGGGGAGATCTTCGTGCCCGGCGGGTACTGCCGCCGCTTGTACTCCGCCGTGTCCACCATCCGCAGCGTCTTCGCCACCAGCGCCGCGTCGAACCCGGCCGCGACGATCTCGTCCAGCCCCTGGTCCCGGTCGACGTACAGCTCCAGGATCCGGTCCAGTACGTCGTAGTCGGGCAGCGAGTCCGTGTCGACCTGTCCCGGGCGCAGCTCGGCGCTGGGCGGCTTGACGATGGACGCCTCCGGGATCGGCGGGGTCTGCCCGCGCTCCTCGGCGGCCCGGTTGCGCCACTTCGCGAGGCGGAAGATCGACGTCTTGTAGACGTCCTTGATCGGGCCGTACGCCCCGACCGAGTCGCCGTACAGCGTCGAGTAGCCGACCGCCAGCTCGGACTTGTTGCCCGGCGCGAGGACGATCTGGCCCTCCTGGTTGGAGACGGCCATCAGCATCGTGCCGCGCAGCCGGGACTGCAGGTTCTCCTCGGCGAGACCGGTCAGCCCCAGCGCACCCATGTACGCGTCGAACATCGGCTCGATCGGTACGGTGCGGAAGTTCAGCCCGGTACGGCGGGCCAGCTCGGCCGCGTCGCCCTTGGAGTGGTCCGAGGAGTACTTCGACGGCATCGAGATGCCGTACACGTTCTGCGCACCCAGCGCGTCGCAGGCGATCGCCGCGACCAGCGCCGAGTCGATCCCGCCGGAGAGCCCGATCAGCACACTGCTGAAGCCGTTCTTGGCGGCGTACGCCCGCAGGCCCACGACCAGCGCCGAGTACAGCTCCTCGTCGTCGTCCAGCCGCTCGGCGTACCCGCCGGCCAGCTCAGCCGGGTACGCCGGGAGGGGCTCCTCGGAGAGCACCACGTGGTCGATGCGCAGCCCGTCGTTGACGACACCGGACGGCGGCACCGCGGCGGCGGCCGGCAGCTCCAGGTCGAGTACGACGCTGCCCTCGGCGAACTGCGGGGCACGGGCGATCACTTCGCCGTCCCGGTCGACGACGATCGAGTCGCCGTCGAAGACCAGCTCGTCCTGGCCGCCGATCATCGCCAGGTACGCGGTGGTGCAGCCCGCCTCCTGGGCCCGCTTGCGGACCAGTTCCAGCCGGGTGTCGTCCTTGTCCCGCTCGTACGGCGAGGCGTTGATCGACAGCAGCAGCCCGGCGCCGGCGGCCCGCGCGGCCGGCACCCGGCCGCCGTCCTGCCAGAGGTCCTCGCAGATCGCGAGCGCCACGTCGACGCCGTGGACCCGTACGACCGGCATCGAGTCGCCCGGCACGAAGTACCGGAACTCGTCGAAGACGCCGTAGTTGGGGAGGTGGTGCTTGGCGAAGGTCAGCGCGACCTGCCCGCGGTGCAGCACCGCGGCGGCGTTCCGCGGGGAGCCGGCGGGCTGGCCGTAGCGGGGCTGGGCCGTCTCGGAGCGGTCGAGGTAACCGACCACGACCGGCAGTTCCCCGAAGCCCTCCGCGTCGAGCCGGGCGGCGAGCGCGCGCAGCGCCTGCCGCGAGGCCTCGACGAAGGACGGGCGCAGGGCCAGGTCCTCGACGGGGTAGCCGGTCAGCACCATCTCCGGGAACGCCACCAGATGGGCGCCCTGTTCGGCGGAGTGCCGGGTCCAGTGGACGATCGCCTCGGAGTTGCCGGCGAGATCACCGACGGTCGAGTCGATCTGATTCAGTGCGAGACGTAGTTGAGGCACGCGGACCAGTGTAATCGTCTGACTGACGCAATGTCCTGGCGGGCCGCGGAATCACGGCCGCGGCCCGCCGGAACCAGGCCGGGAACGGGTCAGCGGCGGTAGCCGAGGACCGTCATCATGCCCACGTCCGAGTGGTAGATGTTGTGGCAGTGGAGCATCCACAGCCCCGGGTTGTCCGCGTCGAACTCGACGGCCAGGGAGCTGTTCGGCCGGATGATCGCGGTGTCCTTGCGCGCCCAGTCGACCGCGCCCCGCCGGGTGGCCCGGTGGCGCGGCCCCGCCGGTCCCACCAGTCCGAACGAGTGCCCGTGCAGATGGATGGGGTGCCACATCTCCGTGACGTTGAAGAACTCCATCCTGACCCGCTCGCCCGCCTTCACCGGATGGCGCTGGCCGGGGTTGTACGGCTCGTGGTCGAAGGCCCAGTCGTACGCCTTCATGCTGCCGGTCATCTTGAACCGGAGGGTGCGGTCGGGTTTGCGCGAGGACAGCTCCACGGACCCGTCCGGCATCAGTTCCTCCGCCTCCACCAGCCTTCCGTACAGCTCCTTGGGCCGTACGGACGCGGTGGGCGCCGCCCCCTTGCCGGTACGGAGCAGGGCCAGCGCCGTGGCCTTCTTGCCCTCCGCGAGCGCGGTCAGCGGGAACACCCCGTCGCCGGCGGTGACCACCACGTCGTACCGCTCGCCCATGCCCAGCAGCAGGGCGTCCGTCGTGGTGTGCCGGACCGGGTAGCCGTCGGTGTGGGTGATCGTCATCCGGTGGCCGCCGAGCGCCACCCGGAAGGCGGTGTCGCCGCCCGCGTTGATGATGCGCAGCCGGATCCGGTCGCCTGGCTTGGCGGCGAAGGACGTGGGGGACTGCGGGGTGCGGCCGTTGATCAGGTAGTACGGGTAGGCGACATCGCCCCCGTGGCTGTCGAGCAGTTCGCTGAAGGAGTCCTTCTCCAGCCGTGAGGGCCCGGAGCGGCCCTTGGCGGGCTTGGCGGGCTTGACCGGCTTGCCGGGGGCGCCGTGCGCGCCGCCGCTGTGGTCCATGCCGCCCCTGCCCCCGCTGAGCTCGTCCAGCACCGAGTCCGGCGTCGAACCGTCCACCCCGTCGACCCAGTCGTCCAGGACGACGACCCACTCCTTGTCGTACTTGAGGGGCTCCTTCGGGTCGTCGACGATCAGCGGCGCGTACAGCCCGCGGTCCTGCTGGACGCCCGTGTGCGGGTGGAACCAGTACGTCCCCGCGTGCGGCACGGTGAATCGGTAGGCGAATTCCGCACCGGGTTTGATGGGTGCCTGGGTCACGTAGGGCACGCCGTCCATGTTGTTGCGCACATTGAGGCCGTGCCAGTGCAGAGACGTTTCCGCAGGCAGGTGGTTGGCGAAGGTGACCGCCAGCGTGTCACCCTTCGTGACCCGGAGCTCCTTGCCGGGCAGCCGGGCGTCGTACGCCCAGGAGCCGACGGTGAGCCCGCCGCCCAGATCGAGCCGGGCCGGAGTGGCGACGAGGTCGAGCTTCCGTACGGGACCCGAGCCCCGCTTGGCCTCGGCCGCCGCGACCTCCTCCCCGTCGGGGGAGACGTACTCGCCCTCGGACTTCCCGCCGGGGGAGTCCCCGTGGTTCGCGCTGCCGTGGCTCGTGCCACCGGCGTTCGCGCTACCGGTCTTCTTGGCGCCGCGGCCCGTGTCGGATCCGCCGGAGCAGGCGGCCAGCACCGCCGAACCGGCGGTGGCGACTGCGGCACCGAGCACGGCGCGTCGGGTGGGTGGAGTGCGCATGACGGAGTGCACCTCGGGGTGTTGTCGGTATTTCGGTCTGCTGGGGGAGGGGGAGGCGCGCCCCTTCTATATGCGCAGCACCGACAACGGGGCGGGACAGGTCGCGCCCGGCCGGGGACCCGGCCCGGGCAGCGGCGTGACCCGTGCCGCGACACCCCTGAGAAGGTGGAGGATCCCGATGAGCAGACATACGAACAGCAACAACTGTCCGTATGTCGCACATCCACTCAGGGTCATGTCGAGCACCCTACTCCCGACGGGTATCCCTCGCGCGCGGAAACGTATCGCCGCATTGGTACGGGCTCCGGCGGGGCGGGCAGCACGATGGCCCGGCATCCCTCGACAAGGGACGACCGGGCCATCGGCACCGGACCGTGGCACGGATCCGCGCGGCCGGTCAGCCGCGCGCGTAGACCTTCTCCGCCCAGCCGGCGATCTGCTCCTCGGTGAGGTGCTGCGCCAGGTCGGCTTCGCTGATCATGCCGATCAGCATCTTGTTCTCGACCACCGGGAGCCGGCGGATCCGATGGGTCTGCATCTCCTCCAGAACCATCTCCACACCCGCCTCCGAGTCGATCCAGCGAGGGGTGCCCTGGGCGAGGTCGCCCGCCGTCATCTTCGACGGATCGTGGCCCATGGCCACACAGCCGACCACGATGTCGCGGTCCGTGAGGATGCCGATCATCCGGTCCTTCTCGCCGTTGGCCGAGATGGGCAGCGCGCCGACCTTGTGTTCGCGCATCAGCTGCGCGGCCCGGTCGAGCGTCTCGTGCGCGGGGATCCACGTGGCCCCGGTGTGCATGATGTCCTTGGCGGTGGTCATGAGGGATTCCTCCTGCGTGCCGATGGGCATGCTGTACGACCCCGAGCGAACCCATCGTCATGGGCCCGTTCGGGGGGCGCGACCGCTATCACCCGTTCGGGTGCACCTGCGGCTCGGAGGGAATCTTTCAGGACCGGGGCCCGGCGCCTCGCGCCGCCAGCATGTGGGCCATCGCGTCCAGCTCCGACTGCTGGGCCTCGACCATTCCCTGGGCGAGCCGCTTCTCTGCCTTCACCGTGCACAGCCGGGCGCAGCCGCGCGCCATGTCGATGCCGCCCTTGTGGTGGGCGGTCATCAGCCGGAGGTACAGGACCTCGGCCTCCCGGCCCTTCACCGAACGGAGCCGCTTCAGCTCGGTCCTGGTGGCCATGCCGGGCATGAGGGAGCCGTCATGGGGCCGGTAGCCGGTCCCCGTGCCCGCCATCCCGTCCATGCCCTCCATCGAGTGCCCCTCGTGCCCGGCCGCCATCCAGCCCATCGGCTCCTGCCCGGCGGCCACCTTGGGCAGCTCCCACAGATCCAGCCAGCCGAGCAGCATGCCGCGCTGATTGGCCTGCGTATTGGCGATGTCGTACGCGAGACGGCGTACCTCCTCGTCCTGCGTACGGTCACGCACGATGAAGGACATCTCCACGGCCTGCTGGTGGTGGACCGCCATGTCACGGGCGAAACCGGCGTCCGCCGAATCCACGGCGGGCGTGCGCGGCGCGGTCGCGACGTGGTCCGCCCCGTTCCCGTCGTCGCGCGCGGAGGCGACCGTCGCCGCCCCCGCGAAGAGCAGCGCGAGCACCACGGCGGAGCCGGCCACCCACTCGACGCGCCGTACGCGCTTCACCGCGGTCACTGCGCCCCCAGCCCGCCCGTACACGCCGCACCGGGCTCGGGCGTCTGCGGCCCCTGCACGAACTCCGAGAAGAACCGGTCGACCCTCGGGTCGTCGGCGCCGTCCACCGTCACCTGCTTGCCCCAGGCGGTCAGCATGATCGTCCCGGACTGGCCCTCGTACGGGCTCATCAGCGAGTACGGC
This sequence comes from Streptomyces sp. NBC_01363, assembly GCF_026340595.1. GTDB lineage: Bacteria > Actinomycetota > Actinomycetes > Streptomycetales > Streptomycetaceae > Streptomyces. The sequence goes on from NZ_JAPEPF010000001.1 coordinate 3,430,104, forward strand.
GTCCGGCCGACCCGCTCGGCGAGCTTCGCCACATCGGCGTCCGAGGCCTGGTCCGTGTACGTCACCCATACCGACCCGTGCTCCAGCGAGTGCACGGCGTTCACATCGGGCAGCGCCTTCGTGTACACCTCGCCGTCGCAGTTCATCCATATGGGGTTGTGGTCACCGCCCACCGGCGGCTTCATCGGGTACGCGACGGTCCCGCCGACGTGGTTGCGGGTCAGCTTCGCCGCGTCCCACGTCCGCAGCCCCTCGATCGACCCGTCGGCGGGCTTCTTCTGCTCCGCCGAGGGCGCCTTGTCGTCCGTCGCCGGGGCGGCCCGCTTCTGCTCGGACGCCTCGGATTTCTCCAGCACCAGGTACGAGCCGAAACCGACCAGACCGACGACCACGAGCACGCTCAGGCCTATGGCCAGGGCACGGTCGCGGCGTTGCCGCGCGCGGTGGGCGTCGTGCTGCTGCGCCCTGGGGGTCCTGGGGTCGAAACTCATGTCGTCAGTTCCTTCTGGGAAGGGGCGGGAACGGATGGCGGGAGGCCGGGGCCTCTCGTCCGGATCAGGCCGGATCCGAACGAAAGACCCCGGAGAACCGGCGTGCGCGGGGCCGTCGCGAAGCCGCTCCACCCCCTGCGCGCCATGGGCGCCGATCGTAGTGGGTGGCCGGGTGCTCCAGATCACTCCATGTGCGTAATCTGGGGGAAATCCCGGGTCGTGATACTGGAGCTTCTCCCCTACCCCGGGCGGTGGTGCACGGACCGTCTGAACTGCAAGGATGTGGCTATGGACAAGCAGCAGGAATTCGTCCTCAGGACGCTTGAGGAGCGCGACATCCGCTTCGTACGGCTGTGGTTCACCGATGTCCTGGGCTACCTCAAATCCGTCGCCGTGGCCCCCGCCGAGCTGGAACAGGCGTTCGACGAGGGCATCGGCTTCGACGGCTCGGCCATCGAGGGCTTCGCCCGGGTGTACGAGTCCGACATGATCGCCAAGCCGGACCCGGGCACGTTCCAGATCCTGCCGTGGCGGGCGGAGGCCCCCGGCACGGCCCGGATGTTCTGCGACATCCTGATGCCCGACGGCTCGCCGTCCTTCGCCGACCCGCGCTACGTACTCAAGCGCATCCTCGCCAAGACCTCCGACCTGGGCTTCACCTTCTACACCCACCCGGAGATCGAGTTCTTCCTGCTGAAGGACAAGCCGGTCGACGGCAGCCGCCCCACCCCCGCCGACAGCTCCGGCTACTTCGACCACACCCCGCAGAACGTCGGCATGGACTTCCGCCGCCAGGCGATCACCATGCTCGAATCCATGGGCATCTCGGTCGAGTTCAGCCACCACGAGGGCGCCCCCGGCCAGCAGGAGATCGACCTGCGGTACGCGGACGCGCTCTCCACCGCCGACAACATCATGACCTTCCGCCTGGTGATGAAGCAGGTCGCGCTGGAGCAGGGCGTGCAGGCGACGTTCATGCCGAAGCCGTTCTCCGAGTACCCCGGCTCGGGCATGCACACCCACCTCTCCCTCTTCGAGGGCGACCGCAACGCCTTCTACGAGTCGGGCGCCGAGTACCAGCTCTCCAAGGTCGGCCGCTCCTTCATCGCCGGCCTGCTCACCCACGCGGCGGAGATCTCCGCCGTCACGAACCAGTGGGTCAACTCCTACAAGCGCATCTGGGGCGGCTCCTCCCGCGCCGCGGGCGCCGGCGGCGAGGCCCCCTCGTACATCTGCTGGGGCCACAACAACCGCTCCGCGCTCATCCGCGTCCCGATGTACAAGCCCGGCAAGACCGGCTCCGCGCGCGTGGAGGTCCGCTCCATCGACTCCGGCGCCAACCCCTACCTGACGTACGCGGTGCTCCTCGCCGCGGGCCTCAAGGGCATAGAGGGGGGCTACGAACTCCCGGCCGGCGCCGACGACGACGTCTGGGCGCTGTCGGACGCGGAGCGCCGCGCGATGGGCATCGAGCCGCTGCCGCAGAACCTGGGCGAGGCGATCGCGCTGATGGAGAAGAGCGAACTGGTCGCGGAGACGCTCGGCGAGCACGTCTTCGACTTCTTCTTGCGCAACAAGAAGCAGGAGTGGGAGGAGTACCGCAGCGAGGTCACCGCCTTCGAGCTGAAGGCCCTGCTGCCGGTGCTGTGACCGCGACGCAGCGACATCCGGGCCGGAGGCGGTGCGCCTCCGGCCCGGAGTGCGTTCAGGTTGAATACCGGCATGAGGGAGAGCGACGACCACACGAGAACCGGCGCCCGACTGACCAGGTCCGGCTGCCTGGCCGGCCTGCTGGTCGCCCTCGCGATCCCGCTGTGGATCGTCGGCGCACTGCTCGTCGACGTCCTTTCCCGCTAGCCGCTGCCGGGATCGGCCGGCGGATGCTGTCGGCCGTTGGTCAGGTCGCGCTCCGTCCGGCCAGGAGATCGCCGGCCCCGGTGCGCCGGTAGACGACGCGTCGGCCGACTCTCGTTCCTGCGACCAGGTCCGCATCGCGCAGGACGGCCAGGTGGCCGCCGACGGTGCCCAGCGACTGACCGAGTTGCGCGGCGAGCTCGCTGGTGGTCGCGGGGCGTTCGAGCTCGTGGAGCAGGGCGGCGCGGCCGGGGCCGATCAGCCGCGCCAGCGCATGAGCCGGTCCCGGCCGCTCGGTCGCCGCGGCGGATCCGCGGGCCGGATAGACCAGCGCGTACCGGTCTGGCGGCGCCTCGGACAGCCAGGTGCCGCTCGTCATGCAGACCGGCACGAACAGCATCCCTTCCTCGCCGACGATGTGGTCCGGGCCGGGCTGGTCGCTGAAGCGGATCGCGTCGGTGCCCACCCAGGCGCTGCGGCGGTTCATGTGCTGCAGGGCACGGGGCCAGCCGTACGCGGCCAGCAGCCCCGCGCGGTAGGTGACGTCCCGCTCCAGCAGCGCCCGGCGGCGCGGCCAGTCCGGGGAGACGTGTTGCTTCCACACGTACCGGAACAGGTCGGCCGTCCGGGCTCCCCAGCCGTGCCCTGCCAGCCAGTTCAGGTCGTGTCTTTTCCAACTGCGCGCCACGGCTGCCTCGAAGTCGGCGCGTACGTCCGCATCGCGCGCGGCGGCGACCGGTTTCAGCTCCTCGGTGAGACCGGTGCGCATGCCGCCGGACGGAGGCAGGGTGAAGAAACCGGGCAGGTACTTGGTCGAACCGACCAGCTCGACCAGCCCCTTGGCGAAGGGATCGGCGTTCAGGACGGCGTCGAATGCTTCGTGGTGGCGGGAGTGCCAGGGGGCGAGCCAGGGATCGGCGCAGGGCCTGCTCAGAACGATCATCGAGCCCAGCGTCTCGGCGATCGGCGACAGCGCGAACCGGGACCGTGACAGGGCCAACGAGCTCAGCCGCAACAGCACCATCTTTCGCCTCCTGCCGAAACGTTAGCGTGCGCGGCGGCAGCACCGGACACTCCGGCCGGTGCATTCCTCTCCGCGTTGCTCCCTCTTCGCTCAGGCAGAATTCCGCGCGTTCTTTGCCGGACGCCTGGTGTCGTTGCTCGGCAGTTCGATAGCTCCGGTCGCGCTCGCCTTCGCGGTCCTGGACGCCTCGGACAGCGCTCATGACCTCGGCGTCGTCCTGGCCGTCCATATGCTGCCGCTGCTGGCGCTCCTTCTGGTGGGCGGGGCCGTGGCCGACCGGTTCCCACGCCGGTCCGTGCTGGTGGCCGCCCATCTGGGCTCGGCGCTCACGCAGGGAGGCGTCGCGGCGATCCTGCTGACCGGCCACTACTCACTGGTCCTGGTGGCCGCACTGGAGTTCCTCAACGGCGCACTCGCCGCGTTCGCCACCCCGGCACTGCGCGGGATCGTTCCCCGGCTCGTCGACAAGGCTCTGCTCCAGCAGGCGAACTCCCTGCTCGGATCGGCACGCAACGCGACGAAGATCCTCGGGCCGAGCCTGTCGGGCGTGCTCGTCGTCGCGGTCGGCAGTGGCCCCGCCATTGCCTTCGACGCGTTCACCTACCTGTTGGCGGCAGGTTTCCTCGCGCGGCTCACCCTCGCCACCGACATGGACGCGCCCCGGCGGACCACCGTCCTGACCGACATACGCGACGGCTGGACCGAGTTCCGATCGATCCCCTGGGTATGGGTCGGCACGGTGTCCTTCTGCCTGATGAATCTGATCCAGACCGGCACCTGGCAGATCCTGGGCCCCCAGCTCACCCGGCAGATCAGTGGCGAGGCGACGTGGGGGTTCGTGCTCAGCGCCCGCGGCATCGGCCTGTTGGTGTCGAGCCTGCTGATGTACCGGCTGGTGGTCGAACGCCTCTTGCGGCTGGGGCAGTTGACGAGCGCGCTTGCCGCGCTGCCCCTGCTCGCGCTCGGCGCACAGCTGCACGCCCCGTGGCTGATCGCGGGCGCGTTCGTCGCAGGTCTCGGCTCCTCCGTCACCGCCGTCGCCTGGGACACCTCGCTGCAGGAGCACGTCCCCGAAGGTGTGCTGTCGCGCGTCGCGTCCTACGACGACCTGCTGTCCTACGTCGCCATCCCGATCGGGCAGCTGTCCGTCGGCCCGCTGGCCCGGACCTTCGGCGGCTTCCGGGTGGCCGCGGCGGCCGGCGTCCTCTCCGCCGCCGTGGCCGTGATCCCCCTGGCCTCCACCGCTGTGCGCCGACTGCCCCACGTCCGGACCCACCGCACCGAACCCGCCCCACCGGCCCCGGGTGCTCTCGCGGTCCTGCCCGCCGACGGGGCGGCTGGCAGTGGCCCTTGCGGAACCGGACGGGGTACCGAACAGGGTGTGGAATGAAGCCAGTTGGGGGACTGGTAGGAAAGTTTACTGTTCGCTAGCATTCCCGGCGGTGGCTTGGCGCGGTGCCCGCTGCGTGGGCATGACGCGCTCAGTGAGAGCTCTGGCCCGGCCACCACGATCCCGTCTCCTGCCCGTACGCGGGCCGGGTGCGGGGACACACGCACCACTGCCCAGCTCTCGCCACCCCCACAAGGCCAGGAGTCCAGGGATGTACCCGAACGGCTCAGCTTTGCTCCTCACGCCCACGCGGCGCCGTACGGTGGGCGTGGTCATCGCCGCCGTACTCGTCCTCGTCGGCGGCCTGTTGCTCGCCTATCCGGAACGGGCCGGCGCCGCCGCCGACCCCCTCATCTCGCGCGGCAAGACCGCCACCGCCTCCACCGACGAAAGTTCCGACTTCGGACCGCAGAACGCCTTCGACGGCGACCCGGCCACCCGCTGGGCGAGCGTCGAGGGCAAGGACCCGCAGTGGCTCGGCGTCGACCTCGGCGCCAGTGCCGACGTCACGCGGGTGAAACTGAGCTGGGAGGACGCCTACGCCAAGGCCTACCGGATCGAGATCTCCGCCGACGGCACCAGCTGGACCCGGCTCGCCGACGAGACGGCTGGCAACGGCGGCACCGACGACTGGGCCTCCCTCTCCGGCAAGGGCCGCTACCTGCGCGTGTACGGCACCGCGCGCGGCACCGCCTACGGCTACTCGCTGTACGAGGTCGAGGTCTACGGCACCCTCGGCGGCGAGCCCCCGCAGACCGGTGCCTTCACCGTGGTCGCCGCCGGTGACATCGCCGCCCAGTGCACCGCGTCCGACAGCGACTGCGCCCACCCCAAGACCGCGGCGCTGGCCCAGAAGATCGACCCGAAATTCTATCTGACGATGGGCGACAGCCAGTACGACGACGCCCGGATCTCCGACTTCCGCGCCTACTACGACAAGACCTGGGGCGCCTTCAAGGCCAAGACCCGTCCGGTACCGGGCAACCACGAGACGTACGACCCGGCCGGTTCGCTGGCCGGCTACAAGGCGTACTTCGGGGCCATCGCGTACCCCCAGGGCAAGACCTACTACAGCTACGACGAGGGCAACTGGCACTTCATCGCCCTCGACTCCAACTCCTTCGACCAGAGCGCGCAGATCGACTGGCTCAAGGCCGACCTCGCCAAGAACAGCAAGGCGTGCATCGCCGCCTACTGGCACCACCCGCTGTACTCCTCGGGCGGACACGGCAACGACCCGGTCAGCAGGCCGGTCTGGAAGATCCTGTACGGGGCCAAGGCCGATCTCGTGCTCAACGGGCACGACCACCACTACGAGCGGTTCGCCCCGCAGAACCCCGACGGGAAGGCCGTCGCCGACGGGATCACCGAGATCGTCGGCGGGATGGGCGGCGCCGAGCCCTACCCCATCGAGGAGGTCCAGCCCAACAGCCAGAAGCGGATCAGCGGTGAATACGGCGTCCTGAAGATGGACTTCACCGACTCCGGCTACAGCTGGAACTACGTCGGCACCGACGGCAAGACCAAGGACACCAGCCCGAAGTACACCTGCCACTGATGTACCTGGCGACCACAGGCCGCCGGGACACGCCGGCCCCGCCCCGCACCGTCGGGGCGGGCCGGCGGGTCCCCGGCACCGTCCTGGCACTCGGCACGGTCAGCCTCGTCACCGACATCTCCTCCGAGATGGTCACCGCGGTGCTGCCGCTCTACCTCGTCCTCGGACTCGGTCTCTCACCTCTCCAATTCGGCTTCCTGGACGGCCTGTTCAACGGCGCCGCCGCCGTCGTGCGACTGCTCGGCGGGTACGCCGCCGACCGCGGCCGCGGGCACAAACGGGTCGCCGGGCTCGGCTACGCCCTCTCCGCCCTCTCCCGGATCGGCCTGCTGCTCGCGGGCGGCGCCACCGCCGGGATCGCGGCCGCCCTCGCCACCGACCGGGTCGGCAAGGGCATCCGTACGGCACCCCGCGACGCGCTGATCACCCTGAGCAGCCCGCCCGAGACGCTCGGCCGGTCCTTCGGCGTGCACCGGGCGATGGACACCACGGGCGCACTGCTCGGCCCGCTCGCCGCGTTCGCCCTGCTCTGGGCGACCGCCGACGCCTACGACGCGGTGTTCGTGGTCAGCTTCTGCGTCGGCCTGCTCGGGGTGCTGCTCCTCGTCCTGTACGTCCCCGGGCACCAGCCGGCACCACCGCCCCTGATCCCGGCCCCCCGCAGGCGCAAGGCGTTCGGGGCGCTCCGCGACCCCGCCTTCCGGCGTATCCTCGCCGCCGCCTCCCTGCTCGGCGCCGCCACCGTCGGCGACGCCTTCGTCTACCTCCTGCTCCAGCGCCGGCTCGACCTCCCCATCAGCTGGTTCCCGCTGCTGCCGCTCGGCGCCGCGGCGTGCTACCTGCTGCTGGCGGTCCCGGCGGGCCGGATCGCCGACCGGGTCGGCCGACGGCTGCCGTTCCTGTACGGACACCTCGCGCTGCTCGGCGTGTACGCCACGCTCCTCGCCCCCATCGGGGGCCCGGCCCTGCTGCTCCTGGTGCCCGTCCTCGCGCTGCTCGGCGTCTTCTACGCCACCACCGACGGCGTGCTGATGGCCCTCGCCGGACCCGTGCTGCCCGCCGACGGCAGGGCGGGCGGACTGGCCGTGCTCCAGACCGGCCAGGCGCTGGCCCGGATGCTCGCCGCGGCGGGCTTCGGCGCCGCCTGGACCCTGTGGGGGCCGGACCCCGCGCTGTGGGCTGCGGTCTCCGCCCTGCTCGTCGCCCTCGCGGGCGGCTGGGCGCTGCTGCCCCGCAATCCCTCCGGCACCCCCGCTCCCGGAGAGCCGGGAGCCCAGATCCCCGAAAGGCGGACCGCATGAGCGCCAGGTTCCCGAGAACCGCGACCCCGCTGGGCCCCCGCGCCCGGATCGCCGTCGTGGTGGCCGCGGTGCTGCTCCTCGCGGGCGGTTCCGTCGGGTACGTGATGCACGCGCAGCAGCGGACGAAGGGGGAACGGACCGAGGCCGACACCTCGTTCACCCTCGGCGGGCCCGCGCTGTACTTCCGGGACACGGCCAGCGGACGCGTCGCCCACCAGCCGCTGGCCGGCGCCCCCGGAGTCCGTACCGCGGGAGCCCGTACCGCCGGAGCCCGTACCACCGGCGGCCCCGCCTGCGACCGGTTCTACGCCTCCGACGAAGGCGCGCTCTGCCTGCGGGCCGAGCCCGGGGTGCTGCCCAGGACGTACGCGATCGTCCTCGACCGGCAGTTGCGCGAGAAACGCCGGATCACCGTGCCGGGCGTTCCCACCCGCGCCCGGGTCTCCGCCTCCGGGCGGATGCTGTCCTGGACGGTGTTCGCGACCGGCGACTCGTACGCCACCACCTCCTTCTCCACCCGCACCGCCATCCTCGATCTGCGCACCGGCTACCTCATCAAGTCCATGGAGAACATCCAGCTCACCATCGACGGCGCCCGCTACCACGCCCCCGACGTCAACTACTGGGGCGTGACCTTCGCCCGTGACGACAACCGCTTCTACGCGACCGTCTCCACCAAGGGCCGCACCTACCTCGTCGAGGGGAACATGCGGGACTGGTCGGCGAAGGCGCTGCGGCAGAACGTCGAGTGCCCCTCCCTGTCGCCCGACAACACCCGGCTCGCCTTCAAGAAGAAGGTCTCCGACGACGCGGCGGCGCCCTGGCGGCTGTACGTCCTCGATCTGCGGACCATGCACGAGACGCCGCTCGCGGAGGAGCACAGCGTCGACGACCAGGCGGCCTGGCTGGACGACGACACGCTCGCCTACGCGCTGCCGGGCGGGTCCGGCCGGGGGAGCGACGTCTGGACCGTTCCGGCGGACGGGACGGGGACGCCCCGCGTGGCCGTGCAGGGTGGGTCGTCGCCGGTGGCGGTGGCGGCGGGCTGAGCCAAGGGCTGTCGCCCGCCAGGGATTACGGGACAGCCCTTAGGCAGCCGGGGTACCGGAGAGACGACCGGTGTAGTGTGACGCATCCCCACACGGGGGCCGACCGAGGAGGTGAGACCCATTACCGCTGTATCAGGCTGGGTGCTCATCCCTCACGATCGCGTGGTCGACCCGACATAGTCGACCGCGGAGCGCCCATCGGCTTTCCCGAAAGGCTCCGCTCATGTCGGTTTCCACCACACCGCTCGCCGTCTCCATCATCGTCACCACACTCCGCGCCGCCGGCTGTGTATTCGCCGAGGACGAGGCGGAGTTGATCGTCGCCACGGCCACCGACCCCGCTTCACTCGCGGCCATGGTCGAACGGCGGGCCGCCGGTCTCCCCCTGGAACACGTCCTCGGCTGGGCCGAGTTCGGCGGTCTGCGGATCGCCGTCGACCCCGGTGTCTTCGTACCCCGCCGCCGCACCGAGTTCCTGGTCCGGCAGGCCGCAGCCCTCGCCGGGCCCGGAGCGGTCGTCGTCGACCTGTGCTGCGGTTCGGGAGCCCTCGGCGCCGCGCTCGCCGCGAGACCGGGCCGGGTCGAACTGCACGCCACGGACGTCGAACCCGCCGCCGTGCGGTGCGCCCGCCGCAACATCGGCGAGGCGGGCGCGGTGTACGAGGGCGACCTCTTCGAACCGCTGCCCGGATCGCTGCGCGGCCGGGTGGAGATCCTGCTCGCCAATGTGCCGTACGTACCCACGGACGATGTCGAACTGCTCCCCCCGGAGGCCCGCATCCATGAACCGCGCGTGGCGCTCGACGGGGGCCTGGACGGCCTCGACGTCCTGCGCCGGGTCACCGCCGAGGCCCCGCGATGGCTGGCACCGGGCGGGCATCTGCTGGTCGAGACGAGCGAGCGGCAGGCGGCACGGGCCGAGGAGACCGTCGCACGCAGCGGCCTGATCCCGCGCGTGGTCTCCTCCGACGAGCTGTACGCGACCGTCGTCATCGCGACCAGGCCCGGCCCGACGGATCACTCCGGCGGCTGAGACCGACCGGCAATTGGGGGGCGGCGTCGCGGGGCTGGGTACGCGCGTCTGCGGCGTTGTCGTCAATCACCATGGCTCCGCCATGCCTCAATCCTCCGCCTTGCAGCCGCACGCACCCAGCCCCGCTCCTTCTCCCACCCCCCAATCGCCGGTCGGTCTGAGACGCTCAGCTGAACCGCCACCGCGTCTGGCTGAAGCGGGCGCCCTTGCCGAAACCGAAGGCCTTGCGGGGGCGCACCTGGAACACCAGCGCCGTGTGTCCCGCGTTCACGAACGTGCCGGCCCGGACGTCGAAGTGCCACTCCGGGCCGTACTTCGCCTCCCAGGCCACGGCCAGCAGGTTCAGCCGCTCCTCGTCCGTCACCCGCTCCGCCCGGCCCTCGACCACCACGTCGAGCCCCTCCGACATGGTGTTGTTGCCGGTCGTCAGTACCACTTCGGGGTTGGCGGCCAGATTCCGGGCCTTGCGCTCCTCGGCGCCGGTGGCGAAATGCAGCGCGCTGTCCGCCCACACCCCGATCAGCGGAGTGACGTGCGGGCGGCCGTCCGGGCGGACCGTGGACAGCCAGTACAGTTCCGCCCTGGTCAGCAGGTCCCTCGCCGCCGACCACGGACAGGCCGTCGCGTTCTTGTCGCTGTAGTCGCCATCCAGCTCGGCGTAGGGTTCGAATCCGGACATGAGAGCCTCCCGGTCTGGTCCTGGAAATGATCGTGCCCGCGAAGTACGGACCGCACACCCGCTCCGAATTCATCGGAGCGGGCTAGGCTCGGAACGCTGGATGGTCTGTGGCGGCGAGCGGGAGAGCACGGAATGACGACGGTGCCGGGGCGCAGGAGCAGCACGTTCACCCGACTGCTGCGGCACGGATTCACGGACCCCTCCGCCGCCGAGCGGCTCCTCGACCTGCCCGAGCTGTCGTCCGTACGCTCCGACCCGGTGCTGCTCGAAGCCCTCGGCGCCACCGCCGACCCCGATCTGGCCCTGCACGGGCTCGTCCGGCTGGTGGAGGCCGAGGAGGCGGACGAGCGGCAGATCCTCCTGGACACGCTCGTCACCGCCAAACCGCTGCGGGACCGGCTGCTCGGGGTGCTCGGGGCGTCCGAGGCGCTCGGCGACCATCTCGCCCGCCACCCCCGCGACTGGCAGGCCCTCGTCACCTACGAGGCCACCGATCTGCACCCCGGCGTGGCCGAGTTCGAGCAGGGTCTCGCCGGGGCCGACGACCCCGACTCGCTGCGCGTCTCCTACCGCCGGTGCCTGCTGGCCATAGCGGCCCGCGATGTGTGCGGTACGACGGACGTCGCCGAGGCCGCCGCCGAACTGGCCGATCTGGCCACCGCGACCCTGCGGGCGGCGCTCGCCATCGCCCGTACGGCCGCACCCGCCGACGCCGCCCAGTGCCGACTCGCCGTCATCGCGATGGGCAAGTGCGGCGGTCACGAGCTGAACTACGTCTCCGACGTCGACGTCATCTTCGTCGCGGAACCGGTCGACGGCTTCGAGGAGAGCGCGGCCGTGCAGGCCGCCACCCGACTGGCCGCGCACATGATGCGGATCTGTTCCGACACGACCGTCGAGGGCACCATCTGGCCCGTCGACGCCAACCTCCGCCCCGAGGGCCGCAACGGACCCCTGGTGCGGACGCTGTCCTCGCATCTCGCGTACTACCAGCGCTGGGCCAAGACCTGGGAGTTCCAGGCACTGCTCAAGGCCCGGCCGGTGGCCGGCGACCCCGAGCTGGGCGCGGAGTACGTCGAGGCCGTGTCGCCGCTCGTATGGCAGGCCGCGGACCGCGAGAACTTCGTCCCCGACGTGCAGAAGATGCGCCGCCGCGTCGTCGACAACATCCCCGCGGACCGCGTCGACCGCGAGATCAAGCTCGGCCCAGGCGGCCTGCGGGACGTCGAATTCGCCGTACAGCTCCTCCAGTTGGTGCACGGCCGCAGCGACGCCACCCTGCGCAGCGGCACCACACTGGAGGCCCTGCGCGCGCTCGCCGAGGGCGGCTACGTGGGACGGGTGGACGCCGCGCAACTGGACGACGCCTACCGCTTCCTGCGCGCCATGGAGCACCGCATCCAGCTCTACCGGCTGCGCCGCACCCATCTGGTCCCGGAGGACGCCCCCGATCTGCGGCGGCTCGGACGCTCCCTCGGGATGCGCACGGACCCGATCACCGAGCTCAACCAGGCGTGGAAGCGGCACGCGTCCGTGGTGCGGCGACTGCACGAGAAGCTGTTCTACCGGCCGCTGCTCGACGCCGTCGCCCAGCTCGCGCCCGGTGAGTCCCGGCTCAGCGCGAAGGCGGCCGGGCACCGGCTCGAAGCGCTGGGCTACGCCGATCCGGCCGCCGCGCTCCGGCACCTGGAGGCGCTGTCGTCCGGCGTGTCCCGCAAGGCCGCCATCCAGCGCACCCTGCTGCCGGTGCTGCTCGGCTGGTTCGCGGACTCCGCGGACCCGGACGCCGGGCTGCTCGGTTTCCGCAAGGTGTCCGACGCCCTCGGCAAGACCCCCTGGTACCTGCGGCTGCTGCGGGACGAGGGCGCCGCCGCGGAGAACCTCGCCCGGGTGCTGTCGGCCGGCCGGCTCGCCCCCGACCTGCTGCTGCGGGCCCCGGAGGCGGTGGCGCTGCTCGGTGACCCGCAGGGGCTGAAGCCGCGCACCCGGGAGAACCTGGAGCAGGAGGTGCTGGCCGCGGTGGGGCGCGCGGAGGGCGCCGAGTCCGCCGTCGCGGTGGTGCGCGGGGTGCGGCGGCGCGAGCTGTTCCGGACCACGGCCGCGGACCTCATCGGCTCGTACGGTACGGAGGACCGCCCCGCCGAGGAGGACCCGGGGGCCCTGGTCGACCGGGTGGGCAACGCCGTCACCGATCTGAACGCCGTCACGATCGGGGGCGCCCTGCGCGCCGCCGTGCGCGAACAGTGGGGGGACACCCTCCCCACCCGGTTCGCGGTCATCGGCGTGGGCCGGTTCGGCGGCCACGAGCTCGGCTACGGCTCCGACGCCGATGTGCTGTTCGTCCACTCGCCGCGCGAGGGGGTCGACGAGCAGGAGGCGGGCCGGGCCGCGAACGCGGTGGTCGCCGAGATGCGCCGACTTCTCCAACTGCCCACTGCCGACCCGCCGTTGATCATCGACGCGGATCTGCGCCCGGAGGGCAAGAGCGGACCGCTGGTGCGCACGCTGGCGTCGTACGAGGCCTACTACCGGCGCTGGTCGCTGGTCTGGGAGAGCCAGGCGCTGCTACGCGCCGAGCCGGTCGCGGGCGACGCGGAACTGGGCCGCGAGTTCATCGAGTTGATCGATCCGCTGCGCTATCCGATGGAGGGCCTGGGGGAGGACGCGGTCCGCGAGATCCGGCGCCTCAAGGCCCGGATGGAGTCCGAGCGGCTGCCGCGCGGCGCCGATCCGACGCTCCACGCCAAGCTGGGGCGCGGCGGGCTGAGCGATGTCGAGTGGACGGTCCAGCTGATGCAGATGCAGCACGGCTGGGCGGAGCCGGGGCTGCGGACGACACGTACCCGCGAGGCACTGGCGGCGGCGTGCGCGGCGGATCTCATCCCGACCGAGGACGCGCAGACACTGGACGAGGCCTGGGTGCTGGCCACCCGGGTGCGCAACGCGGTGATGCTGGTACGCGGCCGGCCGGGCGACACGTTCCCGTCCGGGCCGCGCGAACTCACCGCGGTCGGACGGTACCTGGGGTACGAGCCGGGGCATGTCGGGGACATGCTGGACGACTACCGGCGGATCACCCGGCGGGCGCGGGCGGTGGTGGAGGAGCGGTTCTACGGGGCGTGAGACGGGACGCGTACCGGCGTCACCGCGCCGCGCACCCGGGCCGCCGGGCAGGGCGTGGGGGCTTTCGCCTGGATCGGGCCGGATCGGCGTGCGTGCCGGACCCCGCGGGCCCGGCATGATCCAAACGAAAGCCCCTACGCATCGAGGACGCCATCGGCGGCGCCCCCTCCTCCATCCGGCTCTACGACGGGCACTCCGCCCTGGCTACCGTGGAGGCGCTGGGGGAGAGCGGTCGGCTCCGCCACCGCATCGAGCACATCGAGACCGTGCCGAACGGCCTGGCCGCCCGGTTCGCCGATCCGGTGGCGGCCCCGGCGGACGAGCTGGGGGAGGCGCCGGTGCGGCTCACGGTGTGCGGGGGACGCGTGGTGCACCGGGGGTGAGGTTCTGGCGGCGGACGGGCCGAATTCGCCCTCAGCGGCGGCCCGCCGCCGCGTCCGCCGCCGGGCGCCGCGGCCGGATCGGCGTACGCGCGGACAGGCCGACCAGCCGCGCCCTTCCGCGCGGCGGCGCCACCCGCTTCGGGAGATGGTGCGGCAGCGAGCCGTACCAGGCGTACGACACCGCGCAACCGAAGGCCAGGCACGCCATGCCGCCCAGCGCGTCCAGCCAGAAGTGGTTGGCGGTCGACACGATGACGACCAGGGTGACCGTCGGGTAGAGCAGGCCCAGGATGCGCGCCCAGGGCGCGGAGGCCAGCGCGAAGACGGTCAGACCGCACCAGAGCGACCAGCCGATGTGCATCGACGGCATCGCCGCGTACTGGTTCGACATGTTCTTGAAGTTGCCCGAGGCCATCGAACCCCAGGTGTGATGGACCAGCACGGTGTCGATGAAGTGGCCGCCGTTCATCAGACGGGGCGGTGCCAGCGGATAAAGGTAGTAACCGAGCAGCGCCACGCCCGTGGTCGCGAACAGGGCCAGCCGGGCCGCCGCGTAACGACCGGGGTGGCAGCGGAACAGCCAGACCAGCACACAGACGGTGACGACGAAGTGCAGCGTCGCGTAGTAGTAGTTCATCGAGACGATCAGCCATGTCGCGGAATTCACCGCGTGGTTGACCGTCTGCTCCACCGCGATGCCCAGGTGGTTCTCGGCCGACCAGATCCGGTTGGCGTTGCGCAGGGCCTCGGTCCGCTGCTCCGGGACGGAGTTGCGCACCAGCGAGTACACCCAGTAACTGGCCGCGACGAGCAGGATCTCGAACCAGATGCGCGGCCGGCGGGGGGAGCGGAGGTGACGCAGTCTCGCCGGGTGGCTGTTGCGCCGTCCGGTGTTCCACTCGGGGTTCGCCGCGGGGGCCGCCTCGTCCACGATGGGTGACGGGGTGGCCTCCGGTCGGCCTTCCTGTGACGTCACGCTCAATTCACCCATAGGCACAGAGTCTGCCAGAAAATGCCCCTCCGCCCGTTGATCCTCCGGCCGGGTCCGGGCCGCACGTCAGGAGTGCCGGAAGCGCGTGCTCGAACTGCGTGCCGGGAACGGGCGTGGGATCCTGGGCGGGTCAGGCGGTGGCGGCCGGAGCGGGCCCCGGGCCAGCGGCCGTTGAACCGCGAACGACCAGTTCGGGCATGAAGACGAACTCGCTGTGCGGGGCGGGCGTGCCGCCGACCTCCTCCAGGAGCGTGCGCACGGCGGCCTGGCCCATCGCCGTCACCGGCTGACGAATCGTGGTCAGCGGCGGATCGGTGAACGCTATGAGCGGCGAGTCGTCGTAGCCGACCACCGACAGATCGCGCGGTACCTCCATCGACAGCCGGCGGGCGGCCCGGATCGCGCCGAGCGCCATCATGTCGCTCGCGCACACCACCGCCGTGCAGCCTCGCTCCATCAGCGCCGACGCCGCGGCCTGTCCACCCTCCAGAGTGAACAGCGAATGCTGGATCAGCTCCTCCACCTCGTCCGGCGCGAGGCCCAACTGCTCCTGCACGGTGGCGCGGAAGCCCTCGATCTTGCGCAGGACCGGCACGAACCGCTTCGGGCCGACCGCCAGACCGATCCGCTGATGGCCCAGTGACACCAGGTGCGTCACCGCGAGCCGCATCGCGGCCCGGTCGTCCGGAGAGATGAACGGCGCCTGGACCTTCGGCGAGAAGCCGTTGACCAGGACGAACGGGACACCCTTGGCGCGCAGTTGTTCATAGCGCTGCATATCGGCCGAGGTGTCGGCGTGCAGCCCGGAGACGAAGATGATGCCCGCGACGCCGCGGTCGACCAGCATCTCGGTCAACTCGTCCTCGGTGGAGCCGCCGGGGGTCTGGGTCGCCAGCACCGGCGTGTAGCCCTGCCGCGTCAGCGCCTGGCCGATGACCTGGGCCAGGGCGGGAAAGATGGGGTTCTCCAGCTCGGGTGTGATCAGGCCCACCAGTCCCGCGCTGCGCCTGCGCAGCCGTACGGGCCGTTCGTAGCCGAGAACGTCGAGCGCGGCGAGAACGGATTCGCGGGTGGCCGCTGCAACACCGGGCTTGCCGTTCAGTACGCGGCTGACCGTCGCTTCGCTGACCCCCGCCTGAGTTGCGATATCGGCAAGCCGTGCGGTCATGGAAGTGGACTGTACCGGGCGTATGTCGGATTGCCCACCATGTGCAGGAATCGGACGACCGTACCCGTGCGGCGGTCAGGGGTGGATTCCCGGCAACATCTTGCAAGGTCTTGCGAGCCGGGTTTGCGAACGGCGGTCGGATCGTCACACCACAGGGGCCGAGGGCTGTGGCCTGCCGTTGCCAGGGGGTGGCGTCGGCCGTCAAGGGGCTTGACGGCAACCGTGAGGACACGCGAATGTAACGATCGTCGGCGCTTGCAGAAATCTTCCGCAAACTCTTTCGGCGTTCTTTCATCCTTGTTACGTTCTCGTCGACCCGGCGCCGCGACGGAGCGGTACGGCAGTTGAAGGAGTTCAGATGCGACGTGGCATAACGGCCACCGCCCTGGTCGCGACCCTGGCGTTCGCGGCGACCGCCTGCGGCAGCGACAGTGAGTCCGACGGCACGAGCAAGGGCTCGGGCGAGCTCTCCGGCACCGTGACGTGGTGGGACACCTCCACCGCGGGCAGCGAGGACAAGGTCTTCAAGAAGATCGCCGAGGACTTCACCAAGAAGCACCCGAAGGTCCACGTCAAGTACGTCAACGTGCCCTTCGGCGACGCGCAGAACAAGTTCAAGAACGCGGCCCAGTCCGGCTCCGACGCCCCCGACGTCATCCGCTCCGAGGTCGCCTGGACCCCCGAGTTCGCCGACCTCGGCTACCTGGCCCCGCTCGACGGCACCGCCGCGCTGACGAACCCGGACGACTTCCTGAAGCAGGCCGCCGCGTCCACCAAGTACAAGGACAAGACGTACGCGGTGCCGCAGGTCATCGACTCCATGGGCATCTTCTACAACAAGAAGATCTTCAAGGATGCCGGTGTCAAGGTCCCCGAGACCGTCGACGAGCTGAAGACCGTCTCCAAGAAGATCAAGGACAAGACCGGCAAGTCCGGTATGTACCTGCGCGGCGACGACGCCTACTGGTTCCTCTCCTTCCTGTACGGCGAGGGCGGCGACATGGTCGACGCCTCCACCAAGTCCGTCACCATCGACAACCCCGAGGGCGTCAAGGCGATGAAGGTCGTCAAGGACCTCGTCGACTCGGGTGCCGCCAAGACCGATGCCACGGACGGCTGGGAGAACATGCAGGCGTCCTTCAAGGACGGCAAGGTCGCCATGATGATCAACGGCCCGTGGGCCGTCGCCGACACCTTCACCGGCAAGGAGTTCAAGGACAAGGTCAACCTGGGCATCGCCCCGGTCCCGGCCGGCTCCGCCGCGCAGGGCGCCCCGCAGGGCGGTCACAACCTGGCCGTCTACGCGGGCTCCAAGAACCTGGACGCCTCCTATGCCTTCGTCGACTACATGACGTCCGCGGAGACCCAGGCCAAGGTCACCAAGGAGCTGAGCCTCCTGCCGACCCGCACCTCCGCCTACGCCAGGCAGGACGTCGTCGACAACGAGATCGTCGGCTTCTTCAAGCCCGTCGTCGAGACCGCCGTCGAGCGCCCCTGGATCCCCGAGACCGGCAGCCTCTTCGCCCCGCTCGTCACCGAGTACACCAAGGTCCTCACCGGCCAGACCACGCCGGAGAAGGCCACGAAGACGACCGGCGACTCCTACCGCAAGCTCCTCAAGGGCTGGAAGTAACAGGAAGGCAGGCCGGCTGATGGCTGTCCACACCGGCCAGTCGGTGGCGAAGGCCGCAGGCGACGACGTCGTCGCCCGCGGCCGGAGCCGCGGTACTGGCAACCCCCCGCCGCCGAGCAGGATCCGACGCGCGCTGTCGACCCACTGGTACGCCTGGACCATGGTCGCCCCGGTCGTCGTCGTGATCGGCGTGATCATCGGCTATCCGCTGGTCCGCGGCATCTACCTGTCGATGACCGACGCCAACGAGCGCAACGTCGAACGGTCCATCGGTGTCAACCACATGCCCGCCACGTACGAGTTCGTAGGCCTGGACAACTACACCGACGCGCTCACGGGCAGTCAGTTCCTCGACACGCTCGGCTGGACCCTGGTGTGGACGGTCTCCTGCGTGACCATCACCTTCTGTCTCGGGATGGCCCTCGCCAACATCCTCAACCGCCGGATCGCCGGGCGCTCCGCGTACCGGATGGCGCTCATCCTGCCCTGGGCCATCCCCGGCTTCGTCTCCGTCTTCGCCTGGCGCTTCCTCTACAACGAGGACCGCGGGCTGCTCAACAAGATCCTCTCCGGCGGCGGGATCGACGGCATACCGTGGCTGAACGACCCCACCTGGGCGAAGCTCTCCGTCATCGCCGTCAACGTCTGGCTCGGTGTGCCGTTCATGATGGTCGCCCTGCTCGGCGGACTGCAGTCGATCCCCAGCGAGCACTACGAGGCCGCCGAGATGGACGGCGCCACCGCCTGGCAGCGGTTCCGCCACATCACGCTGCCCGGACTGCGGCCGGTCTCCACCACAGTGATCCTGCTCTCCACCATCTGGACCTTCAACATGTTCCCGGTGATCTACCTGCTGACCCGCGGCGGACCCGGTGAGGCCACCCAGATCCTGGTCACCCAGGCGTACAAGTTCTCCTTCGAGATCAGCCCGCGCGACTTCGCGCAGTCCTCCACCTGGGGCGTACTGATCCTCGTCCTCCTGATGATCTTCGCCGCCGTCTACCGGCGAGTCCTGCGCACCCAGGGAGACGACTGGTGACCACCGCCCCCGCAACCACCGCCCCGGCCGCCTCCGCCCGGAGCACCGCGCGCAAGGTCCGGCTGCGCGGCGAGCGTTCGCCGATCGCCTCCGTCGCGCTGCACCTCACGCTCATCGTGGCGTCCGTGATCGCCGTCTTCCCCGTGCTGTGGGTCCTGCTCACCTCGCTGAAGCCCGCCGCGTACGCGACCACCACGGACTTCTTCAAAGAGACGACGTTCGAGAACTACACGAACCTGATCCAGAACACGAAGTTCCTCACCTGGTTCGGCAACTCCGTGCTCGTCGCGGGGCTCACCACGCTTCTCGGCGTCATCGTCTCCGCCTCCACCGGCTACGCCGTCAGCCGCTTCCGCTTCCCGGGCAAGCGCGGGCTGATGTGGACGCTCCTGATCACCCAGATGTTCCCGGTCGCCGTCCTCATCGTGCCGATCTACAACATCATGGCGGGCATGGGGCTGCTCAATCAGCCGGCCGGCCTCGTCATCACCTACCTCACCATCTCGGTGCCGTTCTGCGCCTGGATGATGAAGGGCTTCTTCGACACCATCCCGCGCGAGATCGACGAGTCGGGCCAGGTCGACGGCCTCACCCCGTTCGGCACGTTCTGGCGGCTCATCCTGCCGCTCGCCAAGCCCGGCCTCGCCGTCACCGCGTTCTACTCCTTCATCACCGCGTGGGGCGAAGTGGCGTACGCCTCCGCCTTCATGGTCGGCGAGGACAACCTCACCCTCGCGGGCGGACTGCAGCTCTTCGTCAACCAGTACGGAGCCCAGTGGGGGCCGATGACCGCCGCGTCCGTGCTGATCGCGATACCCGCGGCCCTGGTCTTCCTCTTCGCCCAGCGCCACCTGGTCACCGGCATGTCCGCCGGAGCCGTCAAGGGCTGAGGGGCTGTCGGGTGACCTCCAATCGGACAGCCACGGTCTGGCACGCACTCCCCCAAGGCATTGAGGGCCAGGAGGACCCCCACCCGCGTTGCCGAAATGCCCTAGTAGCTCCTTCCCCGAACTCTCAACTTCGTTCGAGCAGGGGAGGCCCCGTCCGAGGACATCCCGGCGCCTTGGAATCGCATGCACCAGACCGCGTGCGCTTTCCGATCGGAGGTCACCCGACAGCCTCTGAGCCGGAACGCTCCCGCACGACCCGCACGCACCAAGTCACGGCGGTCCGCCGGTGTCCCGACCCGGTCCCGGCGCCGCTTCCCACCCCGACACCTCAGGGATGACATGACCCAGCACCTCGCTGCCCCCTCCACCGGCACGTCCGGCGACGCTCCGGCCCACCAGACCGGCTGGTGGCAGGACGCGGTGATCTACCAGGTCTACCCACGGAGCTTCGCCGACGGCAACGGCGACGGCATGGGCGATCTCGCAGGCGTACGCGGCAGACTCCCGTACCTCAAGGACCTCGGTGTGGACGCGGTGTGGCTCAGCCCGTTCTACGCGTCCCCGCAGGCCGACGCGGGTTACGACGTCGCCGACTACCGTGCCATCGACCCGATGTTCGGCACCCTGCTGGACGCCGACGCGCTGATCCGGGACGCCCACGACCTGGGCCTGCGGATCATCGTGGACCTGGTGCCCAACCACTCCTCGGACCAGCACGAGTGGTTCAAGCGCGCCCTCGCCGAGGGCCCCGGCTCCGCGCTGCGCGAGCGCTACCACTTCCGCCCCGGCAAGGGCGCGGACGGCGAACTGCCGCCCAACGACTGGGAGTCCATCTTCGGCGGCTCCGCGTGGACCCGCACCACCGACCCGGACGGCACCCCGGGCGACTGGTACCTCCACCTCTTCGCGCCCGAGCAGCCCGACTTCAACTGGGAACACCCGGCCGTCGCCGACGAGTTCCGGTCGATCCTGCGCTTCTGGCTCGACATGGGCGTCGACGGCTTCCGGGTCGACGTCGCCCACGGCCTCGTCAAGGCCGCCGGCCTGCCCGACCTCGGCAGCCACGACCAGCTCAAGCTGCTCGGCAACGACATCATGCCGTTCTTCGACCAGGACGGGGTGCACGAGATCTACCGCTCCTGGCGCACCATCCTCGACGAGTACCCCGGCAACCGCATCGCCGTCGCCGAGGCCTGGACCCCCACCGTCGAGCGCACCGCCAACTACGTACGCCCGGACGAGATGCACCAGGCGTTCAACTTCCAGTACCTCTCCACCGCCTGGGACGCGGCCGAGCTCCGCAAGGTCATCGACACCTCGCTCGACGCGATGCGTCCGGTCGGCGCCCCCACCACCTGGGTGCTCTCCAACCACGACGTGACCCGGCACACCACCCGGTTCGCCAACCCGCCCGGCCTCGGCACCCAGATCCGTGAGGCCGGCGACCGCGAGCTGGGCCTGCGCCGGGCCCGCGCCGCCACCCTGCTGATGCTGGCGCTGCCCGGCTCCGCGTACGTCTACCAGGGCGAGGAGCTCGGCCTGCCCGACGTCACCGACCTGCCCGACGAGGTCCGTCAGGACCCGTCGTTCTTCCGCGCGGAGGGCCAGGACGGCTTCCGCGACGGCTGCCGGGTGCCGATCCCGTGGACCCGCGACGGCAGCTCGTACGGCTTCGGCGACGGCGGCAGCTGGCTGCCCCAGCCCGAGGGCTGGGGCGAGCTGAGCGTCCAGGCGCAGACCGGCACCGCCGGTTCCACGCTGGAGCTGTACCGGTCCGCGATCACCGCCCGCCGGGCGCACCCCGGGCTCGGCGCCGGAACCGCGGTGGAGTGGCTCAAGGCCCCCGAGGGCCTGCTGATCTTCGCCCGCCCCGGCTTCGTCTGCACCGTCAACACGACGGGTCGCCCGGTGCGCATCCCGGTGCGCGGCACCGTGCTGCTGTCCAGCAGCCCGGTCGTCACCGACGGCGCCGAGATCGAGCTGCCCGCGGACACCACGGTGTGGTGGACGGTGTGACCGTCCCCCTGCCCAGAGGCCCCGGGACCGGCGGTGCGCCGAGGCTCTCGGACATCGCCGGTCAGGCAGCGGTCAGCGAGGCGACCGTCAGCCGGGTGCTCAACGGGAAACCGGGCGTCGCGGACCCCACGCGTCAGCGGGTGCTCGCGGCGCTGGACATCCTCGGCTACGAACGTCCCGTGCGGCTGCGCAGGCGCAGCGCCGGGCTGATCGGGCTGGTGACGCCCGAGCTCACCAACCCGATCTTCCCGGCGTTCGCGCAGTCCGTCGAGCAGATGCTGGCCGGGCACGGCTACACCCCGGTGCTCTGCACCCAGCTGCCCGGCGGCGCCACCGAGGACGAACTCGTCGAGCAGCTCGTCGAGCGCGGCGTCGGCGGGATCGTCTTCCTCTCCGGGCTGCACGCCGACATGTCGGCCGACCCGGCCCGGTACGCCGCGCTCACCGACCGCGGCGTGCCGTTCGTCCTGATCAACGGCTACAACGAACGGATCAGCGCCGCGTTCGTCTCGCCCGACGACTCCGCCGCCGTGCGGATGGCCGTCGGGCACCTCGCCGACCTCGGCCACAGCAGGGTCGGTCTGGCGATCGGGCCGCAGCGCTACGTGCCGTCCCGCCGCAAGCGCGAGGGCTTCCTCGATGCCGCGGTGAACCTGCTGGGCCTGGACCGCGCCGAGGCCGAACTCCTGGTCTGCCCCACGCTGTTCAGCGTCGAGGGCGGACAGGTCGCGGCGGGTGCGCTGCTCGACCAGGGCTGCACGGGCATCGTCTGCGGCAGCGACCTGATGGCGCTGGGCGTGGTGCGTGCGGCCCGGGAGCGCGGGCTCGGCGTGCCGCGCGACGTGTCGGTGGTGGGCTTCGACGACTCGCAGCTGATCGCGTTCACCGATCCGCCGCTGACGACGGTGCGTCAGCCCGTGCAGGCGATGGCGGCGGCAGCGGTGAGCGCCCTGCTGGAGGAGATCGGCGGCAGCCCGGTGCAGCGTACGGAGTACGTGTTCCAGCCGGAGCTGGTGGTACGGGGATCCACCGCGGCGCTCCGGCTCTGAGAGGCAGCCCGGTCCGAAGTCACCCGACAGCCTCTGAGGCCCGAGGGACCGTTCCGGGCGTACAGGAGAGGCACCGGGAGTCGGCCCGGAATGGGCCTGCGGGGAGTGAGCGACCCCGGGTGCCTCTCTTGTGCGTGACCGGCCCGGCCGGCCGGGCGCGTGGGGTCCGGGGGCACCGGAACCCCCGGCCGACCGGACCGGAGTCGGGAGAAACGTAACAGCGCTGCAATGTTTTGCGTAAGTACTTGCAGGAAGAAAACTGCCGTATTTCCTGGATGCGAGCGGACCGTGTCCAAAGGGTTGACCAGCGACTGACGGGCTCGTACGGTCTGCGTCGCGGCAAGGTTTGCATTCTTGCAGCAAGAACCTTCAGGAGCCTTGAGGGCAGGGCGCGTTGCCACGTGAGGCTGCACCGTCACCCGCATTTCCCCCCACAGCAGGAGGAAACATGGCACGCAGACCACTGTCCGCGGCGCTCGCCCTGGCAGCAGGCGTCGCCGCCCTCGTGGCCCCCACCACGACCGCCCAGGCCGCCGGCCCCGGAGACAAGGACGTCACCGCCGTCCTCTTCGAGTGGAAATTCGACTCCGTGGCCAAGGCCTGCACGGACTCCCTCGGCCCGGCCGGTTACGGCTACGTACAGGTCTCGCCGCCCCAGGAGCACATACAGGGCAGCCAGTGGTGGACCTCGTACCAGCCCGTCAGCTACAAGATCGCCGGGCGGCTCGGCGACCGTGCCTCGTTCGCCGCCATGGTCGGCACCTGCCACGCCGCCGGCGTCAAGGTCGTCGCCGACTCCGTCATCAACCACATGTCGGCCGGATCGGGCACCGGCACCGGCGGCTCCTCGTACACCAAGTACGACTACCCCGGCCTGTACTCCGCGCCCGACATGGACGACTGCACCGCGCAGATCAGCAACTACCAGGACCGCGCCAACGTCCAGAACTGCGAACTCGTCGGCCTCGCCGACCTGGACACCGGCGAGGACTATGTACGCGGCCGGATCGCCGCCTACCTGGACGACCTGCGCTCCCTGGGCGTGGACGGCTTCCGGATCGACGCCGCCAAGCACATGCCCGCCGCCGACCTGGCGAACATCAAGTCACGGCTGAGCGACCCGAACGTCCACTGGAAGCAGGAGGCGATATACGGCGCGGGCGAGGCGGTCTCGCCCGACGAGTACACCGGCACCGGGGACGTCCAGGAATTCCGCTACGCCCGTGGCCTCAAGCAGGTCTTCAACAACGAGAACCTCGCCCATCTGAAGAACTACGGCGAGGGCTGGGGCTTCATGCCGTCGTCGAAGGCCGCGGTCTTCGTCGACAACCACGACACCGAGCGCGGCGGCGACACGCTGAACTACAAGGACGGCGCGAACTACACCCTCGCCAATGTCTTCATGCTCGCCTGGCCGTACGGCTCGCCCGACGTCCACTCCGGCTACGAGTGGTCCGACAAGGACGCGGGCCCGCCCAACGGCGGCACGGTGAACGCCTGTTACAGCGACGGGTGGAAGTGCCAGCACGCCTGGCGCGAGATCTCCTCCATGGTCGGCTTCCGCAACACGGCGCGCGGCGAGTCCGTCACCGACTGGTGGGACGACGGCGGGGACCGGATCGCGTTCGGCCGCGGCTCCAAGGCGTACGTCGCGATCAACCACGAGGGCTCCTCGCTGACCCGTACGTTCCAGACCTCACTGCCTGCCGGTGACTACTGCGACATCCAGTCCGGCAACGGCGTCACGGTGAACGGCTCGGGCCAGTTCACCGCGACTCTGGGCGCGAACACGGCGGTGGCACTCCAGGTGAACGCCCGCGCTTGCGCGGGCACCACCGGCTGACCGGGGCGACCGGGGGCGGGGGCGCACCAGGGCGATCCCCGCAGGACGGCGCAGCACGAGGGCGGCCCGCCCGCGGTGCGGGACGAGCCCGCGTCGTCCGAGGAGACGCCCCGGTGGGCCCCCGCCCCCACCCCGCCACCCCGACGAAGTCCGCCCACCCCGAGAACCCCCACCCGCACGCAAGGAGACCCAGCCCGTGTCCCGTTCCACCCTCGGACGTGGAGCCGTCGCCGCACTCTGCGCGGCGCTCCTCCCCGTCGTCCCGGCGGCATCCGCCTCCGCCGCGCCGAGACCCCCGGGCCCGCCCCCGGACTCCCGGCTGGCCGCCGAACCCGCACGTCACGACCTGACGCGGGAGCAGTTCTACTTCGTCATGCCGGACCGGTTCGCCAACGGCGACACCTCCAACGACCGCGGCGGGCTCACCGGTTCACGCACGGACACCGGCTACGACCCCACCGACAAGGGCTTCTACCAGGGCGGCGACCTCAAGGGCCTGACCGATCGGCTCGACTACATCAAGGGCCTCGGCACCACCGCCATCTGGCTCGCCCCGATCTTCAAGAACCGCCCCGTCCAGGGCACCGGCAAGGACGCCTCGGCCGGCTACCACGGCTACTGGATCACCGACTTCACGCAGGTCGACCCGCACTTCGGCACCAACGCCGACCTGTCGAAGCTGATCGACAGGGCCCACGCCAAGGGCATGAAGGTCTTCTTCGACGTCATCACCAACCACACCGCGGACACCGTCGACTACGCCGAGAAGGCCTACGGCTACCGGCCGAAGGGCGCCTACCCGTACCTGGACAGGGACGGCCGCCCCTTCGACGACGCCAAGGGCCTGGCGAAGGTGGACGCGGGCTCGTTCCCGTACACCCCGAAGGACACCGGGACCGCCGGGAAGAAGGTCCCGTCCTGGCTCAACGACCCGACGATGTACCACAACCGCGGCGACTCGACCTTCGCCGGTGAGTCCGCCACGTACGGCGACTTCTCCGGGCTGGACGATCTGTGGACCGAGCGGCCCGAGGTCGTCTCCGGCATGGAGAAGATCTACGAGAAGTGGGTCCGGGACTTCGACATCGACGGCTTCCGGATCGACACCGTCAAACACGTCGACCTGGACTTCTGGACCCAGTGGGCGACGGCCCTGGACACCTACGCGGCCAAGCACGGCCGCGAGGACTTCTTCATGTTCGGCGAGGTCTACTCCTCCGACACCGCCGTCACCTCGCCCTACGTCACCCGGGGCCGGCTCGACGCGACGCTCGACTTCCCCTTCCAGGAAGCGGCACGCCAGTACGCCTCGCAGGGCGCCCCGGCCGCGAAGCTCGCGGCGGTGTTCGGCGACGACTACCGCTACACCACCGACAAGGCCAACGCCTACGAGCAGGTGACCTTCCTCGGCAACCACGACATGGGCCGCATCGGCGCGTTCCTGGAGCAGGACAACCCGAAGGCCGACGACGCGGAACTCGTCCGGCGCGCGGAGCTCGCCAACGAGCTGATGTTCCTCGGTCGCGGGAACCCCGTCGTCTACTACGGCGACGAGCAGGGCTTCACCGGCGCGGGCGGCGACCGGGACGCCCGGCAGACCATGTTCGCCTCGAAGACCGCCGACTACCTCGACGACGACGAACTGGGCACCGACCGCACCCACGCCACCGACGCGTACGACACGAAGCACCCCCTGTACCGGAACATCGCCGCGCTCTCCGAACTCACCAGGAAGAACCCGGCACTGCGCGACGGCGTCCAGACCGAGCGGTACGCGGAGGGCTCCGTCTACGCCTTCTCCCGCACGGACCCCGAGAAGCCCGACGAGTACCTCGTGGCCACCAACAACGGCACCGCCCCGAGGACCGTCGAGCTGCCCACCGCATCGGCCGGTATGAACTTCCGTACGCTGTACGGGGGTTCGGCCACCATCCGCAGCGGCGCGGACAAGAAGATCACCGTCACCGTCCCCGCCCTCTCCAGCCTCGTGCTGCGCGCCGAGAAGCCCCTGGGCGCCCCGGCCACCAAGCCCTCGATCACGATCGAGGCGCCCGCCGCCGGAGCCACCGGCACCGTGGAGCTCTCCGCCGACGTCGACGGCGGACAGCTGAACCGGGTCGTCTTCGCCGCACAGACCGGCAACGGGAAGTGGGTCACGCTCGGTTCCGCCGACCACGCCCCGTACCGGGTCACCCAGCACCTGGACGGCAAGGTGGCGGCCGGAACACCGCTGCGCTACAAGGCGGTCGTCGTCGACCGCGCCGGCCGCACCGCGAGCGCACTCGCCGCGAGCACCGCCGGACAGGCCCCGGCCGACGTGAAGCCCGTGGCCGTCCAGCGCGACTACGCCGTCGTCCACTACAAGCGCGCGGACGGCGACTACGCGGGCCGGCAGCTCAGGTCGGGCGACGCGACGGCCGATTTCACCGGGCGCGACGCCTACGGAGCCTTCGCCTGGCTCAAGCTCGACGAAGGCGCGTCCACCGTCCCGTACACCGTCGAGAAGGACGGCACCGCCGACGGGCCGCAGCGCACCGTCGAACTCGCGAAGACCGGGCAGGTCTGGATCGAGCAGGGCAAGGACGGCCAGGCCGACACGGCCCCCGACGGCGCCTACCCGCCGCAGGACACCACGAAGGCCGTACTGCACTACTACCGGCCC
Organism: Streptomyces sp. NBC_01363; assembly: GCF_026340595.1. Classification (GTDB taxonomy): domain Bacteria; phylum Actinomycetota; class Actinomycetes; order Streptomycetales; family Streptomycetaceae; genus Streptomyces. The sequence goes on from NZ_JAPEPF010000001.1 coordinate 3,457,280, forward strand.
GACGGCGACTACGACGGCTGGGGGCTGCACACCTGGACCGGCGCCAAGGACCCCACCGACTGGGCCAAGCCGCTCCAGCCGGTGAAGAAGGACGCCTCCGGCGCCACTTTCGAGGTGCCGCTCACCGACGGCGCCACCTCGCTCAGCTACATCCTGCACAAGGGCGACGAGAAGGACCTCCCCAGCGACCAGTCGCTCGACCTCGCCACGTACGGGCACGAGGCCTGGATGCTCGGTGCCACGCCCGGCTACCTGCTGCCCCAGGCCGGCGGCGTACCCACCCCCGACCTCTCCAGGGCCGAGGCGCAGTGGATCGACGCCGACACCGTCGTATGGAAGGTGAAGGCCACCGGCGCCACCAGCCAGCAGCTCGTCCACGCACCGCGCGGCGGCATCTCCGTCGTCGACGGGGCACTCTCCGACGAGGGCCAGTGGCTGCGGCTCACCCCCTCCGCGCTGACCGACGCACAGAAGGCGAAGCATCCGAACCTCAAGGACTACCCGGCGTTCACCATCGACGCCCGGGACCGGGACAGGGTCCGTGACGCGCTGCGCGGCCAGCTGATCGCCACCCAGCGCGCCGCCAACGGCGCCCTGCTCGCCGCCACCGGCGTACAGAGCGCGGGCGTGCTCGACGACCTGTACGGCAAGAACGCGGCCGGCGCCTCGCTCGGCCCGGTCTTCGACCACGGCCGCCCCACCCTGTCCGTCTGGGCACCCACCGCGCGGACCGTCGCCCTCGACCTCGACGGGAAGAGCGTCCCGATGCGGCGCGACGACCGAACGGGCGTCTGGTCGGTCACCGGACCGAAGACCTGGAACGGCAAGCCCTACCGGTACGCCGTGGACGTCTGGGCGCCCACCGTCCAGAAGTTCGTCACCAACAAGGTCACCGACCCGTACTCCACCGCGCTGACCACGGACTCCGCGCGCAGCCTCGTCGTCGACCTGGACGACCCCGGCCTCGCACCGAAGGGCTGGTCCGGGCTGCGGAAGCCCGCCGCCGTCCCGCTGCGCGACGCCCAGATCCAGGAGCTGCACATCCGCGACTTCTCGATCGCGGACCGCACCTCGAAGCACCCCGGCGAGTACCTCGCCTTCACCGACACCCGCTCCGACGGGATGAAGCACCTCAAGCGGCTCGCGGACTCCGGCACCGGCTACGTCCATCTGCTGCCCGCCTTCGACATCGGCACCATCCCCGAGAAGAAATCCGCCCAGCAGAAACCGGCCTGCGAGCTGTCCGTGTACGCCCCCGACTCCGACGAGCAGCAGGCCTGTGCGGCGAAGGCCGCCGCGAAGGACGGATTCAACTGGGGCTACGACCCGCTGCACTACACCGTCCCGGAGGGCTCCTACGCCTCCGACCCGGACGGCCCCCGGCGCACCGTCGAGTTCCGGCAGATGGTGCAGGGGCTGAACGGCGCGGGGCTGCGCACCGTCATGGACGTCGTCTACAACCACACCGTCGCCTCCGGCCAGGACGACAAGTCCGTACTCGACCGGATCGTGCCCGGCTACTACCAGCGGCTCCTGGACGACGGCACCGTCGCCACCTCCACCTGCTGCGCCAACACCGCACCCGAGAACACCATGATGGGCAAGCTGGTCGTCGACTCGGTCGTCACCTGGGCCAAGGAGTACAAGGTCGACGGCTTCCGCTTCGACCTGATGGGCCACCACCCCAAGGACAACATCCTCGCCGTCCGCAAGGCGCTCGACGGGCTGACCGTGGCCAAGGACGGCGTCGACGGGAAGAAGATCCTCCTGTACGGGGAGGGCTGGAACTTCGGTGAGATCGCCGACGACGCCCGCTTCGTCCAGGCCACCCAGAAGAACATGGCCGGCACCGGCATCGCCACCTTCTCCGACCGCTCCCGCGACGCCGTCCGCGGCGGCAGCCCCTTCGACGAGGACCCGGGCGTACAGGGCTTCGCCACCGGCCTCTACACCGACCCCAACACCTCGGCCGCCAACGGAACGAGGACCGAACAGAAGGCCCGGCTGCTCCACTACCAGGACCTGATCAAGGTCGGCCTCACCGGCAACCTCGCCGACTACACCTTCACCGACTCCGCCGGCAACACGGTCAAGGGGTCCGGCGTCGACTACAACGGCGCCCCCGCCGGATACGCCGCGGCCCCCGGCGACGCGCTCGCCTACGCGGACGCCCACGACAACGAGTCGCTCTACGACACGCTCGCCTTCAAGCTCCCGGCGGGCACACCGGCGGCCGACCGGGCCCGCATGCAGGTCCTGGCCATGGCGACGGCCACCCTCTCGCAGGGCCCCTCGCTCTCCCAGGCGGGCACCGACCTGCTGCGCTCCAAGTCCCTGGACCGCAACTCCTACGACAGCGGCGACTGGTTCAACGCCCTGCACTGGGACTGCCGCGACGGCAACGGCTTCGGCCGCGGACTGCCGCCGGCCGCCGACAACGCGTCCAAGTGGTCCTACGCGAAGCCGCTGCTGGCCGACGCCGCGCTCCGCCCCGGCTGCGCGCAGATCGACGCCGCGTCCGCCGCGTACCAGGACCTGCTCACCATCCGTTCCACGGAGAAGGGCTTCGGCCTCGCCACCACCGGCCAGGTGCAGTCCGCCCTGTCCTTCCCGCTCTCCGGGAAGGACGAGACACCGGGCGTGATCACCATGCGGCTCGGGAAGCTGGTGGTGGTCCTCAACGCCGCCCCCGGCACCGAGACCCAGACGGTCGCCGGGCTGGCGGGGAAGCAGTACGCACTGCACCCGGTCCAGGCCGCGGGCGCGGATCCTACCGTCAAGAAGTCCACGTATGAGAAGAGTTCCGGAAGATTCACCGTCCCGGGGCGTACGGTGGCGGTTTTCTCCCTGAACTGAGCCATGACGGGGCTACGTTGGGAGGCAGCAGCCGTCGGGGAATGCCGCAGCACCGCACCCCCGGCGCGCCCTCCCACCCCCCGGCCGGTCCCGGCCCCTTTCCGGTACGCCAGGCTTCCTCGCATGCCTGCGCCGTACGGGAACCAGGGGCCGGGACCGGCCGGTCCACCTGTTTCAGCGACGGTGACCATGGCGAGCAACATCCCCGAGGAGACAAGCAGCTTTGTCGGACGGAAAGCGGAACTTGCCAGGCTGGAGCACACTCTCGCCACGCACCGGCTGACCACGCTCACCGGCACCGGCGGCGTCGGCAAGACCAGACTCGCCGTCCGGGCGGCCCGGCAGGCGGCGGCCGGACACCGCGACGGCGCGTGGTGGGCGGACCTGTCGCCGCTCCACGACGACGGACTGCTCATCGCGACCGTCTCCGACGCGGTCGGGCTCTCCGACCACACCCTGCGCATGCCCATCGACGCCCTGTGCGAATGGCTCGTCGACAAGGAACTGCTGCTGGTTCTCGACTCGTGCGAACATCTGCGCTCCGCCTGCGTGCACCTGCTCGGCGAGATCCTCACGACGTCCCCCGGCCTCACCGTGCTCGCCACCAGCCGGCAGCCCCTGGACATCCGGGGCGAGCAGATCGTCGAGGTGGACCCGCTGCCCGTCGAGGGCGCGGCCGACGCGCTGACGTTGTTCCGGGACCGGGCGGCCGCGGCGGCCCCGGAGCTCGCCCTCGACGAGCCGGGGAACGCCGAGGCCGCCGCCGAGATCTGCCGAAACCTCGAAGGCATTCCGCTCGCCATCGAACTCGCGGCGGGAGCCCTCGGCCGGGACACCGTCGAGCAGGTCGCCGCTCGGATCAGCTCCCGCTTCGACGTACCGGACGACACATCGCTCTGGCCGCCGCGCCACCGCACCCTGCGCACCGCCATCGGCTGGAGCCATGAGCTGTGCACCCCGCTGGAACGGCTGCTCTGGGCCCGGCTGACCGTCCTGCGCGGCGACTTCGACGAGGCCGCGGCCCGCGAGGTCTGCGCCGGGGGGCCGCTCACCCCGGACGGTGTGCCCCGGGCGCTGGACGGACTGGTCGCCAAGTCCGTCGTCGGGCGGGACGGCCTGCGGTACCGCATGCTCGACACCATCCGCGAGTACGGACGGATGTGGCTCGCCGAACTCGGTGAGGAACGGGCCGCCGCCGACCGGCACGCCGCCTGCTTCCTCGGCCTGGCCCGCAACGCCCACGCCGGCTGGACCGGCGACGACCAGATCAGCTGGTACCACCGCATCGCCGAGGCGCACGCCGACCTCTGCGCCGCCCTCGACCACCTGCTGGTCCACGACACCGCGGCCGCCCAGGAGATGGCGGGACGGATCGGCTTCTTCTGGTGCTGCTGCGGCCATCTCCCGCAGACCCGCGAATACGCCCGGCGCGCCCTGGCCGCCGGACCGGCCGAGGGACCCCACCGCACCCGCGCCCTGTGGGTGCTGGGCATCACCGTCATGCTCCAGGGCGACTACCCGGCCGCCCGCCGGCTGGGCCGGGAGTGCACCAGGGAGGCGGCGCGCGACGGCACCGACGAGGGCATCCTCGCCGCCGCCTATCTGTGCGGCCTCACCCATCTGATGACCGGCTGCCCCGAGGCGGGCCTCCGCGAGGTCGACCGGGTCCTGCGCTCGACCGGCACCGCCACCCCGCTGGAGAAGGCCTACCGGCTGCGGTGCCGGCTCATCACGGTCTTCGCCCTGACCGGGCTCGGACGGCTGGACGAGGCGGCGGAGGCGGCCTCGGTCCTGCGCGCGGTCTGCGAGGCCCTGGACGAATGCTGGACCCGTAGCTACGTCGACTACCAGCTCGCCCTGATCGCCCTGCTCCAGGGCGACGCCGAATCCTCCGCCGCCCACGCCCGCTCGATGCTCGCGGGCAAGCACCGCATGCGCGACAGCTTCGGCATCGCGCTCGGCCTGGACATCCTGGCCGCGGCGATCGCCGCCCAGGGCGCCGGCGCCCGCGCCGCCCGGGTGTACGGCACGGGTCAGGTGTACTGGCGCATGGTCGGCCAACCGCAACGCGGCACCCCGGAACTGGGCCCACTGCGCGAGGCCTGCGAACGCCAGGCCCGCGAGGCCGTCGGCGACGCCGCTTACCAGCGGGCCTTCGAGCGGGGCCGGGCGGACAACGCGGAAGTGGGCCTGGCGGCGGCGCTCCAGGGCGAACTGCTCATGTAGCGGGTGCCCGGCCCCATGGGAACGGCTCCATGGGAACGGCTCCATGGGAACGGCCCCACGAGCCCGGCACCACGAGAACGGCCCGGCGAGGAGCCGGGCCGTGCCGATGGACAGGTGCTACGGCAGCCGCTGCGGAGGAACGGCCGGTACGGCGGGTGCCAGGGCGGAGAGCCGCTCCAGCAGCTCCCCGAACGGCCCGTCCGCCGGCTCCTGTCCGAGTACCCGCAGCACGATGCCCGCTGTCTCCGGGCTGTACGCGGCACTCACCGCGGCCAGCGCGGCGAAGTCGTGCACCAGCTGCAACTCCAGCTCCTCGCGCGGAATCCGCCGCCCGTCCAGCCAGATCAGCGCCGTCGACTCGGCCAGCGACACCCACGACCGCACGATCAGCTCCAGCCGAGCCGGGGGATCCTCGACCCCCAGATGGGCCAGGATCTGCTCGCAGGCGGCCTGCCGCACCCCGTCGATCATCGCGTTCGCGGTCGAGGACCCCGCCGCGGGCCCGCCCCGCATCAAGGCCGAGAAGCCGGGCCCGTGCTCGTCGACGAAGTCGAAGAACCGCCCCATCACCCTCAACAGCCGCGACCCGAGCGGACCTTCGCGCGGTTCCACGAACCGGGCCGCCAACTCGTCGGCCGCCCGCCGCAGCGCGGCCTCGTAGAGGCTCTGCTTCCCCGGGAAGTAGTGGTAGACCAAGGGCCGCGAGATCCCCGCGGCGGCCGCGATCTCGTCGATCGACACCTCGTCCGGGGCGCGGTGACTGAACAACTCCAGCGCGACACCGATCAATTGCTGTCTGCGCTCCTCGACGCCCATCCTGCGTCGCACCCCGGTCGTCATGGTGGACAGCGTACCCAGTGGAGCGGCGGGGGAGGGGCGTCGGGCGGGCCCGGACCCGCGCCTAGAGATCCAGCACCAGCCGCTCGCCCCGGCACCGCGACACGCAGATCAGCATCGAGTCGTCCCGTTCGGAGTCCGTCAGGAGCTCGTCGCGGTGGTCGATCTCGCCCTCCAGGACGCGCTGTTGGCATGTTCCGCAGAAGCCCTGCTCACAGGAGTACGACACGTACGGAAGTTCGTCGCGCACCGCGGCCAGCACCGACCGGTCCGCCGCCACCCGGACCGTACGGCCGGAGCGGCGCAGTTCGACCTCGAAGGGGCCGGAGCCGGCCGACGACGCGGCCGCCGCCGTGAAGCGTTCCAGATGGAGGGCGCGGCCGGGCGGCAATGCGGCGGTGACCGCGTTCATCAGGGGTTCGGGGCCGCAGCAGTAGACGGCCGTGCCCTCCGCCGTGTCCGCCAGGGCCACGGCGGCGTCCGGACGGCCCGCCTCGTCCTCGGGGACGACCGTCACCCGGCCGCCCTCCGTGCCCAGCTTCTCGATCTCGTCCAGGAACGGCATCGAGGCACGGGTCCGTCCGCCGTACAGCAGCCGCCAGTCGGCTCCCGAGGCGGCGACCGACCGCAGCATCGGCAGGATCGGGGTGATGCCTATGCCGCCCGCGACGAACAGGTACGCGGGGGCGTCGGCGAGGGGGAAGCGGTTGCGCGGGTCGCGGATCTCCACCTCCTCGCCCTCGTGGAGCCGCTCGTGGACCTCGCGGGAGCCGCCGCGGCCGTCCTCGACCAGCCGCGTCGCGATGGTGTACGTGCCGGGGTCGGCCGGGTCCCCGCACAGGGAGTACTGGCGGACCAGGCCGGAGGGCAGCAGGAGGTCGAGGTGAGCGCCGGGCTGCCAGGCGGGCAGCGCGGAGCCCTCAAGCCGGAGCTGGACGACGCCCTCGGCCGGGGTGGTCCGCTCGGTGATCAGCAGCCGGCGGGTGGCCGTGGTGCGGCGCTCGGAGTGGCCCGAGACCGGTTTCTCCAGGGCCGGCAGCGGCCACAGCGGGGAGTTCTGGATGCGGCGGTGCAGGGCGCGCTTGGCCAGCAGTGCGGCGCCGGCGACCAGGACGACGGTACGCAGGCGGGGCAGGGGGAGCGGCATGGTCAGCTGGTTCCCGTCATACGGGCCTCGGCGGCCGTGGCCGCGGGCGAGTGGGCGAGATAGTCGATGGCCTGGGCCGTGCTGCCCTCCTGCGAGGGGTGATAGCCGCGGCTCAGATAGCGGGGCACCGAACGCAGCAGATCACCGGTGGCGGGCAGGGTGCCGCGCTTGCCGCTGAGGTAGAAGTCCTTGACCGACCCCTTTCCGTTCAGCAGGCTCGGGTCGTTCTCCATGAAGAAGCGGATGCCCCGCTGCCAGAGGAAGACCAGCGCGCTGAACGCCGTGGCCCAGGTGCGCGCCCGCCGCCGGTAGCCGCCGTCGACATGCATGAACACCTCGAACGCGACCGAGCGGTGCTCGACCTCCTCCGCACCGTGCCAGCGCAGCAGATCCAGCATCATCGGATCGGCGCCGCGCCGGTCCAACTCTTCCGCGTTCAGCACCCAGTCGCCGAGGAAGGCGGTGTAGTGCTCGATCGCCGCGATCAGCGCCACCCGCTCCATCAGCCACCACTTGCTCGCCCGGCCCGGCGGCAGCGTCCGGTCGCCGAGCAGCTTCTCGAAGAACCAGTCGACCTGCGCGGTGTACGGCGTCGGGTCGAGACCGAGCTCCTTCAGGCGGGGCAGCACGTCGTCGTGCGCCTGGGAGTGCACGGCCTCCTGGCCGATGAAGCCGATGACGTCCTGGCGCAGTTGCTCGTCGTGGATGTACGGCAGCACCTGCCGGTACACGTGGATGAACCAGCGTTCCCCGGCGGGCAGCAGGAGGTGGAGCACATTGATGGTGTGTGTGGTGAACGGATCGCCCGGCACCCAGTGCAGAGGAGTCTTCTCCCAGGCGAAGGAGACCTTGCGGGCCTTGAGAGGCGTCCGCTCCGACGCGACCGGCGCTGGCTGCGTGTTAGACATGTTGTCAATGTACTGAGAGGTAGGCCGCGGGAACAGAGCCGTGCGGCGAATTCCTGACCTCGGCGGGACGGTGCGTCAGCGCAGCCCGCCCACCCGGCTGCCGTCCGTCAGCGTCCCGTTCAGCCGCGCCCGGTCGCCCGCCCTGGCCGGCACGGCGAGGAGACGGCTGTCGGAGCGCCCCTCCACTCCGCCCGACGCGGCCAGCGAGGCGAACTGCTCGCTGCCCGCCGCCAGTACGTACCAGTGGCCGCCCTGCGACTTCCACAGCACCCCGGCCAGCACCCGCGGGTCGCGCGCCCCGCAGGCCGGGGAGTCCTCGGCCCTGGCCGCGACCGTCCCGGGCGGGCCGCCCGTCGCGACGGCCGGTGCCGACGGGGCCTGGAACTGGGCGAGGGCCCGGCTCCCGGTGCCCCGCCAGGTCTCCGCCCTGGTGCAGAGCCAGCGCGCGGAACCATCGCCCTCGGGCAGCGGCTGCTCGGCGTACTGCCAGGAGTTCACCGACCGCACCCCGCGCGAACGCACCGCCGGCAGCAGACAGGCGGTCCGCGCCCAACTGTCCCGCTCCGCCCGCCCGGCGACGTCGTGCGGCGCGGACGGCGGGCCCGAGGTCAGCCGGGCGGGGGTCAACTCGCCCAGGTCCGTCATCAGCCGGGCCGCCGAGCCGTCGCGGATCTCGATCACCTGCCAGGCACGGCAGTCGCGGGCCGTCGCCGGGCTGGTCAGCGCGACGGTCACACCGTCGGGGCCGCGACGCAGCGGCTGCGGGGCGCCGCCCGGCGCCAGCAGGTCCCGTACCGACACCGCGGTCACCCAGGGCGCGGTGAGATAGCGGATCCGGTCATCGGCACGGGCCACGATCAGGGCGGCGGCCGACGCCATGTCAGCACCGTCGACCCGGGCGAAGTCGAGCCCGACACCCTCGTCCCGGTCGTCGGCACGGGGCTCCGCGTACCGCACGACGCGCAGCCCGTCGTAGAACAGCACCACCGTCACCCGGTCCACCTCGCCCGCGTACAGCAGTTGCGGCGCGCCCATCGGCGGCCCGATGGGGGTGTCCGGGGTCGCCGTGATGCGCACCGTGCCGTCCGGGTGCGCCCAGACGGTGAGCGCGCGGCGCAGCAGCCGGGTGTCCTGGGTGCGGTTGCCCCGAGTGGGCCAGGCGGTGAAGTCGGTACGCGGCGAGCGCCGCCAGAAGTTCGCGGACACCCGGCTCGACCTGACCGGATCCAGGGCCTGTGCCACGGCGGCGTCATGGGTGTACGACGACGCGGTCCGGGCGTCGCGCCCCCAGCCGTTGCCCGGCAGCCCCAGCAGCGACCCGCACACCAGCAGTGCCGCGACGGCCACCAGCGCTGCCTTCGCGTGCTGTCGGCGGCGCAGCAGATCCGGCGGCCGGGCTTGGAGCGAACAGGGGTCGAACTCCGGGGAGTCGAGGAGCGCGTACGGCGCCGGAACGCCCTCCGCCTCCGCGAGCGCCGCATGCGGGTCAGCGACCCCGGCATCCGCGAGCACCCGCCGCACCTCCGCGTCGGCCAACCCCTCCAGGCCACGCAGGGCATGGGCGGCGCGCCCCGGGCCGGAGAGCGCCGACAGGGCGTGCTCCAGGGCGAGTCCGTCCGATCCACCCGAGTGCGGGAACAGCCGCAGCCCCCACACGAGCGGAAGGAGCGACGGCGGCCGGGTGCGGGCCCACGCGCGTCGTGGACGGCCCGCCTCCAGTGCCGCACGCAGCACCCGCCCGCGGGCGCGGGCATAGGACGGATCGACCGCCGCCGCACCGCCGGGCCTGCGCGGCACCGGGACGCCGCCCCCGGCCCCGTACCCCGCCCGGCGTCCGGACAACAGGCACCGCTGGGCCAGCGCGTGCGCCCTCAGCACCCGGCGGTGGCTGCCGAGGGACGGCGGCAGCACGAGATAGCCGAGCCGGACCAGCCGCGGATAGTGCTCGACGAGCGCCGCCCCGGCCTGCTCCCCATCGGACGGGGCGGCTGCGGAAGGTACTTCTGGCAGTGGACGCACGTTCAGCAGAACGAGCGAATCGTGCGATGGTCACCCCGGCCCGTCGGTGCTGGAGCAACGGGCCGACCCCTCACCGCAGTTGCCATCCGCTGAACTCAACCGTGCCGCGCAGCCCGCTCCCGCCGTTCGTCACGCTCATGAAGATCCCCACGTCCCGGGCCGCCGCCGTCCCCGGCGCGGCGACCGTGCCCACCGTCCGCCGGTTCAACCCATGCGCCTACCGGCGGAAGCTCGGCCTGAGGGCACCAATTTTTGGACCCGATTAGGACAATTCGACATCTCTTGGCGGGTAGAGCAGCATTGCTATGCGGGAGGTGTACAGATCGCTGGCCCCAGGAATGACGGCGCGGCCAGTTGACGGGCGCCGGGTAGACCGACCCCTACGCGATCACAAAGCCATGAGCTCATATGATCTCGCTTTCTTTCCGCCGCCCACCAGGTCCGGGCCGTCCGTGAGCATCTCTCTTCTCGGCGGTTTCGACATCGTAGTCGGCGACGAACCAGTGACCGTCCCAGTTGGCTCGAAGCGACTACTTGCGTTTATCGCGCTACAATACCGGGCCGCTGTCCCCCGAACTCTGGTAGCCGGGAGTCTTTGGCCCGAAGCATCCGAGCAAGGTGCGAACACGAACCTGCGGTCGGCATTGTCACGCCTCCAGGGCCTCGGGAAGCAAGCACTGAATATCTGCCCCGCCGAGTTGCGCCTCGCGCGGGAGGTCACCGTCGACCTGTTTCGAGCTCGGTCGTTGGCCCAGCGAATACTCGATCCCCATGTCCCGGCCCAGGAGCTCGACCTCAACGCGGCGGCCGTCGACCAGCTGTCCGCCGATTTGCTGCCCGGCTGGTACGACGACTGGATGTTGCCGGAGGCGGAGCAATGGCGGCAGCTTCGACTCCACGCACTTGAGGCACTGACGGGTGCTTTCATTGACACGAAGGAGTTCGCCTGGGCTGTGACGGCCGCCCATGCGGCCGTCCAGGCGGATCCGCTGCGGGAGAGCAGTCAGGCTTCGCTGATCCGCGCCCACCTGGCGGAGGACAATCGGTCCGAGGCACTGTACGACTTCGAACGCTACGAGCAGCACCTCCGTGACGAGCTGGGACTCCGACCCACACCGCGGCTGCGCCGGCTGGTGTCCGAACTCCAGCAGTCGCGCCCCGGTAATGGATCCGGCCCCCAGCTGTAGGTTCCCGTCGTAGCGTGGAGTCATTGGCTGCAGGGAAATTTGGCGGCTGCGGCGACTGCGGGGAAATTTGGCCGAACTCGGTATGGGACCTCGCGTGGTCGCGTGGTGAAGCGCCGCTGAGGCTTTGATTTGACCAGATGGGCATCGTCGCGCACCAGACCGACATCGTCACGGTGGTGTCGGGTCGTGCTTCGACTGCGCCGCGAGCGAGTTCCCGGAGTTGGCGAACCCGCCACTGCCCAGTGGCGGGTTCGCGCTACCGAGTTTGGTCGGCAGGCTTGTCGTGGTCAGCACGCGACAGAAGTCACGTCTGTGCGCCCTGTTGGAGGACGTTGCCGTTGCCTTCGCCGGTCTGTGCGCCTTGCTGGAGGACGTTGCCGTTGCCTTCGCCGGTCTGTGCGCCTTGCTGGAGGACGTTGCCGTTGCCTTCGCCGGTCTGTGCGCCTTGCTGGAGGACGTTGCCGTTACCGCCGGTCTGTGCGCCCTGTTGGAGGACGTTGCCGTTACCGCCGGTCTGTGCGCCCTGTTGGAGGACGTTGCCGTTGCCTCCGCCGGTCTGTGCGCCTTGCTGGAGGACGTTGCCGTTGCCTCCGCCGGTCTGTGCGCCTTGCTGGAGGACGTTGCCGTTACCGCCGGTCTGTGCGCCCTGTTGGAGGACGTTGCCGTTGCCCCGTCCGGTCTGTGCGCCCTGTTGGAGGACGTTGCCGTTGCCCCGTCCGGTCTGTGCGCCCTGTTGGAGGACGTTGCCGTTGCCTTCGCCGGTCTGTGCGCCTTGCTGGAGGACGTTGCCGTTGCCCCGTCCGGTCTGTGCGCCCTGTTGGAGGACGTTGCCGTTGCCCCGTCCGGTCTGTGCGCCTTGCTGGAGGACGTTGCCGTTTCCGCCGGTCTGTGCGCCCTGTTGGAGGACGTTGCCGTTGCCTTCGCCGGTCTGTGCGCCTTGCTGGAGGACGTTGCCGTTGCCCCGTCCGGTCTGTGCGCCCTGTTGGAGGACGTTGCCGTTGCCCCGTCCGGTCTGTGCGCCTTGCTGGAGGACGTTGCCGTTGCCCCGTCCGGTCTGTGCGCCTTGCTGGAGGACGTTGCCGTTGCCCCGTCCGGTCTGTGCGCCCTGTTGGAGGACGTTGCCGTTGCCCCGTCCGGTCTGTGCGCCTTGCTGGAGGACGTTGCCGTTGCCTTCGCCGGTCTGTGCGCCCTGTTGGAGGACGTTGCCGTTGCCCCGTCCGGTCTGTGCGCCTTGCTGGAGGACGTTGCCGTTGCCCCGTCCGGTCTGTGCGCCTTGCTGGAGGACGTTGCCGTTACCGCCGGTCTGTGCGCCTTGCTGGAGGACGTTGCCGTTGCCCCGTCCGGTCTGTGCGCCTTGCTGGAGGACGTTGCCGTTGCCCCGTCCGGTCTGTGCGCCCTGTTGGAGGACGTTGCCGTTGCCCCGTCCGGTCTGTGCGCCTTGCTGGAGGACGTTGCCGTTGCAGAACTGGGGCGTGGCCCGAGAGCAGATTTGGGAAGGGGCCTTTGGCGGGGCCTGGGGCGCTGCTGCGACACTTGTCGCACCAACCCCGCCAGCGAGCGCCGCGATCAAGCTCGACACGCCGATCAGGCGGGGAATTCCTTGCCGAATGCTTCTCATCATGGTGGATTCCTTGCGTGTGAAGGCGGGTTTGCGCTTGCCTGCACCAGCCATAGTCGGGTGGTGGGCGTCACCGCGGCGTGACGTCGGCGTGACCGGGTTCAGCTGACGGCAGCCAGTGGATGCCCTCCGCAAGCGGCTCCTTGCGCCCCAGCCATGGCCAAGGGTTTCCCCATGGACGGCTAAGTTTCCCGGGACCTGAACCGATACCGGTCGGCGAAACCGGCCGGTGTGAAGAACAGCGGGAAGATCCAGGAGATCCTGGTGGCATGCGACCTCACCAGGGGTTGTCGAGCGGCGGCCGAGCTGGCTGCGGTCACCACGCGGTGGCCCGATATGCGCAGCTGAGGGCAGGAGTCCGACCGAGCGGTGTGCTCGGTCGGCTGCGCACGGTAACAGGCCTCGCGAGGGCGTACCTGCAGCCGACGCGCCGCGCCGTCCCGGTGCGCCCGGACGGTGAGCGCGCGGCGCAGCAGCCGGGTGTCCTCACTGCAGCTGCCACCCGCTGAACCCGACCGTGCCGCGCTGTCCGCTCCCGCCGTTCGTCGCGCTCATGAAGATCCCCACGTCCTGGGCCGCCGCCGTCCCCGGCACGGCGACCGTGCCCACCGTCCGCCAGCTCGTCCCGCCGTCGGTGGAGCAGGAACCCGTGCACCCGTACCCGGCCCGGGTCAGCCGGAGCAGCACCGGGGCCTTGATCCCGGTGATCCGCCGATAGGCGTCCAGGGTGCCGTCGCCGTTCGTGTCGTACGAGAGCACCACACCGTTGGACGGTGTCACCGCCAGATTCAGGAACCCGGCGGAGCCCGGCGTCGCGAGGCCGTTGCGCACCACGATCCCCGAGCGCGCCCAGCCCCCGGTGTTCTCCTGCGCGTCGACCCGCACGGTCGCTTCCGCCCCGTCGGACCATGCCCGCTCCCGGTACGCGGTGCCGAACTGGCTGGTGCCCTTCCACAGGTCCTGGCCCGCCCCGTTGATCGCCAGCCGCCCGTCCAGCTGACCGAAGACCGCCGCGTTCGCCGTGTACGTGTGCCAGCCCGGCTCCAGCGGCGCCGCCAGGTACACCGCGCCGCGCCGCGTATCGGTCACCCGGTCCTCGCCGCGCGGCCCGTACGCGGTGCTCAGCTCGTACGGCATCGGCACCAGCGGCGTGGTCAGCGGCTCGGGCGGGGCCGTGACCCGCCAGTCCACCGAGCCGGACCCGCCGGCCGCGACCTCGTCGAGGGAGGTGCCGCCCGTCGCGGTGGCGTCGAGGCCGGTGAGCGCGAAGTCGATCCGGCCGGTGGACCGCAGGCCGTTCAGATTGCGGAAGGCGGCCGTCACCGTGCCGGTGCTGCCGGGGCTGAACGCCACCGGATCGGCCGAGACCGTGACGGTGCCCTGGTACGGGGCGGTGGACAGGGTCTCGAAGACCCGCCGCGCCGTGCGGTGGGCATCGCCCGTCGCCCGTACCGGAAAGCTGCCGGTCCCCCGGGTCCACTCCTCCTCGCCCGGGTACCAGTCGAACGGCTTCGCGGCCCTGCCCTCCGCGAGCGCGTCGGTCAGTTCGTCCAAGTACGCCTGCCACTGCGGGAGATGGACCTCGCCCATCAGCCCCTGCCAGTCGCGGTTGGCGTAGTTGCTGAGGTCGTCGGCGGCCGTCCGGTCCGCCCAGGTGGTGATCAGGGTGCGCGCCGTCCACTCCAGCCGCACCGCCTCCGCCGGGCTCGTCGCCAGCCGCTTGGCGTCCTCCAGCCACGGCCCCAGCAGGAAGGCCCGGTGACAGCCGGACATCGCGTCCGTCAGCCGCATCAGCTTCAGCCAGAGCGCGGCGAGCGTACGGAACCGGGCCACGTCCTTGTCGGCCTGGGCGGCCCGCAGTTGCGGCAGCAGGATCCGGGAGCGGTCGGCGAGCGCCTGCCGGGCCAGATCGGTGAGGTCGTAGCGGTAGGTGTCCGAGTCGCGCAGGGACGGACGTACGTCGAGGAGCGCCGCGAACGCCCGGTCGAAACCGGCCGGGTCGAAGGCGAAGTTGACGGACGAGGTGATGCCGGGGCGACGGGAGAAGAGGGAGTCCACGGGGCGGCCGTCGGTGCTCGTCAGCCGGTACGCCGTGGCGGCCAGCGCGGCGAAGGCCGCTTCCGCCGAGCGGTCGCGGCCGCCGTATCGGAGCGTCGGGTAGGCCCGGAACCACGCCTCCCGGTCGACCTTTTCGGTCCGCCAGGCCAGCTCGCTGAACAGCTCGAACGCCGCCGGATCGCGTTCGGCCGCCTCCGGCATGTACGCCGTGCCGACCAGGGCGCTGCCGGGCTTGTCGCGCCAGGCGGTGAACTTCTGTGTCCAGCGGTCGGTGTTGGCGCCGATCGTCGTACGGCCCCCGAAGTTCGGGATGGTGCCGAAGGCGTACGGTGCCCCGCCCCAGTCCTTCTCCCGGTCGGTGACCGTGTCCAGGTCGGAGAGGCCGTCCACGATCAGGATCCGGTCGGTGTCGATCGCCTCCAGGAGCGCCGGCCGGGGATTGGCCTGCCAGCCGAGGATCACCCAGGTCGCGCCGGGGTGTGCGGTGTGCAGGGCCGACTCGACGGCACGGGCGGCATCCGGCACCGGGACGTCACCGGCGCTGCCGCCCTCGTGCAGCAGATCCATCTTGAAGTGGCCCACCGCGCCGAACAGTTCCTCCTGGTGCCGGTAGAAGGCGGCGGCCACCTCGGCGAAGACGGGGGTGCGCGGGTCGAGCCAGTCGGGCCGGCGCAGCCCGTTCCAGGTGCCCTGCGGAACGACCCGGGCCCCGGGATTGCGGTCCGTGAAGCCGTCCGGGACCGTGCCGAAGTAGCCGGGGAACACCGGTGCCATGCCCAGCTCCCGCATCCGGCCGGCGATGCGCCGGCCCAGCTCCGCGCGCCGCCCGATCAGCTCCGGACCGAGCGGGCCGCCGTATCCGCTCATGTTCTGGAGCAGCCACCACGGCTGGTGGGAAGGGGCGGGCAGCCAGGTGCGGGCCTCGGTGTCGCTGTAGCCGAAGTCCTGGAGCAGCCGGTGGTAGACGGCCTCCTGCCCGGCGGTGACCAGCACCTCGTTGCAGCCGTGCAGGGCCAGGACGTCGAGCATCCGCTCCCAGCGCGACCAGTCGGCGTACGGGGCGGTGTAGCCGTCGTGGGTGTCGTTGAGGGCGAACCGGTGGGCGACGGTCGCGGAGCGCTCGACGGGGGTACGGGGGGCGGGCAGCCGGCGGGGCAGCCCGGTACGGCTTCCGGACCACGAGATGACGGCGTCGCAGGTGTACTTGAGGTACCAGTGCGCCCCCGTCAGGGCGGCGGCGGGCGTGGTGGCGGCGATCTCGATCCGCCCGGTGGCGCCGGTGACCCGGAAGCGGTCCTGCGCGCCGTCGGCCCCGGGGAGGGAACGGAGCCGGAACTGGTCCGCGTGGTCCGGCAGCAGACGACGGAGCGCCTCGTGCGCGGGCGCGAGGCTCCGGGCCGGGGCGGCCGGTGCGGGGGCGGCGTGCGCGGGGGCGGCGGCCCCGAGCGCGGCGACGGCGCCGACGGCTCCGGCGGTGCCCAGCAGCGTACGTCTCGTCGGCCGGGAGGAGCTGAAGGGCAGGGAGGGTTCCGTCATGATCCGCACTCCTCGGTGTTGTTCATGGTGGTGCATGCGACAACAGGTGCGTGCGGTGCGCACGTTAATGACGGGTGCGGGGGCGGGCAATGGGGCGTTCGGCGGTTTGTTCCGATCCAGCCGTTCGGCCGTCACGGCGGGGTCACCCGACGCGCGGCCGGACGCCCGGCTGTCAGGCGAAGGCGGCCAACCGGGGGTCGAGCGGCGCCCCGGTCATCCGGTTGGCCAGCGTCGACATCGTGTACGTGCCGATGCCCAGGACCACTTCCAGCGCGTTGCGGGCGGTGTAGCCGTGTCCCAGGAACGCCTGGAGCGTCGCGTCGTCCACGGCTCCGGCCGTCGCGATCACGGCCAGGGTGAACTCCCTCACCGCCTCCAGCCGTTCGTCCGCGAGTGCCCGCTGCTCGCGCAGGGCCGTGATCAGCTCGGGGTCCGCGCCGAGTGCGGTGAGCTTCGCCGTGTGCATCGCCACGCAGACGTGGCAGTCGTTGCGGGTCGCCATCGTCATGATCAGGACCTCGCGGGAGAGCGGGTCCAGGGTGGTGGACTCGAAGGTGGCACTCGCCCTCAGGAAACCGTCGAGCAGCTCCGGCGAGGTGGCGAGCCGGGCGACGGCGGCGGGCAGACGGCCCTGCTTCTTCGCCACTGCCTCCATGCTGCGGCGAGCGGCGGCCGGGGCGGATTCGAGGGTGTGGTCGGGGAACACGGACGCGGGCATGGCAGACCTCTTCCTGGTGGTTGCTCAGGCTAAAATCGACAACGTGATTGACGAAAAGGTAAACCAGGTTGTCGAGTTTCGCAATGGCTGAGCGACGGGCGGAGCCGTCCGAGGGGGACGTGCCGGGCTTCGAGCTGCCCATGCTGCTGTTCGCCGGATTCCGGTCGATCATCGACGAGTTGCACCGCGATCTCGCCGGGCACGGCCATGTCGACGTCCGCCCCGCGTACGGCTACGCGCTCCAGGCCGTCGGCCGCGACGGGGCGACGGCCAGCGAGATCGGCCGGCGGCTCGGGGTCTCCAAGCAGGCCGCCGGCAAGACCGTGGAGAAGCTCGAAGGGCTCGGATACGTGGAGCGCGTCGGCGACCCGCGGGACGGCCGGCGCAAGCTGGTCCGGCTGACCGCGCGGGGGGTCGACGTCCTGGTCAGGTCGGCCGAGGGCTTCGACCGGCTGCGCGCCCGCTGGGTCGAGGTGCTCGGCGCCGACCGGGTGCGTGCAATGGAGGCCGATCTGCGCACGATGGTGCCCTCTGGTGCGCTCCGGCTCGATGTGCCGGGCTGGTTCGACGACTGAGGCGGCCGTAGGGGCGGGCTTGGGCTTTGCGTACGAGAGATAGGACGTATCTCGTACGCACCCTTCCCGTGGGCCCACGTGTGCGGCAGCATGCCCACGTTGGCACCCAAGAGATCCGACCAATTTTGGTCGGGAACGGGAGGGAACCATGGCACGACGCACCCGTGTGCTCAGTGCGCTCGCACTGGCGGCGGCCGCCGCGCTCGTCCCCGTACAGGCGATGGCGCAGCAGCCCGCGCACCAGCGGCCGGCGCCGCCGGGCGCCCCGTGCAGCGCGCCGGTGAAGCCCGCCCCGCAGATGACGGTCGAGTCCTGCGACAGCCCCGACCGGATCATCGAGAAGGCCGCGAACATCGTCCCCACACCCGGCCAACTCGCCTGGCAGCAGCGGGAGGTCACCGCCTTCACACACTTCGGGATGAACACGTTCACCGACCGCGAGTGGGGCTCGGGCACGGAGGACGAGAAGCTCTTCGCGCCCGAGGCCGTGGACGCCGACCAGTGGATGCGCGCCTACCGGGCCGCCGGTGTCGAACAGGTCATGCTCACCGCCAAGCACCACGACGGCTTCGTGCTCTACCCCAGCCGCTACACCGACCACTCGGTCGCGCTCAGCCCCGGCAGCCCCGACGTCGTGGCCGCCTATGTGAAGGCCGCCCGCAAGGCGGGCCTGAAGGTCGGGCTCTACCTCTCGCCCTCCGACGGCGCCGAACTCCCGCACGCCTGGCACGCGCAGTGGGTCGACACGATCCGCGAGAAGCAGGCCGAGGGCAAGCCGCTCAGCCTGCCCGAGCGCATGGCGCTGGAGGACGGCGACCGCGCCCCGGCCGGTGAGGGCCGCTTCGGCAACGGCAGCGCGGTCACGGAGCGTACGATCCCCACCCTCGTCCCCGGCGACGACCGGGCCGCCGCCGTCCGGAGCGGCAAGCTGCCCACCTTCCGGGTGAAGGCCGACGACTATGACGCGTACTACCTCAACCAGCTCTACGAACTGTTCACCCAGTACGGACCGATCGAGGAACTCTGGCTGGACGGCGCCAACCCCTGGTCCGGCTCCGGCATCACCCAGAAGTACGACGTCAAGCAGTGGTTCGACATGGTGAAGGCGCTCTCGCCGAACACCGTCGTCTTCCAGGGCCCGCAGGGCGTGCGCTGGGTCGGCAACGAGAGCGGCATCGCCCGCGAGACCGAGTGGAGCGTCACCCCGCACGCCACCGACCCGTGGACCGGGCTCGGCAGCCTTCCCAACGATTCGACCGACCCCGACATCGGCTCCCGGGCCAAGCTCCTGGACCCGGCCGTCAACTACCTTCAGTGGTACCCGGCCGAGGCGGACGTCTCGATCAGGCCCGGCTGGTTCCACCACCGGAACGAGAAGCCCAAGTCTCCCGCCCAGTTGATGGACCTGTACGAGAAGAGCGTCGGCCGCAACGCCTCGCTGCTGCTCAACGTTCCGCCGGGCAGGGACGGCCGGATCGACGACGCCGACGTCGCGTCACTGACCGCCTTCGGCTCCGACGTACGCCGGATCTACGGCTCCGACCTACGCAAGCAGGGCCCGGCCCCGTACACCTTCGACCGGATCGCGGTCCGCGAGGACGTCCGGCACGGGCAGCGGGTGGAGAGGTTCGCCGTCGAGGCCCGCGTAGGCGGGAGCTGGCGGCGGATCGCCGAGGGCACGACCATCGGCCATCGCCGCATCCTGTCCCTGGCCACCCCCGTCACCGCCACCTCGGTACGGGTGAAGGTGCTGGAGTCCCGGGCGACGCCGCATCTGGGGGCGACGACGCTGCACCTGAGCACCACGCAGTGACGCCGTGACCCCGTGGCCGCGCGACCCCGCCGCCGGGGCCGCGCGGCCGTGCGCGGCTCAGCCCCGGTCCGGACAGCGGCTCAGCCCCGGTCCAGATAGGCGAGCACCGCGAGGACGCGGCGGTTGTCGTCGTCGGACGGCGGCAGTGCGAGCTTCTGGAAGATGTTCGAGGTGTGCTTGGCCACCGCCCGCTCCGTGATCACCATCTGCGAGGCGATGGCCGCGTTGGAACGGCCCTGGGCCATCTGCTCCATGACCTCCAGCTCGCGCGGGGTGAGCATGCCCATCGGCTTGTCCTGCGACCGCCGCGACAGCAACTGCGAGATCACCTGCGGGTCCATCGCGGTGCCGCCCGCCGCGACCCTGCGCACCGCGTCGACGAACTGGTCGGCGTCGAAGACCCGGTCCTTGAGCAGATAGCCGATGCCCCCGTTGCCGTCCGCCAGCAGCTCGCGCGCGTACAGCTGCTCCACGTGCTGCGAGAGCACGAGCACCGGCAGCCCCGGCCTGGCCCGCCGGGCCGCCAGCGCGCACTGCAGTCCCTCGTCCGTGTGGGACGGCGGAAGCCGGACGTCGACGATCGCGACGTCCGGCTCCGCCTCGGCGAAGGCGCGGGTCAGTTCGGGCCCGGTCTCGACGGCTGCCGCGATCTCGAAGTCGTACGCCTCCAGCAGGCGGACCAGACCGTCGCGCAGCAGAAAGAGATCTTCGGCTAGGACAACTCGCAAGGGATCTCCATGGTCACCATGGTGGGACCGCCCGCAGGGCTGCTGACGGCCATGATGCCGTCGAATGTACCGAGTCGGCGTTCGATTCCGCTCAGCCCGGAGCCGCCGCCGACCGTCGCACCTCCCCCGCCGTTGTCGGTGACGGAGATCCGCAGCGTGGAGTTCTCGTGGTGGATGTCCACCCAGACGCGGTCCGCCCCCGCGTGCTTGGCGGTGTTCGTCAGCGTCTCGCTCACCGCGAAGTACGCCGCCGACTCGACCGCGGCGTCCATGCGGCCGCCCAACTCCGCGTCGACCTCCGACTCGAAGGGCAGCCGCAGCGCCAACGCCCGGACCGCGTCCCCGAGTCCGCGCTCGGCGAGGACCGGCGGATGGATGCCCCGGACCAGGTCGCGCAGCTCCGTCAGGGCCTCGGCCGATGACTCCCGGGCCATGGCCAGGAGCTTCTTCGCCTGCGCCGGGTCCTTCTCGATCAGCGCCTCCACCGTGCCCAGACTCATGCCCATCGCGACCAGCCGGGCCTGCGCACCGTCGTGCAGATCGCGCTCGATGCGCCGCAGTTCGGAGGCGGCGGTGTCCACGGCCTCGTGCCGGGACTCGGTCAGCCGGTCGATGCGCCGGGCCAGCTCCTCCTCCTGGGTGGGGGCCAGCATCGCGCGGGCGATCACGAAGTGCAGCCGCAGCAGCCGCTCGCTGACCAGCACTCCGGTAGCGAACAACGCCGCACCGAGCGCGGCGGCGGCCAGGCCCGTCGCCTGGCTGGAGACCGGGACGAAGCCGTACCAGTAGGGGTCGTGGGTGAAGACCCGCCACAGCCCCGCCGCCAGCACGAAACCCTCCAGCGGATAGAGGAGCAGGGTGGAGGCCAGGGACGACACCACATAGCCCGCCGTCATGTCGACCAGCAGCCACCGGAGGTCGCGCCAGGTCGCCGGGTCCTTCAGCATCAGCGTGGTCCGCTCCACCTGTCCGGTGAACCCGGTGCGCAGATCTTCCGGGAAGGGGCGGTACGGGACGGGTATGCGGATGTCGGACCAGGTGACCGCCAGCAGCCGGCGCCGGTTGGCGTGCTTGCGGACCAGCTCCAGTACGTAGGGGGTGGTGACCAGCCCGATGCCCAGCGGGATGAAGGCGATCGAGAGTACGGCCCATACGAAGAGCGTGATCGAACCGGCCAGGCTCGCGACCGACACCACGACTCCGCGTCCGGCGGCCAGCACAGCGCCGCGCACCCGTCCCTTTTTCGCGTTCATTCCGGTCCGTCTCCCCTCGGCGGGCCCTCGTGGCGGGCCCGCTCCGCAGACAGTCTCACCCGGGGGCGACCTCGGTCATCAGCCGTTTCGCCACCCGGGCGGGGTGTACCCAGCACCACCCCGCCGAACTCGCCCTACGGCTCCGGGAGAGGGGGTTCCGGCGGCTGGGGCGGGCAGCCCCCCGTTCCTAGATTCGTCAGCGTTCATCAGCGGCGCGTCCGGCGCCGAATTCCTACCGGCTACATCTGACTTCTGGGGGCGAACACGCCATGAGGCGCAACCTCGCGGCACGCATCGGTGTGTGGAGCGCGCACCACCGCAAGACCGCCATTCTCGGCTGGCTGCTCTTCGTCGTGCTCGCCACGGGCATCGGCGGAGCATCCGGTCTGGTCGAGATGTCCGACTCGGAGAACGGCGC
The DNA here is from genome assembly GCF_026340595.1 of Streptomyces sp. NBC_01363. Taxonomy (GTDB): domain Bacteria; phylum Actinomycetota; class Actinomycetes; order Streptomycetales; family Streptomycetaceae; genus Streptomyces. The sequence continues at coordinate 3,479,177 of NZ_JAPEPF010000001.1, forward strand.
GGGCGACTCCGCGCGGGCCGAGCAGATCCTCGACGACGCCGGACTCGGGCAGCCCGCCGGCGAGCTGGTCATGGTCTCCACCGCGAAGGCGGGGGACTGGCGGGACGCCGCCCGCGAGGTCTCCGCGGCCGTCCGGAGGACCGGCGAGGTGGCGAACCTGGCGGCGCCGATCCCCTCCGAGGACGGCAGGGACGCGCTGATCACCTTCGAACTGAAGGGGGACGCGGCGACGGCACCGGACCGGGTGCAGCCCGTGCTCGACGCGGTGGACGGGGTCCGGGCGGACCACCCCGGCGCCACCATCCACCAGTTCGGCGAGGCGAGTGCCGGGAAGTGGCTCGGCGACCTGCTCTCCGAGGACTTCAGGAAGGCCGAATTCACCGCCGTGCCCCTGGCGCTGGGCATTCTGCTGGTCGCCTTCGGCGCCGTCGTCGCGGCGCTCCTCCCGGTCGGGCTGGCACTGACCGCGTGCATGGCCGCCTTCGGACTGCTGTCGCTCGCCAGCCACCAACTGCACCTGTTCCAGACCACGTACTCGGTGATGTTCCTGATGGGCTTCGCCGTCGGCGTCGACTACTGCCTGTTCTATCTGCGGCGCGAGCGCGACGAGCGGGCGGCGGGACGCGACGCGGAGACGGCGCTGCGGATCGCGGCGGCGACCAGCGGCCGGGCGGTGCTGGTCTCCGGGCTCACGGTGATGGTCGCGATGGCCGGCATGTTCCTGTCCGGCCTGATGCTGTTCAAGGGCTTCGCCCTCGCCACCATCATCGTCGTCTTCGTCGCCATGCTGGGCTCGGTGACGGTGCTGCCCGCACTGCTGTCCTGGCTGGGCGACCGGACCGAAGCGGGACGGGTGCCCTTCCTCGGGCGGCGGGGGAGCCGGCGCGCACGCACCGGCGGCGGGATCGCCGGCACGGTGCTGCGGCCGGTGCTGTCGAGGCCGAAGACCTTCGCGGTCGCCTCGGTCGTCGTACTGCTCGCGCTGGCCGCGCCCGCCGTCGGCATGAAGACCGAACAGCTGGGCCTGGAGAAGCAGTTCGGCTCCCACTCGCAGCTCTCCGTCGCCTACCGGCAGATCAGCGAGAGCTTCCCCGGCGGCCCCGATCCGGCCCGTGTGGTGGTCAAGGCCGACGACATCGAGGCACCCGCGCTGCGCAAGGCGTTCGACGGCTTCGAGAAGGTGACCGTGCACAAGGCGCAGAACGTCGCGGAGATCGAGGTACCGCTCCCGGACGGCCGGGCCGACCTCTCCGAACTCCGCGAGGAGCGGCTGCCCGCCGCGTTCGACGGCACGGGCGCCCAGGTGTACGTGACCGGGGAGACCGCCGGATCCGTCGACTTCAACGATCAGCTCAAGCGCGGCATCGTCCCCGTCTTCGCCTTCATCACGGCGGTGACCTTCCTGCTGATGCTGTTCTGCTTCCGCTCGTACGTCATCGCCGTGACGTCGATCGTGCTCAACCTGCTCTCCGTGGCCGCCGCGTACGGAGTGATGGTCGCCGTCTTCCAGCACGGCTGGGGGGCCTCACTGATCGGCTCGGAGGGGGTCGGGGCGATCGAGGCCTGGATCCCGCTGTTCGTCCTGGTCGTCCTGTTCGGACTCTCCATGGACTACCACGTGTTCGTGGTCTCCCGGATCCGCGAGGCCCGCGACCGCGGTCTGCCCACCAGGGCCGCGATCGACGAGGGCATCCGGCGCACGGCGGGCGCGGTGACCGGCGCCGCCGTGATCATGGTCGCGGTCTTCGCGGTCTTCGGGACGCTCTCGATGCAGGACATGCAGCAGATGGGCGTCGGCCTCGCCGTCGCGGTGCTGCTGGACGCCACGGTCGTACGGATGGTCCTGCTGCCCTCCGTGATGGCGCTGCTGGGCGAGCGGAACTGGCGCACCCCGCGCGCACTGACCCGGCTGCCGAGCCTGGAGCACGACGAGCCGGAGCGGGAGCCGGTGGGGTCCGGGCGACGCGGCTGACCCGGCCGGCACATGAGGCGGCCCCGGTCCGGTACGTACCGGACCGGGGCCGCTCCACATGTCTTCCGATGCGTCAGGGCGTGTACTTGTACCCGACGCGCCGTACCGTCTGGATCGAACGGCGGTGCTCGGCGCCCAGCTTGCGGCGCAGCCGGGCGATGTGGACATCCACGGTGCGCCCGTCGCCCACGTGCCCGTAGCCCCAGACCGTGGTCACCAACTGGTCCCGGGTGTGCACCCGGTGCGGGTGCGCGACCAGATGGGCGAGCAGCTCGAACTCCAGGTACGTGAGGTCGAGGGTGTTCCCGTCCACCGCGGCGGTGCGCTGCACGGGGTCGATGCGCACCGGACCGGTGGCCGGGTCCTCCACCGGCGTCGGCACCATGTACTGGGCCGCCGCGGCGGCCGCCGCCGTGACGGCGGGCTGCTGGTCGGCCGGTACGAGCACCAGGTAGCCGATCATCGGCGGCCGGCCCGGCAGCGCCGGAACGGTGTGCTGGGGTGCGGGCAGCCAGGTGGCACCCGGCGGCAGGAACTCGGCCACATCGGCCAGCTGGACGACCTCGTCGGGGTCGACGGCACGCAGCCGGTGGCGGTTGGGGGAGAGGGAGCGGGCGGAGGTGGTGGCCGCAGCGGACGCCGAGGGCGCTGAGGTGGCAGCGGCCGCGGCGGAGAAGGTACGAGTGTTCGCCATGAGGGTCAGCTCTTTCGCGCGAAGGAGTCGTCGGTGGACGGACTTGCTTGCGCGCGGACCGAAGGCCGGGGTGAGCGGCTTTAGAGGGCCTGCGCGTTCGACGCGCGACAACACACCCGGTCGAAGTCATGGTGCTGACGGGAAGGCCAGAACGGCTCGAGGTCGCTGCGACCTGTCGAGGTGTGCTGGTGGATGCTGGCCATGCCCCCATTGAACCAGAGAACCGGACGCCGCAGCAGACCTCTTCCACCCGTCGATACGGCCCCTTTGCGTTACCTTCCTCACCAGGGCTTCTCGTACGGCGCCGCAACCGACGGGCCGGTTTCCGTATCGCCCCGCGACCGGCTCAACCCACCAGCCGCTTGCGCCAGTCCAGGCCGGTCAGCTCGATCGCCCGGTCCGGCGACCCGTCCCACGCCACCGTCAGCCCCGCGTCGCCGAGCGCCTCGACGACCTCCCGGCCCACGAAGGCGGTCTCGTCCGCCGCCTCGCCGAACCCGCCGTAGTACAGCGTGAGGCCGTGCCCCGACGCCATGCCGATCCGGTGCATCAGGTCGCTCAGCGCCCGCTCCGAAATGCGGGTGTACGTCTCGGAGTTCTCGGTCTCCACCTTGATGTCGAGCATGCGCCGAGCCTGACACGGGCCACTGACAACGGCCCGGGATCAGACCTGGTCGGCCTTCTCCAGCGCGGCGCAGCAGGTGTCGACGATCAGCCGTGTGACGACGTACGGGTCGACGTTGGCGTTCGGGCGGCGGTCCTCGATGTAGCCCTTCCGGTCCTGCTCGACCTGCCACGGGATGCGGACCGAGGCGCCGCGGTCGGAGACGCCGTAGCTGTACTCGTTCCACGGGGCGGTCTCGTGCAGACCGGTCAGCCGGTCGTCGATGCCCGCGCCGTAGTTCTTGACGTGGTCCATCGGCTTGGAGCCCTCGCCCAGCGACTCGCACGCCGTGATGATCGCGTCGTACCCCTCGCGCATCGCCTTGGTGGAGAAGTTGGTGTGCGCGCCCGCGCCGTTCCAGTCGCCCTTGACCGGCTTCGGGTCGAGGGTCGCGGAGACGTCGAAGTCCTCGGCGGTGCGGTACAGCAGCCAGCGGGCGACCCACAGCTGGTCGGAGACCTCCAGCGGGGACAGCGGGCCGACCTGGAACTCCCACTGGCCGGGCATGACCTCGGCGTTGATGCCGGAGATGCCGAGGCCCGCCTTCAGACAGTTGTCGAGGTGCTTCTCGACGATCTCGCGGCCGAAGATCTCGTCGGCGCCGACACCGCAGTAGTAGCCGCCCTGCGCGGCAGGGAAGCCGCCCTCGGGGAAGCCGAGCGGCCGGTGGCCGTCGAAGAAGGTGTACTCCTGCTCGATGCCGAAGATCGGCTCCTGGCCCGCGAACCGCTCGGCCACCGGGCGCAGCGCGGCACGGGTGTTGGACGCGTGCGGCGTCATGTCGATGTCGAAGACCTCGCACAGCACGAGGATGTCCTCGCCGCCGCGGATCGGGTCCGGGCAGGTGAAGACCGGCTTCAGCACCCGGTCGGAGGCGTGGCCCTCGGCCTGGCTGGTGCTCGAACCGTCGAAGCCCCAGATCGGCAGCTCCGCCACGTCCGGCGAGGGGCTTTTGGCCATGATCTTCGTCTTGGAGCGGAGCTTGGCGGTCGGCTCGGTGCCGTCGATCCAGATGTACTCAGCCTTGAACGTCACGGAAGCCATCCTTTGCGGGTGCTGCGGTGCTGCGGTCCGGTCTACGCAGCGCAGCTTCGCAAGACGCGATTTCCCGTCCGTTGCCCGGATGTGAACCCCGCGTTACCGAGGATTCCTGCGTTACGCGCGGGCCCTGAGCAGCGACTCGAAGCCGGCCGCGCGGATCCGGCGCACCACTTCCTCCTCGGTGGTGCCCAGCGCCTCGGCCGCCCCCGCGAGCCGCCAGTCCGCGTCAGCGAGCCGGTGCAGCAGATGGCCGCGCCTGATCTGCGCCTCGGACAGCCGGAACGTCTTCAGGTACGCGACCTGCCCCTTGTGGTCGGTGATCGTCTCACCGATGTGCTGCCCCGCCCCGCCCGTCAGGAACGGCGGCAGGAACCGCCACAGCGTGAACGAACCCATCCGGTACACCCGGTCGAAGGCGTACGAGGTGTCCAGCAGCTCACCCGCGAACAGGGTGTCGTGCGCCTCGGCCCACTCCTGCTCCTGCGCCCGCGCCGCCGCCCGCAGACCGGCGAGCGTCCGCAGCCGCGGACCGTCGGGTATCCGCGCCGTGAACTCCGGCACCGGAGCGCCGTACAGCGCGTACTGGTGGATCAGCTCGCCGTACAGATCCTCGACGAGCGACGGGTGCAGCAGCCGGTAGTCGTCCGGGTGCGGCAGCACGAACGCGGCGGCGAGCGCGTCGGCCGCGTACACCATCACCCCGCACTGGCCGGGATGGATCTCGAAGACCCGCAGCGCGTCACCGAGCCCCCGCACCGACCACCCCAGGTACGCGTCCTCGGCGCGCGGCGAGAGCCCGTCGCGCAGCGCCTGCCGCGACCATTCCTCCCAGGCGATGGCGGGGCCGCCGAAGTGCAGGGAGAGATAGCCCTCCAGCGCGAGGTGCAGCGGCAGGAAACGCAGCCGGTCGCCCGGCCGGCGCTTCGCCATCCGGTGGTGGCGGTGGCGCTGGAGCCGCGCGGTCCGGGGCGCCGGCCCGCTCCCGGCCGGGGAGCCCGCCGCGGCGCCGAACTGCGTACCGTACGCGGCGGACTGCTCGCCCTCGCCGGACCAGTCGGCGACGAAGCCGTGCGGGATGACCGACGCGTAGTGCGTGCGCGGCCCGATGTCCACGACGCCGTGTCCGTACTCCGTGTAGAGCTCCTCGTGCAGCCGCAGCCCCTCGACGGGCTGTTCGCGCACCAGCGGCACCAGCCGGATGCCGCCCCACACCTGGGCGGGGCGGGTGGCGAGCCCGGTCAGTTCGAGCCTGTTCACGAAGTCGCTCCTGCCCCGTCGTCACCCACGAAACGTGCCACCTGCCGGTCCAGGTAGGCGTACAGCGCCGCCGCTCCCGTGCGTCCCTCGGCGAACCCCGCGATCTCCACCAGCGCCGGCAGGTCCTCCGCGTCCCGGACACCCGCCGTGGGCACGCTCGGCGCGAGGCGGCGCACGTCGAAACCGTCCGCGTCGTATACGGGGTTCACATGCACCACCGCCGTGCGCCGGTCCGGGTCGAGCCGGGTCCGCCAGACCCGCAGCACCTCGCCCGCGAGTCCGGGCGGCGCGTTGTCCCAGCCGTCCGAGACGATGACCAGCCGGTCGGGGCCGAGCTCCAGGGCGTCCAGCACGCGGGTGCCGAGCGGGGTCGGGCCCCAGGGCCTGACCAGCAACGGATCGGTACGGCCCGACGTCCACAGCGAGGTGTACGCGCCCGGCGCGGCCAGCGCCTCCAGCAGGAAGTGGCAGGCCAGCGCCACGGCGAGCGGGCGGCGCCGCTTCTCGCCCGACCCGGACGACGAGTAGCTGTCGTCCAGCACGGCGGCGACCCGGCCCCAGCTCCTGGCATGCGGGCCCGCCGCGCGACGGGCCGCCGTGCGCAGCGCGTGGGTCAGCTCCTCGCGGCGCAGCCGCCGCGCCTCGAAGCCGAGCGACAGGACGTACAGGGCGAGCCGGGTCAGCGGCATCACGGTCAGGTCCACAGCCGCGGGCAGCCGCCCGTCGTCTCCGGCAGTGCGCTGACCCAGGGTCCGCAGCCGCTCCAGCCGGGTCATCCGCGGCGCCATCCGCTCCAGGAACACCTCGCGCTTCATCCCGCGCCGGGCGGCGAAGCCCTCGGCGACGGTGAACGGCAGCTCCTCGACGGCTCCCTGCTCGTAGTGGGCGCGCCGCCAGGCGTCGAGCAGCTGGTGCCGGTAGCTCGGCCGGTGCCTGGGCCGGAACAGGAAGTCCCCCGTCTCGTCCGGCTCCCCGGTCCCGCCGAACCGGAGGTGGACATGGCGGGCGGCGGTCTTCAGGCCGGAGCGGTACTTCACCGCGTCGTGCGCCGGGTCGGGCCGGGCGGCCAGCCAGTCCCGCATGATCGCGCGGGTGCGCCGGTTGTTGACCCCGGCCGCGCGCAACGCCCGGAACAGCCGGTACACGCGCTGCGGCGGCAGCTTCGCCAGCCGGGCGGCGATCAGCCGGCCCTCGGCGCGCTTCTCCTCGGCGCTCGCGTCGGCGGCGTGTTCCAGCAGGCCCCGGACGATGAGCACGGCGTTGTGGTCGTTGATGTCGAGGGCGAGCGCGGCGGCGTACACCCGGCGGTAGTTGACCCGTACGTACTCATGGAGGAAGTCCAGCGAGAGCTGCTGCTGATACGCGGTCGAGCGGAACTCGCGCTGCCCGGTCGCGGTGATCGCCGCGTTGACGAAGAGCAGCACGTCCTCGGCCGCGACGAGGCCCGCGTCGGTTCCGGTGCCGGTGGTCATCGTTTCCCCCGTGGTGTCACGCGCCGCTGTACGAAGAGGCGGGGCGCCGGCCGGGGAATGGGGGCGCGAACAGCGAAATCACTGCTTCAGAGGCAAGTCCCGGAAGTCGCAGCCGAAGTCCCGCGGCCGGCCCCGCAAACGTAACCACCGACACCGCCCCGCGCCAACTCAATACGGGTCCGGCCCGGCGAACCCGGCAGACTTGCCCCATGACGACTCTTCCCCCGACCCCCCTGCGCATCGGCCTCGTCGGTACGGGCCCCTGGGCCCGGAACACCCAGGCCCCCGCCCTCGCCGCCCACCCCGGCGTCATACTGAGCGGTGTCTGGGGCCGCCGCCCCGAGCCCGCGCAGGAGCTGGCCGCCGCGCACGGCACCACGGCGTACAGCGGAGAGGCGGGCATCGACGAGCTCTTCGGTGCCAGCGACGCCGTTGCGTTCGCCCTGCCGCCGGACGTCCAGGCCCCGCTCGCCGCCCGCGCCGCGGCCACCGGCCGTCATCTGCTGCTGGACAAACCGATCGCGACCACCGTCGCGGGAGCCCGCGAGGTCGTCCGGGCCGCCGAGCAGACCGGGGTCGCCTCCGTCGTCTTCTGCACCCTGCGGTTCGCCGCCGAGACATCCGCATGGATCGGCGAACAGGCCGCCCTGGACGGCTGGTTCACCGCCCGGGCCGAGTGGATCGGGGCGCTGTTCGCCCCCGGCGCGACGAACGAGTACGCCGCCTCGCCGTGGCGCCGCGAGAAGGGCGGACTGTGGGACGTCGGCCCGCACGTCCTGTCGGTCCTGATCCCGGTGCTGGGCGACGTGACCCGGCTGACCGCGGCCCACGGCCCGTCCGACACCACGCATCTCGTCCTCCGCCACACCTCCGGCGCGTCCAGCACGGTGACGCTCGCACTGGGGGCACCCGTGGGCGCGGTCGGCACGGAGATCGAGCTCAGGGGCGAACAGGGAACGGCCACCCTGCCGCGCTGGGGCGACCCCATCGGCTCGTTCCGGGCAGCGGTCGACGCGCTGATCCATTCGGTGCGTACGGGGGATCCGCACCCGTGCGACGTGCGGTTCGGGCTGCGCCTGACGGAGCTGCTGGCGGAGGCGGAGAAGCAGGCGGGCGCGTAGGGGGACGACGGCGGGGCCGCGGCGGCTCCGCCGCCGCGCCCGCTACATCAGCGTCCGGCGGAGCTCCAGCCAGCCCCCCGGCCTGGTGCGCCACGCCGGGGGCCGGGGCGCGAGGCGCTCCGGGGGCAGAGGCGCTCCGGTGGTCAGGGGGACGAGGTGACCGCCTGGTGCGCGGCGTGCAGGAAGCGCCGGACTGCGGCCGTCTCGTTCTCGTCGAAGTCGCGCAGCACCGTCACCATGTTCTCGATCAGCGGCCCGAAGAACGCGCACCCCAGCTCCACCGCCCGCTCGTCGACCGCCAGCAGCACCCGCCGCCGGTCGCGCGGATCACGGGTACGGGTGAGATGGCCGAGCCGTTCCAGCCGGTCGATGACGGCGGTGGTGCCCGCCGAGTTGAGCCCGAGCTGCCCGCCGAGCCACCCGGCGGTGGCGTCCGTGCCCGCCCGCCCGGCGTCCAGCAGGCAGATCAGCGCGCGGACGTCGGTGCCGTGCATGTGGTGGAGAGCCGCGAACTCCGCCTGGCGCAGCCCGAATTCGACCGTCACCTTGCGCAGCAGATGGACGATCTCCAGTTCGGGACCCTGCTCGCTCATCGATACCCCTTCCGCTCCGACGAGTCCATTATCTCGCCTAGCGAGATAATATTCGGGAGCAGTCGGGAGCAGTCGGGAGCAGTACGGCCAGGGAGGCACCCATGACATCCACGTCGGCACCCACGTCGTTCCACGAGGCGTACGACGAGGTCCTGGCGGTCGACTGGCCCGCCGGAACGACGTACTCCCAGGTCACCACCCCGTACGGCACCACCCGCGTCAACAGCTGTGGCCCCGCGGACGCCCCGCCCCTGGTGCTGCTGGCCGGCGGCGGCGCCACCTCCACCGTCTGGTACGCCCAGGCGGCCCACCTGGGCCGCGCCCACCGCGTCCACGCCGTCGACCTGATCGGCGACCCGGGCCGCAGCGTCCCGGGGGAGCGCCCGATCCGTACGGTGGAGGACCTGACGTCCTGGCTCGACGGGGTGCTGGACGGGCTGGGCGCCGACCGCACCGCGCTGGGCGGGCATTCCTACGGGGCCTGGATCGCCCTCCACTACGCCCTGCACGCGCCGCACCGCGTCTCGAAGCTGGTCCTCGTGGACCCGACACAGTGCTTCGCCGGCTTCCGGCCCGGCTACCTTCTGCGCGCGCTGCCGATGCTGATCCGGCCCGGGGTGAAGCGGACGCGGGCCTTCCTGAAATGGGAGACGGGCGGCGCCGCGCTCGACCCGGCCTGGCTGCGGCTGCGCGACGCGGCCACCGGCTTCCCGTCCGCCCGCCCGGCCACCGGGCCCCGCCCCGCACCTGAGGCCCTGGGCGGACTGGACGTGCCGACCCTGATCCTGCTCGCCGAACGCAGCCGGGCCCATGACGCGGCCCGCGTCGCCGCCGAGGCGGCCCGGCTGCTCCCGCGGGTGACGACGGCGACGATTCCCGGCGCGACCCATCACACGCTGCCGCTGCACGGGCCGACGGCCGGCGAACTGAACCGCAGGATCGAGGAGTTCATCGGGTGACGGGCGGTCGCACGGGCCGCCCGCGGACGCTCAGCGTTCCAACGCGTCGCGTACCGCCTCGTCCGTGCGCGCCACGACGGCGGTCCCGTCGTCCGCGGTGATGATGGGCCGCTGGATGAGCTTCGGGTGCTCGGCGAGGGCCGAGATCCACCGCTCACGCGAACCGGCCTCGCGCGGCCACTCCTTGAGCCCGAGCTCCTTCGCATCCGCTTCCTGCGTCCGTGTGATGTCCCACGGCTCCAGCCCGAGCCGGTCGAGCACGGCCCGGATCTCGTCCGGCGACGGCACATCCTCCAGATAGCGGCGGACGGTGTATTCGGCCCCCTTCGCATCGAGCAGCTGCACCGCGCTGCGGCACTTGGAACAGGCGGGATTGATCCAGATCTCCATGGGGCCAAAGGTACGCGAGGGACTCCCCGAAAGCCCTTCTGGCCAGCGCCGATTGTCAGTGCCGGGCAGTAAAATGGAGGCAGTTCGTGAGGGTTCCACGACCGTGCCAGGAGGTTGCCCATGGCCGTTGCCGCAGTCACGACCAAGCCGCTCCACAAGCCCCTGATGAAGAAGCCGCTCCCCGCGGGCCGGCCCCGCGAGTGGTACATCTCCCACAACCGCCGCCTGAAGGCCATGCGCCTGGCGATCGCCCTGCTCGACACGGGCGTCTACTACCCGTCGACCGCGACCAACGACAAGATATGCGCGACCGCCGAGCGCATCGGCATCCACCCGCCGTCCGACACGACCTGCCGCATGGTCCGGGCCCTGATCCGCTACGGCCGCTGACGTCCTGCGCAACCGATGACCGTGTCCCTGGGCCCTGTACGTGGCCCGGGGACACGGCCACGTACAGGCAGCGACGGACCCGGCTCAGAACCCGCCGCAGGTCGCCGTGGCGAAGGCCCCCGAGGCCGTGGCTGTCCGGACGGTCCCGTTGTCCGCCGTCACCGCGCAGGCGACCTCGCCGCCCGATGCCCCGAGGGTGACGGCGAAGGAGCCGCCGCTCATGAAGCCCCTGGTCCGCGTCTCCCCGGCCCATGGCAGCGTCCGCAGAGTCAGCCGCGCGGTCGAGAGGTCGCCGTCGTGCCAGGTGGGATAGGTGACGGTGACGTCCTTGGCGGTGCCGGTGACCTCGTACGTGATCCGCAGTGGCTTCGTCCCCTCCCTCGACAACGCACCGGCGACCACCTCGACAGCGACGGCACCACCACCGGCCGGCGCGAGCACGACCACGAGCAGCACCCAGGGCCACCGCCGCCGACGCCGCATCGCCTCCGGGGCGCCGCCCGGACTCCGGTCGCTCATGCCCCCAGCCTCGTCCGCCCCGTGCCGCACCGCGAATCGACGCCGCCCCCTCCGCTCACCCGTCCGGCGTACACGGCATGCGGCCCGCGCCGCCGCCCCTTTGACTGAGGCGATGGGCGAAGGGGGAGTGGCGGCGAGTGCTGGAGGCACGATGACGAGGAAAGTTGCGCGGGGTCTGTGCGCCGTACTGCTGACGACGGCCGTGATGTCGACGGCCGCAGCCTGCTCCGACGACGGCGGCAGCGCCTCCAGCACGGCGTCCAAGGCCGCGTCCGCCGCGGCGTCGGCGGCATCCCGGGGCGCCGATGTGGTGGCCTCGGCGACGGCCGCCGCGGGCGAGAAGCTGAACAACTTCAAGAACGGCGTGAACGCCAAGAGCGATGTCGAGCTGGGCAGGCCGAGCACCGACGGCGACGGCCGAGCCACCGTGAAGGCCACCGTGAAGAACAGCTCCGACTCCGCGAAGTCGTACGCGGTGCAGGTCAACTTCCTTGACGGGAGCGGCAATCTGCTCGACACGGTGGTGGTGACGGTCGACGACGTCGGCCCCAAGGCATCCAAGGACGCGACGGCCCGCAGCAACCGCAAGCTGTCCGGAGACGTCAAGGCCGAGGTGGGACGGGCTCTGCGGCACTGACCGACGGCTCCACGGCAGCGCGCGACTATCGCGTGCTGTTGGAGGAATCCCCTGGAGACAGATCCGGCGGCAAAACATTCACGACGACCGGAGCTGGGGGATTCGAAGGCGTGGGCACCTGGATGAGGAAGGGGAAGAATACAATCTCGCTGCCCGTATTCAGAGCCCGCTGTGAAAGCCGATAGCAAACGATCTCGTTCGGATTGTCAATGAGTGTGTAGCACTTGAGCGCCGACGGTGCGACCTGGGAATTCTGCTGCGAGGCGACGGAGCTACTCGCTGATGTGCCCAAGATGCCGGCCGTCAAGAAGGAAGCCGCCGCTGCGACACTGATGTTCCGCAAGGTTGTCTTCTTCATGTTCATCAGCTCAAAGGCTCGGAGTGAACTGGCAGTTCCCCATCGGCGTGCTGGGGCTTCAGCGGCTCCGGCACCATGGCTCGACGGGGACGATTCTCGTAGAACTGGAACTGCCCGTAGAACTGGAACTGGGCGTTGACAACCATCGTATCGTTCGGCCCGGTCTGCTGCTGGTCCGTCTCGTTCGGCTGCGTCACGTTCCCCGGGTAGCGTCTCGTACGGCACCTGCCTCAACTCTCCAGTCATGACTGGTTGAATTCGGGAAATCTTTCGGTGCGACATCCTCGAAGAGAACGCGCAAGGTGGAAGAGTAGGGATTCCAGGGTTCCGCCTGGAGTCGCTGCTGTCAGTCCCGTCATTGCGTCAGCATCACGCCGGAGTCACGCCGTGGCTATGGCCCGCTGCTCACGATGACACGTGACTGGAACAGTAAGAAAGCACAGTGCTGGAAAGGGGAAAACCGTGAGAGGAAAAATCGTCCTGAGTTCCGCCGCGACAGTGGCGCTTGTCGGGGGGCTGGCTGCGGCCACTGTCGTGCCTGCTTCCGCTGCCCCGACTCAGACGTGTCGGGTAGTGGCAAGTACCTTGACGGGAGAGAGCTTCGATCCCAACGGGATGTTCGTCGTCTCCCCTGGGGGGATGGTGCTGCGCCCTTCTTCTGACGGTCGTATAGGACCGACCGCCGTAACGGGCGCGGGCAGCTTCTCCGTAGGCCCTGTGGCTTGCACTGGAGGGGAATCAGCGGCATCGGCCGGAGGAGGTGCAGCCGCTGCTGCGGCTGCCGGAACGAGCGCGGCACAAGCGGCGAGAAGCAGGGGTGCCTCCCCGCAAGAAGCGGCGGCACGGGGTGTAGCGGCGGCGCAGGCCACGGGGAGAAGCCTTGGTTTGTCGCAGACGGTGATAAACCAAGTCAGCAATCAGACAATCAACAACCTGAACCAAGTCATTGGTTCCACCATCGGTGGCTCCGTCATCGCCGGGAGTGGTAACACGGTCGGCGGCGGCAACACGGTCGGTGGCGGGACGAATGTTCCGGGTACCGGTGGTGGCACGAATGTTCCGGGTACCGGTGGTGGCACGAATGTTCCGGGTACCGGTGGTGGCACGAATGTTCCGGGTACCGGTGGTGGCACGAATGTTCCGGGTACCGGTGGTGGCACGAATGTTCCGGGTACCGGTGGCGGGACGAATGTTCCGGGTACCGGTGGTGGCACGAATGTTCCGGGTACCGGTGGCGGGACGAATGTTCCGGGTACCGGTGGCGGGACGAATGTTCCGGGTACCGGTGGTGGCACGAATGTTCCGGGTACCGGTGGTGGCACGAATGTTCCGGGTACCGGTGGCGGGACGAATGTTCCGGGTACCGCTGGCGGGACGAATGCTCCCGGAACCGGCGAGCAACCAGTGATGGCGCCGGCTCTGTGATTCCCTCTTCCTGCAGGCGGTGAGTCCGGGCCGACGCAGGCGCGAGCCCCTGCTGGTGACCCGCGCCCGATAGTTGATCGTCGGCCTCGATCACCCATCGCCCATGAGCCCTCATCGGTTTCTCGATGAGGGCTCATGAACCTGTGTGGTGCGTCCGATCCGGAGCGGGCCGGGCCGACGCCCCGGCTGTCGTGCCGGGTTCTGCTCCTCCGGTGCCGGTCCCGGATCACCCGACCCCGCTCTTCAGAGGTCGGGAACCCGCTCTTTAGAGGTCGAAGTACAGCTCGAACTCGTGCGGGTGCGGGCGCAGCTGGATCGGGGCGATCTCGTTGGTGCGCTTGTAGTCGATCCAGGTCTCGATCAGGTCGGACGTGAAGACGCCACCGGCCTGGAGGTACTCGTTGTCCGCTTCCAGCGCGTCCAGGACGGCCGGGAGGGAGGTCGGGACCTGCTGGACGTTCGCGTGCTCCTCGGGAGCCAGCTCGTAGAGGTCCTTGTCGATCGGCTCGGCGGGCTCGATCTTGTTCTTGATGCCGTCGAGGCCCGCCATCAGCAGCGCGGAGAAGGCCAGGTACGGGTTGGACGACGGGTCCGGGGCGCGGAACTCGACGCGCTTGGCCTTCGGGTTGGAGCCCGTGATCGGGATGCGCATCGCGGCCGAGCGGTTGCGCTGCGAGTACACCATGTTGACCGGGGCCTCGAAGCCGGGGACCAGACGGTGGTAGGAGTTCACCGTCGGGTTGGTGAACGCCAGCAGCGACGGGGCGTGCTTGAGGATGCCGCCGATGTAGTAGCGGGCCATGTCCGAGAGGCCCGCGTAGCCCTGCTCGTCGTAGAACAGCGGGTCGCCGCCGGCCCACAGGGACTGGTGGACGTGCATGCCCGAGCCGTTGTCGCCGAAGATCGGCTTCGGCATGAAGGTCGCGGTCTTGCCGTTGCGCCAGGCGACGTTCTTCACGATGTACTTGAAGAGCATCAGGTCGTCGGCCGCGGCGAGCAGCGTGTTGAACTTGTAGTTGATCTCGGCCTGGCCGGCGGTGCCGACCTCGTGGTGCTGGCGCTCGATCTGGAGGCCGCTGTTCTCCAGCTCCAGGGACATCTCGGCCCGCAGGTCGGCGAAGTGGTCGACCGGCGGGACCGGGAAGTAACCGCCCTTGTAGCGGACCTTGTAGCCGCGGTTGTTCTCGACCGCACCGGTGTTCCAGGCGCCGGCCTCGGAGTCGATGTGGTAAAAGCTCTCGTTCGCCGACGTCTGGAAGCGGACGTTGTCGAAGACGTAGAACTCGGCCTCGGGACCGAAGTACGCGGTGTCGGCGATGCCGGTGGAGGCGAGGTACGCCTCGGCCTTCTTGGCCACGTTCCGCGGGTCACGGCTGTACTGCTCGCCGGTGATCGGGTCGTGGATGAAGAAGTTGATGTTGACGGTCTTGTCGCGGCGGAAGGGGTCGACCCGGGCGGTCGACAGGTCCGCGCGCAGTGCCATGTCGGACTCGTGGATGGCCTGGAAGCCGCGGATCGACGAGCCGTCGAAGGCAAGCTCGTCGGCCGGGTCGAAGGTCGCCGCCGGGACGGTGACGTGCTGCATCACACCGGGCAGGTCACAGAACCGGACATCGATGAACTTGACGTCATTGTCGGCGATGTACTTCTTCGCGTCGTCGGCGTTCTGGAACATCCAACTCCTCCTACTCCCGGCCCGGGAGGGACGGGGTTGTAGCTCGTGGTGCGGCCAGTGCGGTGGCACACGCTGGACCCGACCATAGGCAGACCGGATTTCTCAAGCATGACCCATTTGTTTCGCAGAAGTTAACCGAGCCGGGTGTGACCGGCACCTCGTGGCCGGTCAGGGGCCCGCGTTCCGACCGCTCCGGGGGCCGGTAGCGGCACCCGCCCGGCCGGGCGCTCGGGCGGGCGCAGTACCGTGTTCGGGTGGACAACAGGCAAGTAATCGGATCGTGGCTCTCCGGGCCGCGCGCGGCCGCCGAGGAGATGGGGGCCGATTTCGGCTACCGGGGCAAGCGGCTCGGCCTGCCCGAGCACGGGCCGGGTTCCGTGGCACCGCTGGGCCGGCGGTTCGGCGCGATCTTCATCGACTGGGCCCTGTGCCTGCTGATCGCATACGGGCTGTTCGCTCGCGGTGACCAGCAGGCGGCCGGGAACTGGGCACTGGGCATCTTCCTCGTACTGAGCGTGCTCACCGTCGGCACCATCGGCTGCACGCCGGGCAAGCGCATCCTGGGCATCAGGGTCGTCGCCGAGAGCGGTGGCCGGCTGACGTTCGGGCGGGTGATCGTCCGGAGCGTGCTGGTCTGCCTGGTGATCCCGGCCCTGGTCTGGGACCGTGACGGCCGCGGCCTGCACGACCGGCTGGCCCGCGCCGTCCAGGTCCGTATCTGAGGCGAAGAGGCGAAAAGACAGAAGACGCGAAAAGACAGAAGAGGCGGGGCGCGAACCGATCCGGTTCGCGCCCCGCCTCTTCGTACGTCCGACGTCAGCGCATCTTTCCGCCGCGCGGCATCCGCATGCCCTTCGGCATGGGGCCCTTGGGCAGCGGCATGTTGCTCATCAGGTCACCCATCGCGCGCAGCCGGTCGTTGGCGGCCGTCACCTGCGGGCCGGTGAGGACGCGCGGCAGCTTCAGCATCTTGGTGCGCACCTTCTTGAGCGGCACCTGGCCCTCGTCGTTGCCGACGATGATGTCGTGCACCGGTACGTCGACCAGGATGCGCGCCATCTTCTTCTTCTCGGCCGCGAGCAGCAGCTTCACCCGGTTCCCGTTGCCCTCGCCGACCAGCACGATGCCCGCCTTGCCCACGGCGCGGTGGACGACGTCCTGGCTGCGGTTCATCGCGACCGCGGGTGTCGTGGTCCAGCCCCGGCCCACACGGTCCAGCACCGCCGCCGCGGCGCCCGGCTGCCCCTCCATCTGCCCGAAGGCGGCACGCTCGGCACGCCGTCCGAAGACGATCGCCATCGCGAGGAGGGCCAGCACGAAGCCCAGGATGCCCAGATAGATCGGATGGCCGATCAGGAAGCCGACCCCGAGGAGGACACCGAAGGTGACAATTCCCACGCCCGCGACGACAAGACCGACCTTCGGGTCGGACCGCCTGGCCATCTTGTAGGTCAGGGCGATCTGCTTGAGTCGCCCCGCGTTCTCGGCGCTGTCCGCGCCTTCAGTGTTTGACTTCCTCGCCATGTACAGAAGTTTACGTGGCCTAGGAACGGTGGTCGGCCGCGGCCTCCAGTACGTACTCGGCCTCGACCCTGTCCTTGGCCCGGCGCCGGTCCTCCAGGACCGCGGTCCAGGCGTTGCGGCGGGCGGTGCGCTGGCCGCTGGCCAGGACCAGCGACTCGACGGCACGGAGAGCATCGGTGACGGAAGGGATGGCGGTGGCGCGTACCGGCACGGCCTGCATCGTGGAAATCTCCTCGGAGCGGATGTGCGGACTGAGTTGCGTGGACTCAGCTGCCCGGACCGAACTGCCCGGGACTGCGTTGCGCGAAGTGGATGGCGTGCGCTGCGATGCGGGAAGCAGGGGCGGCAGCGGCCCGAGCGGCTGCTGCCGGCCACCGCACCGTGTGCACCCAGCGTCACTGCTCGGTGTTACCAGCGCATGACCGGTCGGTCAAACACCAATGAAACCTTGATACGGGCGGCGCGCACGCCGACGCGGCCCATACGCGCCCCCGACCTGCGGGGAGCGTACGGGCCGCGTCGAATCAGTTATTACTGTGCGGTAGCTTCTTGTGCTCGGATTCACACGGTGGGCGCCGCGGCGGCGGCACCGCGACGCTCGATCGCCTGCTGGAAAAGACGGCCCGCGCGGTACGAGGAACGGACCAGCGGCCCGGACATCACGCCGGAGTAGCCGATCTCGTCGGCCTCCTCCTTCAGCTCCACGAACTCCTGCGGCTTCACCCAGCGCTCGACCGGGTGGTGACGCACGGAGGGCCGCAGGTACTGCGTGATCGTGATGAGCTCGCAACCCGCGTCGTACAGGTCCTGGAGCGCCTCGCTGACTTCCTCGCGGGTCTCGCCCATGCCGAGGATCAGGTTGGACTTGGTCACCAGACCGGCCTCGCGGGCCCGGGTGATGACCTCCAGGGAGCGTTCGTAACGGAAGCCGGGGCGGATCCGCTTGAAGATCCGCGGCACCGTCTCGACGTTGTGCGCGAGCACCTCGGGGCGCGAGGAGAAGACCTCGGCGAGCTGCTCGGGCTCCGCGTTGAAGTCGGGGATCAGCAGCTCGACCTTGGTGCGGCCGGCCTCCCGCTCCGCGGTCAGCGCGTGGATCTGGCGCACGGTCTCCGCGTACAGCCAGGAACCGCCGTCCTCCAGGTCGTCGCGCGCGACGCCGGTGATGGTGGCGTAGTTCAGGTCCATCGTGACGACGGACTCGCCGACACGGCGGGGCTCGTCCCGGTCCAGCGCCTGCGGCTTGCCCGTGTCGATCTGGCAGAAGTCGCAGCGCCGGGTGCATTGGTCACCACCGATGAGGAAGGTGGCCTCCCGGTCCTCCCAGCACTCGAAGATGTTGGGGCAGCCGGCCTCCTGGCACACCGTGTGCAGACCCTCGCTCTTCACGAGTTTCTGCAGCTGGTTGTACTCGGGGCCCATCTTCGCCCGGGTCTTGATCCACTCGGGCTTGCGCTCGATGGGGGTCTGGCTGTTCCGGACCTCGAGGCGCAGCATCTTGCGCCCGTCGGGTGCGACAGCGGACACTCCGGCACTCCCCTTTGCTTTCACTACATTGGATTCTTCGGCGAACACCAGGGTACGCCCGTGGTTCAAACGGCTTTACGTGTGGCCAACCTGTGGCCGGCAGGGCCTATTCCCGGAGGGGTGCTCCGAGCGTCATGCCGTGGCCACGGCATCCGTCGGGCGCTCGATGGCGCGCGGGGCGAGCTCGGCGTTCTCCAGGACGTCCCTGAGGTGCTTCTCGACGACCGGGAGCACGTCCGCGATGGTGATGTCGCGGCCGAGCTCGTACGCCAGCGAGGTGACGCCCGCGTCCCGGATGCCGCACGGCACGATCCGGTCGAACCAGGTGTTGTCCGGGTTCACGTTGAAGGAGAAGCCGTGCATGGTCACGCCCTTGGCCACCCGGATGCCGATCGCCGCCAGCTTGCGGTCCTCGCGGCGCTGGCCGGCGTTGGACGGGGCGTACTCGGGGCCGTTCAGCCGGGCGTCGAACTCCTCGTCGTGCAGCCTCGGGTCGAAGTCCAGGGAGAGTCCGCCGATCGCCGGGCGGTCCTCGACCGGGTCGCCGAGCACCCAGACGCCGCTGCGGCCCTCGACCCGGGTGGTCTCCACGCCGAACTCGGCGGCGGTACGGATCAGCGCGTCCTCCAGCCGGCGGACATGCGCGACGACGTCCACCGGGCGGGGCAGCTTCTGGATCGGGTAGCCGACCAGCTGCCCGGGGCCGTGCCAGGTGATCTTGCCGCCGCGGTCCACGTCGATGACGGGGGTGCCGTCCAGTGGGCGTTCGCTCTCGGTCGTGCGCCGCCCGGCCGTGTAGACGGGCGGGTGTTCCAGCAGCAGGCAGGTGTCCGGGACGGTGTCCTCGAATCTGGCCGCGTGCACCTCGCGCTGCTTCTGCCAGGCCTCCTGGTAGTCGACGGCTTCCTCGCCGAATCCCAGCCGGACGAACCGAAGCTCAGCCACGACAGATGCCTTCCTACTCGCGGTGCCGGTAGCCGGGGGGTGCCCGGAGCCGCGTCACCATGCACTGAATCACGCCCCGGGCCACTGTACGACCGGCCCCCGGACGGCGGCCCGGCAGGTCTTCCCGTCAGCGCCGCTTTCAATCCTCACACGATCGGATGAAAGTGAAGCGAAGGTGGCTGTGACCGCTGCGGAGGCCGCTAAATTCACGCCGTTCCATAAGGGCGCCCGCCCGGCCCCGAAGGCAGGAGACCGTACAGCTGATGTCGGAACGACCTCCGCAGCGCACCCCCAACCGCCGACTCGCCTCCCTCATCACCGAGGCCGGCTTCTCCAACGCCGGCCTCGCCCGCAGGGTGGACCAACTCGGCCTCGAACACGGCCTCGACCTGCGGTACGACAAGACCTCCGTGACCCGCTGGCTGCGCGGTCAGCAGCCCCGCGGCACCACCCCCGCGCTGATCGCCGAGGTCTTCACCCGGCGGCTCGGGCGCCGCCTCTCCGCGCAGGACCTGGGCCTCGACGCGTGCGCCCCGGTCTACGCGGGCCTGGAGTTCGCGGCCACGCCCGCGGAGGCGGTCGACATCGTCAGCGGGCTGTGGCGGAAGGACTCGGGCAGCCATGCGGAGCTGCGCAAGATCGCCTTCACCCCGGCCGGGCTCGTCGTCCCCAGCAGGGACTGGCTGATCGGACGGGCCGACGAGTGGGTGGGGCGGGGGAGCGAACCCTCACCCCAGGTGCGCGGCGGCACCGGTGGGGTCGGTGGCGGCCACGCGACCGGTGGGGCCCACGTGGCCGGAGGGATCGGCAGGCCCCTCGGAGGCGGTGGGACCGCCGGGGCCACGGGGACGGCGGGAGCCGCCGAGACCGGTGGTTCCGTGCGGCCCGGTGGCCCCGGTGGTCCCGGCGGGGCGCGCGGAGTGCCGGGAGCGCACGGCTTGTACGGGGCGCACGGCGGGACGGCGGCGTCGGGCGCCGGTGGCCGCGGGGTCCGTGGGCCCGTGCCCTCCCGGCCCTCCGGACCGCCCGCGCCACCGGGCTCGCCCGCACTCCCGCCGGCTCCGGCCCCGCCGGGAACAGGGTTGCCGGGCGCCCCCGGCGTCCCCCGGCAGCGGCAGACCGATCGCGGCCCCGGCCAGCGGGTCAGCGGCGGTGACGTCGCCGCCCTGCGCTCGGTCGGCGAGCTCTTCCGCACCCTCGACAACGCCTACGGCGGCGGCCACGCCCGCCAGGCCCTCGTCCGGTACCTGGAGCACGAGACGGAACCCATGCTCCGCGGGACGTACGGGGAGGCGACCGGCCGCCGGCTCTTCTCCGCCGCCGCCGACCTGACCCGGCTGGCGGGCTGGACCTCGTACGACATCGCGGCCCACGGCCTGGCCCAGCGGTACTTCGTCCAGGCGCTGCGGCTCGCCCAGGCCGCCGGGGACCGCGCGTACGGCAGCTACGTCCTGATCACCATGAGCCGGCAGGCGGTCTACCTAGGCCACGGCAGGGAAGCCGTACAGCTGGCCCGGGTGGCCCAGCAGGGCATCGGCTCGTCGGCACCGCCCGTCGTCCAGGCCCTGCTGCACGCCGTCGAGGCACGCGGTCACGGGGTGCTCGGCGAGGCCAGGCCCTGCACCACCTCGCTGGCGCGGGCGGAACGCGCGCTGGAGATCGCCCGGCACGGGGACGAGGTGCCGCACTGGGCGCGGTACTTCGACGAGGCACAGCTCGCCGACGAGTTCGGGCACTGCCACCGGGATCTGCAGCAGTACCGGGCCGCGGCGCAGCACGCGGAGCGCTCCCTCGAGCTGCGCTCCCCGGCGTACGCCCGCAGTCGGCTGTTCTGCCGGGTGGTGCTGGCATCCGCCCGGCTCGGGCTCGGCGAGCTCGACCAGGCGTGCCTGCTCGGCGCCGAGGCCGCCCAGCAGGCCGCGGAGATGCGGTCGGTGCGGGCGACGGAGTACGTCCGGGACTTCGAGCGGCGCCTGGAGCCGTACCGGGACGCCGCGGCGGTACGGGGCTACCGCGACCGGGTCGACGCCCTGGGGTGAGTCCGGGGCGCGGCCACCGGCGCCCCGGACGTCGCGAGCCCTACGCCGCCTCGGACAGCGCCGTCCCGCTCCCCGGCCGTACGCCCAGGTCGGTGAGGATCGCCTCGGCCGCGCGCCGGCCCGAGAACAGGGCGCCCTGCACCGTGCTCGTGTCGCGGTGGTCGCCGCACACGTAAAGACCGGCGAGCAGCCGCACCGGGCGGCGCGGATCGTGCGGGGCCGGCATCGCGGGGACCGCCTCGGGGTCGTGGTGGGAGGCCAGCAGCTCCCAGTCGTCGGTGGGGGTGCCGTACAGCGCGGCGAGATGGGCGCGGACCGTGCGGTCCAGGTCGGGCGGCGGGGTGCCGAGCACCGTCGAGCTGATCAGCGTACGGCCGCGCGGGGCGCGCGAAGGGTCGACCGCGCTCATCACCGCGGTGTGCGCGACCGGGCCCGACCGGTCGGCGTCCAGCAGCAGTGCGGCACCGGTCGGCGGGGGAACGGGGGCGGTGTGGTGAAGGACCGTCACGGCGTGGAAGGGCGGCACCCGCAGGCCGGGCAGCAGCTCGGCGGCGGCGCCCGCGCCGGTCGCCAGCAGCAGGGAACGGCAGCCCAGTTCGCCGTGCTCCTTGGTGCGGACCGAGGTGATGTCGGCAGCCGTGACATGCACACCTGTACGTACGGTGCCGGGCGGCAGCGCGGCGGCCAGGAGTTCGGGCAGGGTGCCCGAGCCGCCCGCGGGCACGCACAGCCTGCCGCGGGCGTAGCCGCGCAGGGCGAGGTCGGCGCACCGGCTGGACGTGCTGAGCCCGGGGTCGCTGAGCAGCGCGGAGAGCAGCGGGCGGAGGAAGCCGTTGACCGTACGGGAGGGCAGGCCGCGGTGGGACAGGGCGGCGAGCGCGGTCTGTTCGGGACGGGCCAGGATGCGGGCGGACGGGGTGGCGGCGAGCCGGGACAGGGCGGCGCCCAGCCGGGCCTGGTCGATCGGCCCGCCCATCGGTGGCCGGGGGGCGCTTGCGAGGGCGCGCGCTGCTTTGAATGCGCCCCGAGCGCCCCGTACATCGCCGGTGCGGTACTGACGCCCCTCGCTGTGGACGAGGACCCCCGGGGCGAAGTTGCGCAGCACCAGCCCTTCGAGGCCGGGCGTCGTGCGCAGCTCCGGGCAGGAGGTGCTGAGGAGCGGGCCGAGGTGGTCGAGCCGGAAGCCGTCCAGCTCCGCGGTGGTCATCCGGCCGCCGACCCGGGGGCCGGCCTCCAGGACACTGACGCTTACCCCTGCACTGGTCAATCGATGGGCTGCTGACAGACCGGCGATCCCGGCCCCGATGATGACGACGTCCGCGTGGTGTGCCGTGCTGAGCACGTGCCCCTCCCCGAGTCGGCGCGACTGCTGGGAGGCTCTTGCCCCCAACAGGCCCCCGGAATGCCCGAGTTCGCAAGGAGGCTAGGAGGGCGGCCGGCGAAGACGCAGTCGCGCGCACCCGGGGCACCGTTGCACGGGGTCGCATGTCCGTCCGATTTCGCGGAGGGTGCGCCGACCGGCGGCGCGCGGGAGGAGGTCCGGCGAGTGCCGGTGCTCTCGCGGCGCGCTCAGCGCAGTGCCGCGCGGATCGCCCCGTCGATTCCCGGGAAGGCGAACACGAAGCCCGAGTCCAGCAACCGTCCCGGCAGCACCCGCTGGCTGGCCAGCACATCCTCCGCGAAGTCCCCCAGGGCGATCCGCAGGGCCGGTGCCGGAGCCGTGAAGAGCGTGGGGCGGTGCAGCACCCGCCCCATCGCGGCCGTCACCTCGCTGTTGGTGACGGGGTCGGGTCCGGTCAGGTTCACCGGACCCGACAGCGACTCGGTGTCCAGGATGTGGCGCAGTGCCGCGACCTCGTCGTGCAGCGCGATGAAGCTCCAGTACTGGCGTCCGTTGCCCAGCCGGCCGCCGAGCCCCGCCCGGAACAGCGGGAAGAGCCGGCCCCAGGCGCCGCCCTCGCGGCCGACGACCAGACCGGTGCGCGCGTGCACCGTCCGTACGCCCGCCTCCTGGGCGGCTGCCGTGGCCGCCTCCCACGCCACGCAGACGGACGGCAGGAAGCCCTCGCCGGCCGGGGCGCTCTCGTCGACGGCGCGGTCCCCGGTGTCGCCGTAGTAGCCGATCGCCGATCCGGACAGCAGCACCTTCGGCGGTACGTCCAGCGAGGCGACGGCCTCGGCGATCGCCGCCGTCCCCAGCACCCGGCTGTCCCGGATCTCCCGCTTGTACGCCGCTGTCCAGCGGTGGTCACCGACCCCGGCCCCGGCGAGATGGACGACGGCGTCGCAGCCGACCAGGCCCGCCACGTCGACGTACCCCCGCCCGGGATCCCACTCCACTTCGTCGCCGGCCCGCGCGGGATGCCGTACGAGGCGCACCACCTCGTGCCCGTCGGCCCGGAGCGAACGCACCAGCGCCGCTCCGATGAGTCCGGATGCTCCGGTGACAGCGATACGGGAGGGCAGCATGGGTCCATCCTGCCCCAGTGGCCCGGCCGGGCCCATCTGCCGGGCCGACAGCCCTCGTGTCCTCGGTGCGCCGAGCGGCGAAATGCGGCTGACCGGGCGAGGGGTGCCGTGGCACAGTGACGCGCATGCCCGAGAACTCCACGCCCCCGTCCTGCTCCGTCCGTCCGGCCGCCCTCTCCGACGAAGCCGCTCTCGGTGAACTCGACCGCGCCACCTGGTCGACGCTGCACGCCGTGATGCCCAGGCCGCAGCCGCCGTACCCGCCGTTCTTCGACGAGCGCCACCGGCCCGAGGACCTCCTGGTGGCCGAGGCGCGGGACGACGCGGGCGAGCCGCGCCCGGCCGGATACATCAGGCTGATCCCTGCGACCCCGCTGGCCTGCAACGCCCACGTCCGGCAGATACAGGGCCTCGCCGTGGCCGGCTGGGCGCGCGGTCGCGGCGTCGCCAGGGCCCTGCTGCGGGCCGCCTTCGCGACCGCCCGCGGTGACGGGGCGAACCGGATGACCCTGCGGGTGCTCGGGCACAACGCGCCCGCGCGCGCCCTGTACGAGTCGGAGGGGTTCGTCGTCGAGGGCGTGCTGCCCGGTGAGTTCTTCCTGGACGGGCGTTACGTCGACGACGTACTCATGGGCCGCTCGCTCGCCCCGTGACCCCGGGGACTGTCCGGCGGATCGGTACGGACCGGCTCTCGCTCCCCGCTCAGCCCTTGAACAGCCGCATGCCGCCGATGAGTTCGTGCAGGCAGCGCACCGCCAGATCGGCGGGTGAGCCGGGCCCGGTCGGCGGCGCGTCCGTCGCCGCCCAGGCCTCCAGCGCGACACGTACCGCGTCCGTGGCGGCGGCCGCGGCGAGCCGGACCTCCAGCGGGTCCGCCCCGTCGCCCGCCAGCCGGGTCAGCACCGGCAGCAGCCGCTCCTCCGAATCCTGATTGACCCGGTACCAGACGGCACGCAGCGCCGCGTCGTCCGCCGCGGCCCGCAGCAGCCCGCGCGTCCAGCCGAGCTGCTCGGCGCCGTCCGCGCCCGGCGCCCGGAGCGCCTCGGTGACCGCCCGCTCCAGGATCCCGGCGAGCGGGTCCCCGGGCTCGGCCGCTTCCAGCAGTGCCCGCCAGCGCTCGGCGCCGCCGGAGAGCAGCGGACCCACCGCGTCCTGCTTGGAGCGGAAGTAGCGGTAGAAGGTGCGCAGTGCCACGCCCGCCCGGCCGGCGATGTCCTCCGCCGTGGTGCCGTCGGGGCCCCGCTCGGCGAAGAGCGAGGCCGCGGCGCGCGCGATGTCCAGCTGGGTCGCCGCCTTGCGGCGCTCGGTGAGGGACGGCTGAGTCGGCTCGGTGCTCATTCCCAGGAGATTACCCCGGCAGGGGAGAGGTGTGCGCGAAATGCCGTCATGGCAAAACGTGCCATCCAGGCGTACGGTGGACATCGATCGGGACGTCATCGGGGCGCCGCCGAAACGCTTCGGGACAGCAGTCGCCGGGATCGGGAGAGATACAGACATGAACCGCTACGAAGGCCGCCGCGCACTCGTCACCGGGGGCGGCTCCGGCATCGGGCAGGCCACCGTCCACCGCGTCCTCGCCGAGGGCGGCCACGTCGTCGCGGCCGACGTCAACGAGGCCGGACTGAAGGCCACCCACGACACGGCCGTGGCGAACGGCACCGCAGGGCGCCTCACCACCCTCGTCCTGGACATCTCGGACGAGGCCGCGGTCCGGGCGGGCGTGGCCTCCGCCGTGGAGACCCTCGGCGGGCTCGACGTCCTGGTCAACGCGGCCGGAATCCTGCGTTCCGAGCACACCCACAAGACATCGCTGGAGTTCTTCAACAAGATCATCGCGGTCAACCTCACGGGTACGTTCCTGATGATCCGCGAGGCGATACCGGCCCTGCTGGCGGGCGACGAGCCGGCCGTCGTGAACTTCTCCTCCACCTCGGCGAGCTTCGCGCACCCGTACATGTCGGCGTACGCGGCGAGCAAGGGCGGCATCCAGTCGATGACGCACGCGCTGGCGAGCGAGTACAGCAAGCAGGGGGTGCGGTTCGTCGCCGTCGCGCCCGGCTCGATCTCCTCCGACATGACCAGCGGCAACGGGCCGGGGCTGCCCGCCGACGCCGACATGTCGCTCTTCATGAAGCTGTCCCCGGCGCTCGGGGCGGGTTTCGCCAGCCCGGACACCGTCGCCGGCGTCGTCGCGATGCTCGGCTCCCGGGACGGGGCGTTCATCACCGGTACGGAGATCCGGATCGACGGCGGAACCCACTTCTGACGCGACGGCGCGGGAGGGCCCGTCAGCCCGGCCCGAACCGTTCCCAGAGCGAGGGGAAGCGCTCCGCCAGGGCCGCCTCGTCCTCGAAGCTCACGGGGGTGCCCTCGGGCTCGGCGGCCTGGGGCGGCAGGCCGAGGTCCGGGGCGACCACGCCGGTGAGCTGTTCGTACGCCTCGTCGGCCGCGTAGCCGAGATCCTCGGCGTCCCCGTCGATCTCCTCGTCGAAGTCGTCGAGGAGATCGGCGAGGCCGTCCGGGTCGTGCAGGGCGCCCTCGAAGATCTCCCGGCCCTGGCCGATCAGCCAGTAGCGGAAGAAGTCGAAGGCGTCGTCGCTCGCGCCACCGAGCAGCACGGCGGCGGCGCCCCACAGATCCCAGCGGTAGGCGCGGTTGAAACGGGCCTCGAAGTGCCTGGCGAAGTCCAGCACCGCATCCGGATCGAGCCGCACCAGCCGTTCGACGAGCAGGTCGGCCTGGTCCTCGGGGTCGCCCTCGGCGGCCGCGCGGGAGTTGTCGATGAGCTCCCAGAACTCCGTCTCGTCCATCACGGGTCAAGCATCGGCCCTGGCGACAGGCGACGCACGCGGACGCGGGGAAAAGAAACCCTCAGCGATAGAGCTCGCGCAGGCGTTCGGCGGCCGCGGCGAAACGGTCCCGCAGAGCGGTCGGCTCCAGGACCTCCGACTCCGGCCCCAGAGCCAGCAGTTGGCTGTAGGCGACCTCGTCGGACTCGACCGGCAGGGTGACCGTGAGCCACCCCTCGGCATCGGGCGGGCCGGCCGCCTCCAGGGCTTCGTGGACCGCCGAACGGTCCATGGTGTGCGGCAGTCGGCGTACACCCTCCGGCGACACCCGCACCGTCACCTCGGCCCGCAGGAGCGAACGGGCGAACTGGGCGGCCCGCTCGTCCCAGAAGCCCGGCAGATCGAACCGCTCGTCGCGCTCGAACCGCTCGTCGGACACCGTCACGGCCGAGAACCGATCGATCCGGTACACCCGGAAGTCGTCTCCCACCCGGGCGCAGACGTACCAGACCCCGGCCTTCAGGACGAGCCCGTGCGGTGCCATCTCCCGCTCCACATCGCCGTCCCGGCCGCCCCGGCGATAGCGGGCACGGACGATCCGGTCGTCCCAGACGGCCTCGGCGACGGCCGGCAGCAGCTCGGGGGTGACCGGTTCCTGGTACCAGCCGGGAGCATCCAGGTGGAAGCGCCGGCCGGCACTGTCGGAGGCGTCTCGCAGCGAGGGCAGCAGGGCCGCCGACACCTTGAGCCGGGCGGTGGACGCGGCGTCCTCCAGGCCCATCTCGCGCAGGGCGGACGGCAGTCCGGAGAGGAAGAGCGCCTCGGCCTCGTCACGGGCGAGGCCGGTGAGGCGGGTGCGGTAACCGCCGACCAGCCGGTAGCCCCCGGCCCGGCCCCGGTCCGCGTACACCGGGACACCCGCTTCCGAGAGCGCCTGCGCGTCCCGGGTCACGGTCCGCTCGGACACCTCCAGCTCCCGGGCGAGCTCGGCGGCGGTCATGGCGGGACGGGACTGCAGGAGCAGCACCATTCTGATGAGACGGGCAGCGCGCATGCGGCCATTGTGGCCGCGGTACGCGGTGCGTGTTCCACGGGCCCGGGGGCGGTGGCCTCAAGCGCCGGCCGGGCTCAGAAGATGTCCTCGATCGCCGACAGGCCTGATCTCGCCGGCTCCGGAGGCAGAACAAGCCCGTCCGGCGATCGAGGACAAAGCCTGCGCCGGACGGGCGGGACGGGGGCCGGGGCGGGCCCGGACCCCGTCTTCCGGGCCGTCAGAGCCCGTACCGCTCCCGGGCCTCCTTGACCGCGGAGGCGGTCACCTCGCCGCGGCGGGCCAGCTGGGCCAGGGCCGCGACCGTGACCGACTGCGCGTCGACGCCGAAGTGGCGGCGGGCCGCGTCGCGGGTGTCGGAGAGGCCGAAACCGTCCGTGCCGAGCGAGGACCAGTCCTGCTCCACCCACTGGCTGATCTGGTCCGGGACCTGACGCATCCAGTCGCTGACCGCGACGACCGGACCCGGTGCGCCCTCCAGAGCCTGGGTCACGTACGGCACCCGCTGCTCACCCCGGAGCAGCGCCTCGTCGCACTCCAGCGCCTCGCGGCGCAGCTCGCCCCAGGAGGTGGCGGACCAGACATCGGCCGTGACCCCCCAGTCCGCGGCCAGCAGCTCCTGCGCCTGAAGGGCCCAGTGGATCGCCGTACCGGAGGCCAGCAGCTGGACCCGCGGGGCGTCGGCCGAGGCCCCGGTGCCCTCCTTGAAGCGGTACAGGCCCTTGACGATGCCCTCCTCGACGCCCTCCGGCATCGCGGGCTGCGGCTTCGGCTCGTTGTAGACCGTCAGGTAGTAGAAGACGTTCTCGGCCTCGGGACCGTACATCCGCCGCAGACCGTCCTTGACGATCACCGCGATCTCGTACGCGAACGCCGGGTCGTAGTTGAGCGACGCCGGATTCGTGGACGCGATCAGGTGCGAGTGGCCGTCCGCGTGCTGGAGGCCCTCTCCGGTCAGCGTCGTACGGCCCGCCGTGGCACCGACGATGAAGCCCTTGCCCAGCTGGTCGGCGAGCTGCCAGAACTGGTCGCCGGTCCGCTGCCAGCCGAACATCGAGTAGAAGATGTAGAAGGGGATCATCGTCTCGCCGTGCGTCGCGTACGACGTCGAGGCGGCGATGAAGTCGGCCATGGCCCCGGCCTCGGTGATCCCCTCGTTGAGGATCTGGCCGTCCTTGGCCTCCTTGTAGTACATCAGCTGGTCGCGGTCGACCGGATCGTACGTCTGGCCCAGCGGCGAGTAGATACCGGCCGACGGGAACAGCGACTCCATACCGAAGGTACGGGCCTCGTCCGGGACGATCGGAACCCAGCGCCTGCCGGTCTCCTTGTCCCGCATCAGGTCCTTGACCAGGCGCACGAAGGCCATGGTGGTGGCCATCTCCTGCTTGCCGGAGCCCTTCTTCAGCGCGGCGAACGCGCGCTCCTCGGGCTGCGGCAGCGCCACGGCGTGCGTCCGGCGGGCCGGGGCGGGACCGCCGAGGGCGGCGCGGCGCTCCTGGAGGTAACGGACCTCGGGGGAGTCGGCGCCCGGGTGGCCGTAGGGCACCAGGCCGTCGACGAAGGCGCTGTCGGGGATCGGGAGTCCCAGCAGCTCGCGCATGTCCTTGAACTCGTCGACGGACAGCTTCTTCATCTGGTGGTTGGCGTTCTTGGACTCGAAGCCCTTGCCGAGCGTGAAGCCCTTCACCGTCTGGGCGAGGATCACGGTCGGCGCGCCCTTGTGCTCGACGGCGGCCCTGTACGCCGCGTACACCTTGCGGGCCTCGTGGCCGCCGCGCGAGGTGTAGAAGCACTCGGCGATCTTCGCGTCGGTGAGCAGCTTGGCCAGCTCGGCGAGCGCGGGCTCGGCGCCGAAGAAGTGCTCACGGATGTACGCGACGTCGCGGGTGGCGTACGTCTGGAACTGCGCGTCCGGGACCTCCCGGAGCCGGCGGACCAGCGCACCGGTGGTGTCCAGCTGGAACAGCTCGTCCCAGGCGTTGCCCCAGAGCGTCTTGACGACGTTCCAGCCGGCGCCGCGGAACGCGCCCTCCAGCTCCTGGACCACGCGGAAGTTGGCGCGGACCGGGCCGTCGAGGCGCTGCAGGTTGCAGTTGATGACGAAGGTCAGGTTGTCGAGCCGCTCACGGGCCGCGAGGGCGAGGGCGGCGGTCGACTCGGGCTCGTCCATCTCGCCGTCGCCGAGGAAGGCCCAGACGTGCGAGTTCGACGTGTCCTTGATGTTGCGGTTGGCGAGGTAGCGGTTGAAGCGCGCCTGGTAGATCGCCGAGAGCGGGCCGAGGCCCATCGATACGGTGGGGAACTCCCACAGCCAGGGCAGCCGCCGCGGGTGCGGGTAGGACGGCAGACCGTCGCCGCCCGCCTCCTGGCGGAAGTTGTCGAGCTGCTGCTCGCTCAGCCGGCCGTCGAGGAAGGCGCGGGCGTAGATGCCGGGGGAGGCGTGGCCCTGGATGTAGAGCTGGTCGCCGGAGCCGTCCCCCTCCTTGCCGCGGAAGAAGTGGTTGAAGCCGGTCTCGTACAGCCAGGCCGCCGAGGCGAAGGTGGCGATGTGGCCGCCGACGCCGAACCGGGCGCCGCGGGTGACCATCGCGGCCGCGTTCCAGCGGTTCCAGGCGGTGATCCTGGACTCCATCTCCAGATCGCCGTCGAACGCGGGCTCGGCGGCGGTCGGGATGGAGTTGACGTAATCGGTCTCCAGCAGCTTGGGCAGCGCGAGACCGGCGCCCTCGGCGTGCTCGAGCGAGCGGCGCATCAGGTACGCGGCGCGGTGCGGGCCCGCGGCCTTGGTGACGGCATCCAGGGAGGCCGCCCATTCGGCGGTCTCCTCGGGGTCACGGTCCGGGAGCTGGTCGAGCTCGCTCGGAAGCTTTCCTACGGGGTCGGTCATGATCGCCGCCTTCCGGAGTGGAGGGGGGTGGAGAAGGCCCTGACTGGCAGGACAGGGCGATGGGGCCGGTGGGCCCGCGAATGAACTGTAAGGCGCCGATCGATGATCGATCAAAGGATGAAGAGCAAAACTTCTCGATATGAAGAAAGTGGCATGCGGTGCCGCGAAACGGGGCACGGAGTGACGGGATTTAGCACCTAAAAGGGGCACCCGTCTGCACAGGCGAGCGCCCCTCGCGACAGATGCGTGCGGCTCTCAGGCGCGCGGCGCGCAGCCGAGCACATGTGCCTTGACCAGTACCCCGATGTCCGGGTCCTTGCGCAGGAACGCCTCGATGAGCGCCTCGTGCTCCTCGGCGTACGACTTCTGCACCGTGCCCAGCCACCGGATCGACAGGGCGGTGAACACCTCGATGCCCAGCCCCTCCCAGGTGTGCAGCAGCACCGCGTTCCCGGCGGCCCGCACCATCTCGCGGTGGAAGCCCACGGTGTGCCGTACCTGCGCCTCGCCGTCGGCCAGCCGGTCCGCCTCGTAGAGCGCCGTCACATGCGGTGTGAGGCGCGAGCAGTCCTCGCCGAGGGACGGGGCCGCCAGCTCCGCCGCGATCTGCTCCAGACCGGCCCGCACGGGGTAGCTCTCCTCCAGATCGGCGGCGGTGAGATTGCGGACCCGTACGCCCTTGTTGGGCGCCGACTCGATCAGCCGGAGCGTCTCCAGCTCCCGGAGCGCCTCGCGCACGGGCGTCTGGCTGACCTCCAGCTCGGTGGCGATCCGGCGCTCCACGATCCGCTCGCCGGGCTTCCAGCGCCCGCTGACGATCCCGTCCACGATGTGCTCGCGGATCTGTTCGCGCAGCGAGTGGACGACGGGCGGGGTCATGAGGGGCTCCTTCGGGGCAAACCGGTGCTTGTCCGCACCATCACGATTGCCGGGGCGACCGGTGGTGTCTAGACAATACGGCGGCGCCCCCGTCCGGAAGTGTTCCGGACGGGGGCGCCGCTGGTGAGGCTGGTTACAGCCGCGGTGCTCAGAGGCCGAGCTCGACCTCGAACTCACCGGCCTCCAGGATCGCCTTGACCGAGGTCAGGTAACGGGCGGCGTCCGCGCCGTCCACCAGACGGTGGTCGTAGGAGAGCGAGAGGTACGTCATGTCGCGCACCGCGATCGTCTCGCCGAGGTCCGGGTGGTCGATGACCACCGGGCGGCGGACCGTGGCACCGATGCCCAGGATGGCTGCCTGGTTCGGGGGCACGATGACGGTGTCGAACAGCGCACCGCGCGAGCCGGTGTTGCTGATGGTGAAGGTGGCACCGGACATGTCGTCCGGCGTCAGGCCGCCGCCGCGGGCCTTGCCGGCCAGCTCGGCGGTCTTCTTCGAGATACCGGCGATGTTCAGGTCGCCCGCACCCTTGATGACCGGGGTCATCAGACCCTTCTCGGCGTCCACGGCGATGCCGATGTTCTCCGAGTCGAAGTACGTGATGGTGCCCTCGTCCTCGTTGATCCGGGCGTTGACGACCGGGTGGGCCTTCAGCGCCTGGGCCGCCGCCTTCACGAAGAACGGCATCGGGGACAGCTTGACGCCCTCACGGGCGGCGAACGCGGCCTTCGCCTGATTGCGCAGCTTCATCAGCTTGGTGATGTCGACCTCGACGACCGAGGTCAGCTGGGCCTGCGAGTGCAGCGCCTTCATCATGTTGTCGCCGATGACCTTGCGCATGCGGGTCATCTTGACCGTCTGACCGCGCAGCGGGGATGCCTCCAGCTTCGGCGCCCTGGAGGCGGTCGGAGCAGCGGCGGCGGGGGCCGGGGCGGCAGCGGCGGCCTTGGCGGCCTCCGCGGCGGCGACGACGTCCTGCTTGCGGATGCGGCCACCGACGCCGCTGCCCTTGACCGCGCCCAGGTCGACGCCGTTCTCGGCGGCGAGCTTGCGGACCAGCGGTGTGACGTACGCGCCGTCGTCACCGGAGGGCGCGGCCGGGGCGACCGGGGTGACCGGAGCCGGGGCGGCGACCGGGGCCGGGGCCGGGGCGGCGACCGGCGCCGGGGCGGCGACCGGCGCCGGGGCGGCGACCGGCGCCGGAGCGGCCGGAGCGGCCGGGGCGGCGACCGGCGCCGGGGCGGCGGGCGCCACCGGGGCCGGAGCCGGAGCCGGGGCAGCCGGAGCCGGGGCAGCCGGAGCCGGGGCAGCCGGAGCCGGGGCGGCGGCGGGTGCCGGAGCGGCCGGGGCCGGAGCAGCGGCCGGAGCGGCACCGGCGGCACCGATGACGGCGAGCTTGGCGCCGACCTCTGCGGTCTCGTCCTCGGCGACGACGATCTCCAGCAGCACACCGGAAACCGGGGCCGGGATCTCGGTGTCGACCTTGTCCGTGGAGACCTCCAGGAGGGGCTCGTCCTCCGTGACCTCCTCGCCGACCTCCTTCAGCCAGCGGGTGACGGTGCCCTCGGTGACGCTCTCGCCGAGCGCCGGAAGGGTGACGTCGGTACCGACGGCGCCACCGGCCGGTGCGGCGGCCGGAGCCTCGGCCGCGGGGGCCGGAGCGGCGGCGGGGGCCTCGGCGACCGGCGCCGGGGCCGGGGCGGCCGCGGGCTCGGCGGCCGGAGCCGCGGCGGCCGCGGGGGCACCCGTGCCGTCGTCGATGACGGCCAGCTCGGCGCCGACCTCGACGGTCTCGTCCTCGGCGACCTTGATGGCGGCCAGGATGCCGGCCGCGGGGGCCGGGATCTCGGTGTCGACCTTGTCGGTCGAAACCTCGAGCAACGGCTCGTCGGCCTCGACGCGCTCGCCCTCGGCCTTCAGCCAGCGGGTGACAGTTCCCTCGGTGACGCTCTCGCCGAGCGCCGGAAGGGTTACGGAAACCGACATGGTTTCAGTTGCTCCTTACGAAAGTGCGGAAGTAGGTCGGTCGTCGCGCCCGGTCGACTGGATCAGTCGTGGGAGTGCAGGGGCTTGCCGGCCAGGGCCAGGTGGGCCTCGCCGAGCGCCTCGCTCTGGGTCGGGTGGGCGTGGATGAGCTGCGCGACCTCGGCGGGCAGCGCCTCCCAGTTGTAGATCAGCTGGGCTTCGCCGACCTGCTCGCCCATACGGTCACCGACCATGTGGACGCCGACCACGGCACCGTCCTTGACCTGGACGAGCTTGATCTCGCCCGCGGTCTTGAGGATCTTGCTCTTGCCGTTGCCCGCGAGGTTGTACTTCAGAGCGACGACCTTGTCCGCGCCGTAGAGCTCCTTGGCCTTGGCCTCGGTGATGCCGACGGAGGCGACCTCGGGGTGGCAGTACGTCACCCGCGGGACACCGTCGTAGTCGATCGGAACAGTCTTCAGACCGGCCAGCCGCTCCGCCACCAGGATGCCCTCGGCGAAGCCGACGTGCGCGAGCTGGAGCGTCGGGGCCAGGTCACCCACGGCCGAGATGGTGGGCACGTTGGTCTGCATGTACTCGTCGACGAGGACGTAGCCGCGGTCCATCGCGACGCCGGCCTCCTCGTAGCCCAGGCCCTGCGAGACCGGGCCGCGGCCGATGGCGACCAGCAGCACCTCGGCCTCGAAGGTCTTGCCGTCGGCGAGGGTCACGCGGACGCCGTCCTGCGTGTACTCGGCGCTCTGGAAGAACGTACCGAGGTTGAACTTGATGCCGCGCTTGCGGAAGGCGCGCTCAAGAAGCTTCGAGCTGTTCTCGTCCTCGACCGGGACGAGGTGCTTCAGGCCCTCGATGATCGTCACGTCGGTGCCGAAGGACGTCCACGCCGAGGCGAACTCGACGCCGATGACGCCGCCGCCCAGCACGATCGCGGACTTCGGGACGCGGTCCAGCTTCAGCGCGTGGTCCGACGAGATGATGCGGTTGCCGTCGATCTCCAGGCCCGGCAGCGACTTCGGCACGGAGCCGGTCGCGAGCAGCACGTGGCGGCCCTGGACGCGCTGGCCGTTCACATCCACCGAGGTGGGGGAGGAGAGCCGTCCCTCACCCTCGATGTAGGTGACCTTGCGCGAGGCGATGAGACCCTGCAGACCCTTGTACAGGCCCGAGATCACGTCGTCCTTGTACTTGTGGACGGCGTCGATGTCGATGCCCTCGAAGGTGGCCTTGACGCCGAACTGGCCGGCCTCGCGCGCCTGGTCGGCGATCTCACCCGCGTGCAGCAGGGCCTTCGTGGGGATACAGCCGTTGTGCAGGCAGGTGCCGCCGACCTTGCCCTTCTCGATCAGAGCGACGTCCAGGCCCAGCTGCGCTCCGCGCAGGGCCGCGGCGTAACCGCCGCTACCACCGCCGAGGATCACTAGGTCGAAAACGGTGCTGGCGTCGTTCGCCACGTCACGTCCTCCATGCATGTGCGCCGTACGCCGGGCCCCGTCGCTGGGGGATGACCGGCCGGTCGGCTGGTGTTCGGCCGCTTTTGTTATTCGGCCCTGTGGTGGGGGCCCTGTCCTGCCGAGAACCCATCTTCGCACTTGTCGACGGTGAGCGGGACGCGGGGCCCGGGTCTG
The DNA here is from genome assembly GCF_026340595.1 of Streptomyces sp. NBC_01363. GTDB lineage: Bacteria > Actinomycetota > Actinomycetes > Streptomycetales > Streptomycetaceae > Streptomyces. The sequence goes on from NZ_JAPEPF010000001.1 coordinate 3,514,069, forward strand.
AGACGGACGATCATCCGTCTCAGGGGGTTACCGCCGCGTAGACCCCTACTGATTTCGTCGAGAGCGAAACCGGCCGGATCCGTGCGGCGATGTCATCGGAGCAACACGTACGGCCCCGGGCCTATGCCCGGGGCCGTACGTCACGGTCGAGGCCTCAGAGCCTGTCGGGCGACCTCCGACCGGGCGGCCACGCCCTGGCACGCACGCTTCCCGCGTTGTCGTCGGTCGCCAACGCTCCGCGTCGACTCCCTCCTCCGCCTTGGAATCGCACGCACCGGACCGCGTCCGCTATCCGATCCGAGGTCACCCGACAGGCTCTCAGCCGAGGTCTCCGGCGGCGGTGCGCTCGGCCAGCTTCACCAGCGTGCGGACCGCGGAACCGGTGCCGCCCTTCGGCGTGTAGCCGTACGGTGCGCCCTCGTGGAAGGCCGGGCCGGCGATGTCCAGGTGCGCCCAGGCGATGCCCTCGCCCACGAACTCCTGCAGGAACAGACCGGCCACCAGGCCGCCGCCCATCCGCTCGCCCATGTTGGCGATGTCGGCGGTCGGGGAGTCCATGCCCTTGCGCAGGTCGGCGGGGAGCGGCATCGGCCAGGAGGCCTCGCCGACCTCCTCGGCGATCTCGTGGATGGAGGTACGGAAGGCGTCGTCGTTCGCCATGATGCCGAAGGTGCGGTTGCCCAGCGCCAGCACCATCGCGCCGGTCAGGGTCGCCACGTCGACGATCGCGTCCGGGTTCTCCTCGGAGGCGCGGGTCAGCGCGTCGGCGAGGACGAGCCGGCCCTCGGCGTCCGTGTTGAGGACCTCGACGGTCTTGCCGCTGTACATGCGCAGCACGTCACCGGGGCGGGTGGCGTTGCCCGACGGCATGTTCTCGGCGAGCGCCAGCCAGCCGGTGACGTTGACCTGGAGACCGAGGCGGGCGGCCGCGACGACGGTCGCGAACACGGCGGCGGCGCCGCTCATGTCGCACTTCATCGTCTCGTTGTGGCCGGCCGGCTTCAGCGAGATGCCGCCCGAGTCGTAGGTGATGCCCTTGCCGACCAGGGCCAGGGTCTTCTCCGCCTTCGGGTGCGTGTAGGCGAGCTTCACCAGACGCGGGCCGTGGGCCGAGCCCTGGCCGACGCCGAGCAGACCGCCGAAGCCGCCCTTGACGAGCGCCTTCTCGTCCAGGACCTGCACCTTGATGCCGTGCTCCTTGCCCGCGGTGGTGGCCACGGCGGCGAAGGACTCGGGGTACAGGTCGTTCGGCGGGGTGTTGATCAGGTCGCGGGCGCGGTTGATCTCCTCGGCCACCGCGACGGCGCGCTCGGCGGCCGCCTTGAACGCCTTGTCGCGCGGCTTGGCACCGAGCAGGGCGACCTCGCCGAGCGGGAGCTTCGCGCCGTTGCCGTTCTTCTTGCCCTTGGGGGCGAGCTTGTTCTCGCCGCCCTGGTACGCGGTGAAGGCGTACGCGCCCAGGAGCGCGCCCTCGGCGACCGCCTCGGCGTCCTCGGCGGACGCGAGGGGCAGCGCGAAGCCGGCCTTCTTCGAGCCGGTCAGGGCACGGGCGGCCGAGCCCGCGGCCCGGCGCAGCGCCTCGGTGTCGTACGCCTCGTCCTTCTCCGGGACGGAGCCGAGCCCGACCGCGATGACGACCGGGACCTTGAGGCCGTCGGGTGCGGGGAGCTTGGTCACCTCGCCCTCGGCACCCGCGGCGCCCAGGGCCTTCAGGACGGAGGCGAGCTTTCCGTCGAACGCCTTGTCCACGGCCTCGGCGCCCGGTGCGAGGACCAGGTCCCCGGACTTGGACCCAGCGCCCTTGGCGACGCCGACGACGAGTGCGTCGGCGCGCAGCGTCGCCGCACCGGCAGTGCTGAGAGTGAGAGCAGTCACGGTGGTGAAATCTCGCTTCCGTTGAGTTCGTTGTCGGTCGAGGGGTGGGCCGACCGTGCCCGGCGCATCGTAGACGCCGCCGCAATGCGCCGGGAATGAGCCTACGCGCGCCATTGCTGCGGGATCACGGCGGCGGGCCGTCCGTGGCCCGATGTGGAGCCCCGGCCGCGGTCCCGGGCGTCCGGTCCGGGGCCCGTGGAGCGGGAACCGGTCGTGGACGTAGGGTCGTTGGCGGTGCCGGAACGACAGGGGAGAACCATGCACGCCCGTGGGGCCGCACGTGGGACGGGAAGCGGCCGGTCGCTGCCCGCCGCCGTACTGATTCTGCTGACCCTGCTGACCGGCTGCACGTCGGCGCCGGAACCCTCCGGGAAGGGCCGCTGGCGGCCGGAGCCGGGCATCGGCTGGCAGTGGCAGCTCTCGGGCCGGCTGGACCCGACGGTGGACGTCCCGGTGTACGACATCGACGGCTTCGACCACCAGGCCTCGGCGGTCGACGATCTGCACCGCCGGGGCCGCAAGGTGATCTGCTACCTCTCCACCGGCGCCTGGGAGGACTTCCGCCCGGACGCCGGGAAGTTCCCCGCGTCGGTACGGGGCAAGGGCAACGGCTGGGAGGGGGAGTACTGGCTCGACATCCGTCGCACGGACGTCCTCGAACCGCTGATGGAGCGGCGGATCGAGATGTGCGCGGAGAAGGGCTTCGACGCGGTGGAGCCCGACAACATGGACGGCTACCGCAACCGCACCGGCTTCCCGCTGACCGCCGCCGACCAGTTGCGCTACAACCGGCTCATCGCCCGGATCGCCCACCGCCACGGGCTCGCCGTCGGCCTGAAGAACGACCTCGGGCAGATCCCGGAGCTGGAGCCGGACTTCGACTTCGCGGTCAACGAGCAGTGCGCGCAGTACGAGGAGTGCGGGAAGCTCACCCCGTTCGTGAAGGCGGGCAAGGCCGTCTTCCACGTCGAGTACGAGCTGCCCGTCAGCCGGTTCTGCGCCGGGTCGCGGCGGCTGGGGCTCAGCTCGCTGCTGAAGAAGTACGAACTGGGCGTGTGGCGCCAGGAGTGCCCGAAGGCCCGCGCCTAGAGGACCGGCGCCTGACCGAACGTCAGGACCACCAGGGCCGTCGTCGCCGCGGTCTCCGCCAGCGCGCCGAAGACATCGCCCGTCACCCCGCCGAAGCGCCGCACGCAGTGCCGCAGCAGGAGCTGGGCGACACCGAGCGCGGCCACCGCGGCCAGCGCGTGGCGCAGCGCCCCGTAGCCGCCGAGGAGCGCACCCGCCCCCGCGCAGCCCGCGACCACCACGGCCCCGACCGCCACCGCGCCCCGGACCGTGACCGTGCCCGCCACCGCAGCGCCCAGCCCCTCCGGGCGGGCCGGCGGTACGCCCCGGCGGGAAGCCAGGGTGAGCGCGAGCCGGGCGGTGACCGCGGCGACGGCCGCCCCCACCGCGCCGTACGCCCAGCCCTGCCCGTACAGCTGATGGAGCGCCGCGACCTGGGCCAGCAGCACGAACAGCAGGGTGATCACACCGAATGGCCCAATGTCCGACTGCTTCATGATCCGCAGGGCGTCGTCGGCGGGCTTGCCGCTGCCCAGGCCGTCGGCGGTGTCCGCGAGACCGTCCAGATGCAGACCCCGGGTCAGCACGGCGGGAACGGCGGCCGAGGCGACCGCGGCGAGCAGCGGCCCCGAGCCGAGCAGCAGCAACAGGCCGCCGGGCACCGCCGCGAGCAGGCCCACGACGAGGCCGGCGAGCGGTGCGCACAGCATCCCGGCGCGGGCGGTCTCGCGGTCCCAGCGGGTGACGCGGACGGGGAACACGGTCAGGGTGCCGAAGGCGAAACGGATGCCGTGGCTGTTCAGGGAGGTCACGGCGCGCAGGCTAATCGGTACGCCCGGCGGATAGATTGCTCGGAACGCAACAGACCATGACAGAAGCGGCTTATCGGGAGTGGGTGGCATGGGTCACTGGTTCGATCAGAACATCGTCGAGCCGGGAAAGCTGCCGCTGCTCCTCGCCCTGGCCGCCTTCGTGCTCACCTTCGCGATCACCCGGGTCATCACCCGGATGATCCGGGCGGGCAAGGGCCCGTTCCGCAACATCACACCCGGCGGAATGCACATCCACCACGTGGTCCCCGGCGTCGTGCTGAGCGTCGTCGGCGGCTTCGGCGCGGTCGCCAGCGGACGGCAGGGCGTCACCGCGGGGATCTGCGCCGTGGTCTTCGGCACGGGCGCGGGGCTGGTACTGGACGAATTCGCCCTGATCCTCCATCTCGACGACGTGTACTGGACCGAGCAGGGCCGCCAGAGCGTGGAGGTGGTGGTCCTCACCGCGGCGCTGGTGCTGCTGGTGCTGGCCGGATTCTCACCGCTCGGCGTGAACGAGCTGAGCAGCGACGAGCAGCAGGGCAGACTCGGCGTGATCCTGACCCTGGTCGTCAACTTCTGCTTCGTGCTGATCGCCCTCTTCAAGGGCAAGGCGCGGCTCGCGGTCGTCGGCACGCTCGTCCCGTTCGTCGCGCTGATCGGGGCGATCCGGCTGGCCCGGCCGACGTCGATGTGGGCGAAGCGCTTCTATCGCAACCGTCACCGGGCCCGCGCCCGGTCGCTGCTGCGCGCCTACCACCACGATGTGCGCTGGGCGGGCCCGCGGCGCAGATTTCAGGATCTGATCGGCGGCGCACCGGACCGGGTGCCGCTCCCCGGACGCAAGACCTGAACCTGGCGTTGGTGTCGACGGGTCGTGCGGACGCACAGCACGAGGATCGCGCCGATCGCCACCAGATGCTCCTTGCCCGCCAGATTGTTCTTCAGGACCACCTCGACCACCATCGCCGCGATCACCAGCGCCCCGGTGAAGCGGGCCCGGTAGACGTAGCAGACATAGACGGCGAGGCCGACCACCGCCGCGGACGGGCCGGTGTCGACGACCCGGGCGTCCGAGACCGGCAGTCCGAACAGCACGTCCGGGCCGAGCGCGACACCGATCCGCGCGTACAGCGTCCCGGCCAGCGTCGCCACGTACGCGATCAGTAGCGTGCGCCACCGGCCCAGGCAGATCTCGGCGGTCCCGAACACCATCAGGATCTGCACCAGCGCTCCCCAGACCGGCAGATCCAGTGCCGGCACGAACAGCGACAACGGCGTACGCAGCAGGGCCGCCCATAACGGGTCCTCGGCCCGCACCGCCCCGAGGCCGTGCACCACCCCGAAGCCCCACGACTGGTTCTGCACCACCTGGAGCAGCGCCGTCAGGCAGACCGCGGCGACCGTCATCGGAATCGCCCGCAGCCGTGCGACGGCGAGCATTCCGCGTACGGTCCTCAGCAGCGGACCCCACTCGTGGCGAGCTGCCCCGCACAGCGCGCGCACGGGTCTCATCCATCGGTCCCGAGGTGCGAGCGGTGCAGCCACTTGGGCAGACCGGGCGCCTCCAGGAACCCTTCGGCGCGACCCGCCGCGACGCCGATGCGCAGCAGGTCCGAGCTCTTCTCGAACAGCATGAAACGTGGCTCCCAGATCGGTCGGTACTTCGCGTTGGCGCGGTACAGCGATTCGATCTGCCACCAGCGCGAGAAGAAACTGAGCATCGAACGCCACAGCCTCAGCACCGGTCCGGCACCGAGTCGCGAACCCCGCTCGAAGACGGACCTGAACATCGCGAAGTTCAGTGAGACCTGGGTGATCCCGATCTCCTCGGCGCGCTGGAGGAGCTCGATGACCATGAACTCCATCAGCCCGTTCTCGGCGTCCCGGTCACGGCGCATCAGGTCCAGCGAGAGGCCGTTCGGCCCCCACGGGACGAAGCTCAGTACGGCGCGCAACTCGCCCCGCGCGCCGCCCTCCTCGGTCGGGGCGTCACGGCATTCGAGCATCACGCACTGCCCGTCGGCCGGATCACCGAGCCGGCCGAGCGCCATCGAGAAGCCGCGTTCGGTCGCCCCGTCGCGCCAGTCGTCGGCGCGCCGCACCAGTTCGGCCATCTCCTCCTCGGGGATGTCCGCATGGCGGCGGACGGTCACGTCGTACCCGGCGCGCCCGACCCGGTTGTACGCCTGGCGGACGGTCCGCATCGCCCGCCCCTCCAGGGTGAACTCGGCGGTCTCCACGATCGCTTCGTCGCCCAGCTCCAGGGCGTCCAGGCCGTGCCGCGCGTAGACGGTGCCGCCCTCCTCGCTCACCCCCATCACCGCCGGGATCCAGCCGTGCTCGCGGGCCTCGACCAGCCACGGATCGATCGCCCCGGGCCAGGCCTCCGGGTCACCGATGGGGTCACCGGAGGCGAGCGAGACCCCACCCACCACCCGGTAGGTGACGGCGGCCTTCCCGGTGGGGGACCAGATGACGCTCTTCTCCCGGCGGAGCGAGAAGTAGCCGAGCGAGTCGCGTTCGCCGTGCTTCTCCAGCAGCGCCCGGAGCCGGGCCTCGTCCTCGGGAGTGATCGGGTCGACGGCCCGGCGGGCCCGGAACGCCGCGTACACGACGGCGATCAGCAGCAGCGTGGAGAGCACGTTGATGGTGACGTTGACCCAGCCCGGGGTGGTGATCCCGGGGAAGGTGGCGTCGTTGTCGGCGACCGAGACCAGCCTCAGCGCCCCGTAGCGCCAGCGGTCCAGGAAGGGCGCGCGGTAGCCGTGGGGTGCGGTGTTGGTGAGGGTGACCAGGCCCGCGGCGATCAGCGAGGTGACCAGCAGCCCGCCGACCGCGACGACGGCGGCCAGCTTCGGGTTGGACCGGTCACCCTTCGCGTAGAACTCGCGCCGCCCGAGGATCAGGGCCAGGACGAAGGCGGCGGTCAGCGCAAGCGAGATCCAGTTCTGCGGATACCGCCGGACCTCCGGGAACCCGATCACCAGGGCGAAGAGCAGCAGCAGCAAGCCGCTCACCACCATGTTCACGATCCAGGCGGCCCGCTTGCGGCGGCGCATGGTGACTGCCAGGAAGAGCGCGACCACCCCGGAGGAGAAGCCCGCGGTGAGCAGATAGGGAGTGAAGTAGTTCTCGGTGTTGTGGCGGCGCAGATCATTGCCGAGAGTGACCCAGACGGCGCTCAGGAAATTGATGAACGACACGACGCGCAGGTACCAGATGGCGGATGCCGCGCTGCGCCGTGACCGGACGGTGCTCGGTGACCGGACGCTGTCCCGCCCGGATTCCTCGGTGGACAATCGGACCTCTCCCATGAAAAGCGATCATATGGTGCATCGCACTGCATGAGGGACTGCGCTGCGGCCGGTGTTCAACGGCCGCAGCACCGCCGGTCCGTGAGCCTCAGGTCGCGTCGCCGTAGGCGGCGCCTGCCTCGGCTCCCTCGTCGGCGCCGTCCTTCTCCTCGGCGACGGGGTCGCGTTCGGGCAGCTCGGCCGCCAGTGCGGCAGCGGCCCGGACAAGCGGGAGTGCGAGCAATGCCCCGCTTCCTTCCCCCACGATGACGCCGTGGTCCAGCAATGGGTTGAGCGCCATTCGGTCCAGTGCCTTGGCCTGCGCCGGCTCGCCGCTCGCCTGACCCGCCAGCCACCAGTCCGGCGCCCGGAAGGCCGCCCGCTGACCCACCAGCGCACAGGCCGCGGAGACCACGCCGTCCAGGATCACCGGCAGCCTGCGCACCGCGCACTGGAGCAGGAACCCGGTCGTCGCCGAAAGATCCGCACCGCCCACCGTGGCCAGCAGCTCCAGCTGATCACCGAGGACCGGCCGGGCCCGCCGCAGCGCGTCCCGGATCGCCGCACACTTGCGCATCCACGCCAGATCGTCGATCCCCGCGCCGCCGCGCCCGGTGACCACCGAGGCGTCCGTACCGCACAGCGCCGCGATCAGCGTGGCCGCGGCCGTCGTCCCGCCCACGCTCAGATCGCCGAGCACCACCAGATCGGTGCCCGAATCGGCCTCCTCGTCGGCGATGGCCATGCCGAGCCGTACCGCCTGCTCGGCCTCCTCGGCCGTCAGCGCGTCCTCGATGTCGATCCGGCCGCTGCCGCGCCGCACCCGATGACGTACCACCGACTCGGGCAGCAGTTCCGGATCGCAGTCCAGGCCGGCGTCGACGATCCGGACCGGCACGGAGAACTGCCGGGCCAGCACCGCGAGCGGTGTCGCGCCGTCCAGCGTGGCCCGCACCAGCTCGTGGGCGGTCCCGGCCGCGCGCCCGGAGACACCCAGCTCGGCCACCCCGTGATCACCGGCGAAGAGCACCACGCGCGGCTGCTCGATCGCCTTGACCGGTACGGACTGCTGCGCGGCCGAGAGCCATTCGCCCAGCTCGTCCAGGCGGCCGAGGGAGCCGACGGGAACGATCACGCGCTCCCGGCGTTCCTCGGCGTCGCGCCGTACGCCGCCGTCGGGGCGTTCGATCAGGTCGGAGAAGTCGTCCAGATTCACGGGGGTCTGCCTCGCGGGTCGATGCGTCGAGTGGGCCGGTGAGCCCGGCGGCGGGCTCACTGCGGAACAGTACCCGCCGCATTTCTGACGCCCGGTCAGTGCGAGGTTCTTCCGCCGAACCGCAGCTGCGTCATCGCGGGCGTCAGGGTCCGCAGCCCCGGGAGCAGCGACTGGATCCGGATCAGCTCGCCCATCGCGCCCCGCCCCCGCGGCAGCCGCAGCGCGCGCACCTCGGTGATCGCCGGATGCGCACCGCGCAGCTTGGGCCGCTCGCCGGGATTCATGGCCCAGCGCATCGGCGGAATGGTCATGGCGCCGACCTTCGACGTGCCGGCCACCGTGCCCCTGGCGAGCCAGCGCGCCATCGTGTCCAGGACCAGGACACCGCCGGGCAGCCGTTCGGCGCAGGCCGCCAGGATCTCCCGGACCTCCGCGGGGCGCAGATACATCAGCAGCCCCTGGGTCGTGACGACGACGCCGCGGCCTTGCGGGTCGTCGATCTCGTCCAGCCAGGAGAGATCGGTCGCCGACCGCGACAGCGTGCGCAGCCGGTCCGAGCCGGGCAGCAGCGTCCGGCGCAGCTCGGCGACCTCCGGCAGATCCACGCTCAGCCAGTTCAGCAGGCCGTTGTCGACCCGCCAGAAGCCGGTCTCCAGACCGTCGCCGAGCGCGACCACGGTGGCCCGCGGCCGGTCGGCGAGATACTCCTGCACGGCCAGGTCGAAGCAGCGCGAGCGCAGTCCCTGGGCTTGCGAGTGGAACGGATTCGGCCGCCCGAACCGCTCCTCGAAGGGGTAGTCCAGATCCTCCAGCAGCCGCAGCGCCACCGGATCGTCCAGCACCGGATAGGGCCGGCCGGCCTCGTACGCCCGGTTGTAGAGCGTCCACAGCAGGGTCTCCGGAACCCCGCTCAGCATCGGTTGCACACGTGCCATGCCCGCTCCTCCTGTTGCTTCCGTGCCCATCTTTGCCCTGCCTCCGGTCAGCCGCGCAGGGTCAGTACCTGCCCGGCCACCACCAGCAGCACCTGTTCGCACTCGTCGGCGAACGCGGCGTTCAGCCGGCCCAGCTCGTCCCGGAAGCGCCGCCCGGCAGCGGTCGCGGGCACCACGCCCGAGCCGGTCTCGTTGGTGACGGCGACGACCGTACGACGCGTTCCGCGCACCGCCGCGACCAGCTCGGCGGTCCGCTCCCGCAGGGCGCCCTCGCCGCCGCCCGCCCATGCCGCGTCGTCCCAGGCCGCCACCCGGTCCATCGCGTCGGTCAGCCACAGCGACAGGCAGTCGATCAGCAGCGGAGGCCCGTCCGACTCCAGCAGCTCCACCAGCTCACAGGTCTCCTCGGTGCGCCAGGCGGCCGGTCTGCGCTCCCGGTGCAGGCCGATCCGGGCCGCCCACTCGGCGTCCCCCTCCCTGCCGCCACCGGTCGCCACGTACACCACCTCGGGGAACGTCTCCAGGCGCCGCTCGGCCTCCACCGACTTGCCCGACCTGGCCCCGCCCGTCACCAGCGTGCGCCGCGGCACCTCCGGGGCCGTGCGGTACTCGCCCACCACCAGCGTCGTGCCGTCCGGCACGGCCCGCGCGCCGGCCGCCGCGAGCCGCCGGTCCAGCTCGGCGCCGGGCGGCGCGTCATGGTCCAGATGGACGGCCACGACCTCGGTGGCCGGGCCGATCGCCGCCACGGCCCGCAGCCTTGCCACCGCGTCCGGCCGCCCCACCACATCGCCGACCACCATGTCGTACGGCTCCGCGATCCGGTCCGCGAGACCGGCGGGGGCGGCCCCCGGTGGCATGTACAGCAGCCGCGAGCCCTCCGGTCCCGTGACCTCGTACCCCGTCCCCGGAGCGTCCATCGGCACCGCCCGCACCCGGTGCCCGCTGATCAGCGTCAGCACCCGCCCGTCCGGCACCCGTCCCGCCGGGGGCAGCCCCGCGGGCAGCTCCACGGCGGGCCCGTCGTGCGGATGGGTGAGCAGCACCTGCCGTACCCCGGTGAGCGAGTGCCCCGCACGGGCCGCGGCGAACACGGCCCCCGGAGTCAGGTCGAGCAGCAGCGCGTCGTCGACCAGCAGCGCGGTCGACGCCCGCGAGCGCGCCCCGCGGGCGGCGGCGCAGGCCGCGCAGGGACATTCGGGCCGCGGCAGCCCGTCGGGGGCTCCGGTGCCGAGCAGAGTCAGTTCCACGCTTCCGATCCTCCCGCGTCCGGGCAAGCGGTGCGCGACTTGGGGGCGTCCGGACGGGTGCGGGCCCGGTCCCCGCACCGGACTCAGGCACTAGGCTGCGGGCAGCAAAGTGACCCAGGAGGCGGACATGGCGTGGACGTGGCGGTTCGAGAAGTCCGACGGTACGGAGACGGAGCCGGCCCTGCAGCCGGAGGAATTCACCACCCAGGGCGACGCGGAGTCCTGGATCGGTGAGTACTGGAAGGAACTCCTCGACGGCGGGGCGGACCAGGTGACGCTCTTCGACGACTCGACGAAGATCTACGGTCCCATGAGCCTCCAGGCGGACCAGGGCTGATCCGCCCCGTACGGCGGGGCCCCGCCGTACGGGCCCCCGCCGTACGGGCAGGGAGACAGGCCCGTACGGCGGCGCCCCGCGCGACGCGAGGACGCCAGGGCGTGTTTCAGATCTCGCCCAGGGTGACCTTCGCCTTCTGCTCCGCACCGTTGCGCAGATAGGTCACCTCGACCTTCTGGCCCGGTTTGTCCGAGGCCAGCGCCTCCGACAGGGCGGTGATCGTCGGGACCGGCTGACCGTCGATCCCGGTGATGATGTCACCGGCCCGCAGCCCCGCCTTCTCCGCGGCGCCGTCCTTGGTCACGCTGACCAGTGCCACCCCGATCGGCTGGTAGTTGTCGTCGACGACCGTGCGTCCGGTGATGTTCAGGGCCGCCCGGCCCGAGTCGGTGACCTTGCCGCTCTTGATGATCTGATCGGCGACCGTCTTCACCATCGACACCGGGATCGCGAATCCGATCCCCGGCGCCGCGCTGTTGCCCAGCTCCGGGTCCGTCGCCGCCAGGGTCGGGATGCCGATCACCTCGCTGTCCAGATTGACCAGCGCGCCCCCGCTGTTGCCCGGGTTGATCGCGGCCGAGGTCTGCACCATGTTCGCGATCGTCGCGCCGGTGCCGCCGCCCGCTCGGCTCTCGCTGACGGTCCGGCCGAGCGCCGAGACGATGCCCTGGGTGACGCTGGAGGACAGCCCGAGCGGCGAGCCCATCGCCAGGACGATCTGCCCCACCTCGACCTTCTCCGAGTTGCCGAACGTCGCGGGTTTCAGCCCGGCCGGCACGCTGTCGAGCTTGATGACGGCCAGATCCTGTTCCGGATAGGTGGCCACCAGCTTGGCGCCCTTCACCTTCTCGCCGGTGGCGACGGTGACCTTGAACGTCTTGCTGTTGCCGACCACATGGGCGTTGGTGACGATATGGCCCTTGGTGTCGTAGACGATGCCGGAGCCCAGGCTCTCGGAGGCCTCGATCTGCACCACGGACGGCAGCACGTTCTTGATCACGGTCTGGTAGTCGCTCTGCAGGTCACCGGCGGTCCGGGTGGCGGAGGCCGACCTGCTGGGTTCGGCCGTCGGCGATTCGGAGGCCGCGTCCGAGCAGCCGCTCACCAGGGCGAGCGCACAGACACTTGCGATCAGGGGCAGCAGCCGGCGGGCACGGCCGCGGGAGTGGGATGCATCCATGTCCGGATTATTGCTTTTTGCGCCGCTCTCGGCCTGTCGGGTTCGGCCGGGCGGGGCGCGTCGCCGGACTGTCCCGGCGACCCGCTCCCGCGTCCGCTCAGCCCCGCACTCCGCACAGATGCAGCAGTGCGGCCACCCGGCGGTAGGGATCCGTCCGCCCGGCACGGTCCTCCGCGGCCAGCACCTGCTCCAGTTCGGCGGCGGCCGGCAGCTCCACGTCGTTGCTCACGTTGTCCGTGAAGACGCGTACCCCGTACCAGGCGTGCAGGGGCGCCGCGATCCCGGCGAGCGTGGACGTCAGGGCGTCCAGCCGGTCGGCCCGCACCGTGAGGCCCAGCCGGTTGGTGTACGTGTCCGTGTCGAAGGCGGTCAGCGTCGCGCTCCAGTCCCCGGCGGTCCCGGGGCGCATCGCCAACGCGTCCGCGTTCCGTACGAGCAGCGACAGCAGTCCGCCCGGGGCCAGCATCCGGGCCAGGCCCGCCAGCATCGCGTCCGGCTCCCGGACGTACATCAGCACGCCGTGACAGAGCACCACGTCGAAGCTGCCGGGCAGGAAGTGCACCCCGGTGTCCAGGCCGTTGCCCTCGATCAGCCGGACCCGCTCGCGGATGCCCGCGGGTTCACTGCCGAGCGCCTCCTTGGCCACCCGCAGCATCTCGGCATCGGACTCCAGGCCGGTCACCGTGTGACCGGCCCGCGCCAGGCGGAGCGCCTGGGTGCCCTGGCCCATGCCCACGTCGAGCACGCGCAGCCGCTGTCCGACCGGGAAGCGCGCCGCTATCTGCTCGTCGAGCTGCCGGGCCACCAGCTCCTGGCGGACGGTGTTGCGCAGCCCGCCGAGCCCCTTCAGCCACACCGAGGAGGCTCCGGAGAATCCGGCGACGGGAACGGCATCGTCCGGCCGACCGGCGGACGGACCGCCGGTCGAGCCGGAGACGTGCGTACTCAGGGTCGCTCTCCCCGCTTGACCTGCGGCTTCGGCAGCCGGAGGCGACGCATCTGAAGCGTGCGCATCAGGCCGTAGGCGACCGCGCCACGCTTGGGCGTATCGGGGAAGCGCGCGTTGAGCTGCTTCTTCAGGCGGAACGCGAGACCGATCGAGTCGATCACGATCAGCACGATCACGATGAGCCAGAGCAGCAGCGAGATGTTCTGGATGTTCTGCACCTGGATCACGCTGAGGATCAGAATGATCACGGCGAGCGGCAGGAAGAACTCCGCGATGCAGAAACGCGAGTCCACGTAGTCGCGGACGAAGCGCCGCACCGGGCCCTTGTCGCGAGCCGGCAGATAGCGCTCGTCGCCACTGGCGAGCGCCTCACGCTGCTTGGCCATGTCCACACGGCGCGCTTCGCGCTGCCGCTTCATGGCCTCCTTGCGGTCGAGCGGCGCGCCACTGGAGGCGCGACGGCGCTGCGACTGGGCATCGCTGCGCTTGGGGGTGGGGCGACCTTTGGGGGCCTGCGGGTCGCGGGGCTGCGTGGAGAGGTCCGCCGTCACCTTGCCGGTGGGCGCCTTCTCTTCCTTCGAACGGCTACGGAACACAAGGCCCAAGGGTACGGGTTCGATCGCCCCGACCCCAGGCCGGTCGGGAACGATCCGGCAACGGCCCGCGTCCTCGCTGGTGTACCGGCCCGTCCGGTACGTTCGGCGGCACCGGGTCTCCCTGACCTCCGCCTACTCCTTGGGCCGGAGTGGTGACCTGGTGCAGTCGTCCTTGGGTAGGAGCACATCCGTGCTCGAACAGTGCGGTAATAGAGGCAGGGCCCGTACTGTGGGTTCTGTTGGAGTGCTGGAGCTCAGTCCGTCAGAAGGGGGCGCGCGAAGCCCATGAGCGGTGTCATGAAGCGTATGGGGATGATCTTCCGCGCGAAGGCAAACAAGGCCCTTGACCGGGCCGAGGATCCGCGCGAGACCCTCGATTACTCGTACCAGAAGCAGCTCGAACTGCTTCAGAAGGTACGTCGCGGTGTCGCCGATGTGGCGACCTCGCGCAAGCGGCTGGAGCTGCAGCTGAACCAGCTGCAGGGACAGTCGTCCAAGCTGGAGGACCAGGGCCGCAAGGCACTCGCGCTCGGCCGCGAGGACCTGGCCCGCGAGGCGCTGTCCCGGCGCGCCGCACTCCAGCAGCAGGTCACCGACCTGGAGACGCAGCACACCACGCTGCAGGGCGAGGAGGAGAAGCTCACTCTCGCGGCTCAGCGGCTGCAGGCCAAGGTCGATGCCTTCCGCACGAAGAAGGAGACCATCAAGGCCACCTACACCGCCGCCCAGGCGCAGACCCGGATCGGCGAGGCCTTCTCCGGGATCTCCGAGGAGATGGGCGATGTCGGCCTGGCGATCCAGCGGGCCGAGGACAAGACCCAGCAGCTGCAGGCCCGAGCCGGCGCGATCGACGAGCTGCTCGCTTCCGGAGCCCTGGACGACCCGACCGGTACGGCCAAGGACGACATCGCCGCCGAGCTGGACCGGATCTCCGGTGGTACGGATGTGGAGCTGGAGCTGCAGCGCATGAAGGCCGAGCTGGCCGGCGGCTCCACCCCGCAGCAGGCGATCGAGGGCGGCCCGCAGGATGCCGCCCAGCAGCAGTCGTCGCAGTCCCCGCACAGGTTCGACAAGAGTTGAGGCGGCGTCATGATCGTACGGATCATGGGGGAGGGCCAGGTCGCACTGGCCGATAGTCATCTCGCCGAGCTCGACGGGCTCGACGACGAACTGCTCGCCGAGATGGAGAGCGGTGACGGACCCGGCTTCCGTGCCACTCTCCACGCGCTCCTGGCCAGGGTGCGCGAGCTCGGTACAGCGTTGCCGGACGACTCCCTGGAGCCGTCCGAGCTGATCCTGCCGTCGTCCGACGCGACCCTCGAAGAGGTGCGCGCCATGCTCCGCGACGACGGTCTGATTCCCGGCTGACGCCGGTCGTCTCTCCAGCACCCGCACGAACCCGTGCCCCGTGTCCGGTCCGCCGGACACGGGGCACGGCCGTGCCAGGGCCTTCCGTTCGGATCGCACAGGGCTCGCGGGGCCCGGCCCGCCGTTCTCCGGTGTGCTCCGCGCGGGACCCGGTCCGATTCCCGCGCGACACGCCGTAACGTAGCTTGACGTGACCACCCTCGGAACCGGGGTCCTGCGCGTCCGGCACTGGCTGCGCGACCATCCCCTCGCGCTGGACGCCGCGCTGGCCCTGACCGTGCTGATGGCCATGCTCATCGGGTCGTTCGCCCATTCGGGTGCGGGGGAGGGGCGCACCTTCGGCACCCGCGCGCCCGCGGTGAGCAGCCTGCTGCTGATGGTGTCCGGTGCCGTGGCGCTCATCTGGCGGCGGCGCAATCCCCTGGCGGTGCTCGCGGTCACCGCCGGGCTGACGGTCATCGAGCTGGTGGTGGGGTCCGATCCGCCCGCGCCCGTGGTCATGAGCACCGTCATCGCGCTGTTCACCGTCGCCGCCCGCACCGACCGGCCCACCACCTGGCGGGTCGGTCTGCTGACGGTGGCCGCGCTGACGGCCGCGGCGATGCTCTTCGGCCCGGCGCCCTGGTACAGCCAGGAGAACTTCGGTGTCTTCGCCTGGACCGGCCTGGCCGGCGCCGCGGGGGACGCCGTCCGCTCCAGGCGCGCCTTCGTCGACGCGATCAGGGAACGGGCCGAACGGGCCGAACGCACCCGCGACGAGGAGGCCCGGCGGCGGGTCGCCGAGGAGCGGCTGCGGATCGCCCGCGATCTCCACGATGTCGTCGCCCACCACATCGCCCTGGTCAACGTGCAGGCCGGGGTGGCCGCCCACGTCATGGACAGGCGCCCCGACCAGGCCAAGGAGGCGCTGGCCCACGTCCGGGAGGCCAGCCGCTCCGCGCTCGACGAACTGCGCGCCACCGTCGGGCTGTTGCGCCAGTCCGGCGACCCGGCGGCGCCGACCGAACCCGCCCCCGGGCTCGCCGTCCTCGACGCCCTGGTCGACACCGTCCGCCGGGCCGGGCTCCCCGTCGAGGTGGCCTGCACCGACCGGCGGCCCCCGCTGCCCGCGGCCGTAGACCTGGCCGCGTACCGGGTCATCCAGGAGGCGCTGACCAATGTCCGCAAGCACGCGGGCCCCGGGGCGAAGGCCGAGGTGAGCGTCGTACGGGTCGGGTCCACGGCCGAGATCACGGTGATCGACAACGGCTCCGGCGGGGGCTGCGACGGCGACGGCGGTGGTCACGGCCTGCTCGGGATGCGCGAACGCGTCACCGCGCTCGGCGGCACCCTCACCGCAGGGCCCCGCTACGGCGGCGGATTCCGGGTACATGCGATCCTGCCCGTCGAGGCCCGCACGGCGGAGTCCGGGAAGCCGGGCGCGGCGGGCCGGACGGGGGAAGACGCATGACGCCGCCCATCAAGGTGCTGCTCGTCGACGACCAGGCGCTGCTGCGCAGCGCGTTCCGGGTGCTGGTCGACTCGGAGGCCGACATGGAGGTGGTCGGCGAGGCGGCGGACGGCGCGCAGGCCGTGGAGCTCGCCCGCTCGACCCGCGCCGACGTGGTGCTGATGGACATCCGGATGCCCGGTACGGACGGACTCACCGCGACCCGCATGATCAGCGCCGATCCGGAACTGGCCGACGTACGGGTCGTCATGCTCACCACCTTCGAGGTGGACGAGTACGTGGTGCAGTCGCTGCGGGCCGGGGCGTCCGGCTTCCTCGGCAAAGGGGCGGAACCGGAGGAACTGCTCAACGCCATCCGCATCGCCGCGGGCGGCGAGGCGCTGCTCTCACCGGCCGCGACCAAGGGCCTGATCGCCACCTTCCTCGCGCAGGGCGGCAGTTCGGAGGGCGACGGGCCGAGCGCCGCGGAGTACTCCGAGCGGCTCGCCGCGCTCACCGGCCGTGAGCGCGAGGTGCTCGTCCTGGTCGCCGGGGGCCACTCCAACGACGAGATCGCCGAACGGCTCGTCGTCAGCCCGCTCACCGTCAAGACCCATGTGAACCGGGCGATGGCGAAACTGGGCGCCAGGGACCGGGCCCAATTGGTGGTAACTGCCTACGAATCCGGCCTGGTGCGCCCCAGGGTGGAGTGACGGGTGGAGATACGGCGTACTCCACCTGCGGTATGCGCGGCATAAGAAAGCGACCTGGGGCCGACGCTTTCGCCCTTGCCCGTAGGACATCGTGTATCTGGGCCGGGTCTGTCCCCGAGTGACCCGCCCACCTGCCGCGTAAGCCACAGAAGAGAGACCCACCCATGTCCTGGCTGTCCAGATTCAGCCTCGCGCAACGGGCCCTGATCGGACTGATCTCGATCGTCGCGCTCGTATTCGGAGCGATCGCGATCCCGCAGCTCAAGCAGCAGCTGCTGCCCACCATCGAACTCCCGATGGTGTCGGTGATCGCCCCCTATCAGGGAGCGTCCCCCGATGTGGTCGAGAAGCAGGTCGTCGAGCCGCTCGAGAGTTCCATCAAGGCCGTCGACGGCGTCACCGGCATCACCTCGACCGCCAGCGAGGGCAGCGCCGTCATCATGGCGTCCTTCGACTTCGGCAGCGAGGGCACCAAGCAGCTCGTCGCCGACATCCAGCAGGCGGTGAACCGCGCCCGCGCCCAGCTGCCCGACGACGTCGACCCGCAGGTCATCGCCGGCTCGACCGACGACATCCCGGCCGTCGTCCTCGCCGTCACCTCCGACAAGGACCAGCAGGCGCTCGCCGACCAGCTGGACCGCACGGTCGTCCCCGCCCTGGAAGACATCAGCGGCGTCGGCCAGGTCTCGATCGACGGTGTGCAGGACCTCCAGGTCTCCATCACCCCCGACGACAAGAAGCTCGCCGCCGCCGGTCTGAACGCCACGACGCTCTCCCAGGCGCTCCAGGCGGGCGGCGCGACCGTTCCCGCCGGATCCTTCTCCGAGTCGGGCAAGAGCCGCACCGTCCAGGTCGGCGGCGCCTTCACCTCCCTGAAGCAGATCAAGGACCTGCGGGTCACCGGTCAGGACCCGGCAACGGGCAAGCCCGGCACGCCGGTCCGCGTCGGTGACATCGCCACGGTGAAGCAGGAGCCGTCCACCGCGGTCTCCATCACCCGTACGAACGGCAAGCCGAGCCTCGCCGTGATGGCCACGATGGACAAGGACGGCAGCGCCGTCGCCATCTCGGACGCGGTCAAGGACAAGCTCCCCGACCTCCGCAAGGACCTCGGCGCCGGCGCCGAACTGACCGTCGTCTCGGACCAGGGCCCCGCCGTCTCCAAGGCGATCTCCGGTCTGACCACCGAGGGCGCGCTCGGTCTGCTCTTCGCCGTCATCGTGATCCTGGTCTTCCTCGCGTCGCTGCGCTCGACCCTGGTCACCGCGGTCTCCATCCCGCTCTCCGTGGTCCTCGCGCTGATCGTGCTCTGGACCCGTGACCTCTCGCTCAACATGCTCACGCTGGGCGCGCTGACCATCGCGATCGGCCGCGTCGTCGACGACTCGATCGTGGTCCTGGAGAACATCAAGCGTCACCTCGGCTACGGCGAGGAGCGTCAGTCGGCGATCATCACCGCGGTGAAGGAAGTGGCCGGCGCGGTCACCTCCTCGACCCTCACCACGGTCGCCGTCTTCCTGCCGATCGGTCTCGTCGGCGGCATGGTCGGCGAGCTCTTCGGCTCCTTCTCGCTGACCGTCACCGCGGCCCTGCTGGCGTCCCTGCTGGTCTCGCTGACCGTCGTCCCCGTTCTGTCGTACTGGTTCCTGCGCGCCCCGAAGGGCGCCGCGGAGAACCCGGACGAGGCCCGTCGCAAGGCCGAGGAGAAGGAAGCCCGCAGCCGGCTCCAGCTGCTCTATGGCCGGGTGCTGCGCTTCGCCACCCGACGCCGTATCACCAGCATCGTCATCGCCGTCGCCGTGCTCTTCGGCACCTTCGGCATGGCCCCGCTGCTGAAGACCAACTTCTTCGACCAGGGCGAGCAGGAAGTCCTCTCCATCAAGCAGGAGCTGGCCCCCGGCACCAGCCTGGCGGCCGCCGACGAGGCGTCCAAGAAGGTCGAGAAGCTCCTCGCCGACGACAAGGGCGTCAAGGACTACCAGGTCACCGTCGGCTCGTCCGGCTTCATGGCGGCCTTCGGCGGCGGCACCGGCTCCAACCAGGCCTCGTACCAGGTCACCCTGAAGGACTCGGGCGACTTCGACGCCACGCAGAAGCGCATCGACGCGGCGCTCGGCAAGCTCGACGGCATCGGTGACACCACCATCTCCGCGGGCGACGGCTTCGGCAGCCAGGACCTCAGCGTCGTGGTCAAGGCCGCCGACGCGGACGTGCTGAGGAAGGCGTCCGAAGAGGTACGGGCCGAGGTGGCCAAGCTCAAGGACGTCACCGACGTCCAGAGCGACCTCGCGCAGAGCATCCCGCGGATCTCGGTCACGGCCAACGCCAAGGCCGCGGAGGCCGGATACAACCAGACCACGCTCGGCGCGGCCGTCGCCGGAGCGGTGCGCGGCACCCCGTCCGGCAAGGCGATCATGGACGACACCGAGCGGGACGTCGTCATCAGGTCCGCCCACCCGGCCACCACGATGGCCGAGCTGAAGAACCTCCCCCTCGGCCCGGTGAAGCTCGGACAGATCGCCGACGTCGAACTGGTCCCCGGACCGGTCTCGATGACCCGGATCGACGGCCAGCGCGCCGCGACCGTCACCGCCAAGCCCACCGGTGACAACACCGGTGCGGTCAGCACCGCGCTTCAGACGAAGATCAACGCACTGAAGCTCCCGGACGGCGCCACCGCCACCATCGGCGGTGTCTCCCAGGACCAGGACGACGCGTTCGTGAAGCTGGGCCTGGCC
This sequence comes from Streptomyces sp. NBC_01363, assembly GCF_026340595.1. Classification (GTDB taxonomy): domain Bacteria; phylum Actinomycetota; class Actinomycetes; order Streptomycetales; family Streptomycetaceae; genus Streptomyces. The sequence continues at coordinate 3,533,828 of NZ_JAPEPF010000001.1, forward strand.
ATGCTCGCGGCCATCGCGATCGTCTTCATGCTGCTGGTCGCGACCTTCCGGTCGCTCATCCAGCCGCTGATCCTGCTGGTCTCCATCCCGTTCGCGGCGACCGGCGCGATCGGCCTGCTCGTCATCACCGGCACCCCGATGGGTGTCCCGGCGATGATCGGCATGCTGATGCTGATCGGCATCGTGGTCACGAACGCGATCGTGCTGATCGACCTGATCAACCAGTACCGGACCCAGGGCATGGGCGTCGGCGAAGCGGTCATCGAGGGCGGCCGCCACCGGCTCCGCCCGATCCTGATGACGGCACTCGCGACGATCTTCGCCCTGCTCCCGATGGCGCTCGGCGTCACCGGCGAGGGCGGCTTCATCTCGCAGCCGCTCGCGGTGGTCGTGATCGGCGGCCTGGTCACCTCGACGCTGCTGACTCTGCTCCTGGTGCCGACGCTGTACACGATGGTGGAGCTCTTCAAGGAACGCCGCGCGAAGAAGAAGGCGCTCAAGCGGGCGAAGAAGGCGGGCGTCGAGGCGCCGGCCGAGTCCGCGGAGACCCCCTCCGAGGAGCCGGAGCCCGCGAAGGCCTGACCCGCCTGGCATGACGAGGGGCCTGTCCCACACGAGCGTGTGGGACAGGCCCCTTCGGGTTTCCGCTTGCTGCTTGAGCGCTGCTGCTGCTTGAGCGCTGCTACTTGAGGGAGGAGACGAACGCGCCCCAGGCCGCGGCCTGGACGACGAGCGCCGGACCGGCGGGGTTCTTGCTGTCGCGTACGGGGACGATGCCGGGGAAGTCGTCGCTGATCTCGACGCATTCGCCCCCGTTGGTGTTGCTGTAGCTGCTGCGGCGCCAGTGGGCGGTGCTCAGCTCGGGGGAGTGGGTCATGGTCGGTAGCCCTCCATCGCGGTCCGGATCAGTTCCGCCGACTCGGCCAAGGAGAGGGAGTTGGCGCGCAGTACCTCGTACTGCCGCCGCCACTTCTTCACCGCGGCCGGATCCTCGTAGAGATGACCGGCCTGAATGCCCTCCTCGTACGCCACCGAAGTGCCGTCGGGCAGGGCCAGCAGAGTCAGCGCGCCACCCAGCAGCGAGTGCGGCCCCGCACTGAACGGCATCACCTGAACTTTACTGTTCGGAGTATCCACCTGCTCCAGCAGCGAAGCCAGTTGCTCACGCATGCAGGCCGGACTGCCTACTTGCCGACGCAGCACGGCCTCGTCGACGATCGCCCACCGGAGCGGCGGATTCTCCGAACGCTGCCGCTCCTGCCGCGACATGCGCGCGGCAACGCGTTCATCGACCTGTTCGGCGCTCAGATCCTCCTGGCAGCTGAGCAACCCCCGCGCGTACTCCTCGATCTGGAACAGCCCCGGCAGTGCCTGCGCGCCGTACTGCTCTATCACCTCGGACCGGAACTCGAAGTCCATGTACCGCTGGTACTGGTCGGGGTGGATCTCGCGCCGGGCGAGCTCGTAGAGCCCGTGGAAGTGGTCATCCGTCCCGAAGGCCATGTCCAGCCTGCTGGGAATGTCCGGCGGCGGCATCAGGTCGGCCGTCTCGATCCGGGCCAGCGTGCTCTTGCTGGAGTTCACGATGCCCGCGAGCTGCACGAGCGACAGGCCCGCCCGCTCGCGGTGGCGGCGCTGCTCGGAGCCGAAGTAGTGGCGGGCGGACAGATAAGGGGTGAGCGGCTGGGGCTTGAACGTCACGGTGCGTGCCTTTCGTGTGTCCCGTTCCCAAGGCCGGGACAGCGGCGCCCTGTTGGGTCGAGATTCCTCAGGGCGACGATTGCGGCACACACCGTAACCACCCTCTCGTGCGGTGCGCCAGAGGGCCTGCTCCGGAGGTAGCGACCGACATGATGTTCGACGGACAGGGCCGGGCCCTGCGATTGCTCCCGTGGACCAACGAGCGCGGCGGCCCGTGCTGGCTGAGCGCGGCGGACCCGGACAGCCGCCTCTCCCGGATGGCCGACGAACTGGAGGCCGACATGATCGCCTCGGCCGAGTACGTACTGGATCAGGCCCGGGAGCTGTTGGCGGAGACCGTGGTGGGGGAGCAGGAGCTACGGTTCGCGGGCACCCGGCTCGCCGAGTCGCTGGGGGACACCCTGCGGATCGCGGAGAGCCGGGGCGGGCGGTTGGCGAGCGGCGGGAACGCAGGCTGAGGAGGCCGGGCGGTCAGCGTCGGGCGGCCCCGCTGAGAGCCTGGACGATCCGGAGCCACGTCTCGCCGTGCGGGTGGGCGTGCCGGACGCTGAGGGCGAGGATCTCCCTCAGCAGCCGGGCACGGGTCTCCTCGGGTGCGCGGGGAGGAGCGTGGCCAGCTCGTCCGGTTCGACACCCTCGACGGCTCCGTCGAGCACCATGCCCGCCTGGGCGTGGGTGAGGGAGGACAGCCTGTCGTCGAAGACCTGCCCCTCGACGGCTGCCGCGTGCAGCAGCGCGTTGCCGTCCCCGGCCGCCAACGCCCTTTCCACGTACGCCTGGAGGGCGTCGCGGTCCTCGACGAGGCGGTACGCGGCGTCCAGTCCTTCGGTGCGGGTGACATCGAGGAGGGCGACGTGCGCGAGCGGGGTGGCCTCGGAGGGCTGGGCCTGGAGGATGCGGGGGTGCTCCTGGAGGAAGGCCCGTGACTCCGCCCAGGTGGCGCAGTCCACCCACTCCGCCATCTGTTCCGCGAGGATCAGCGGATCGTAGGCGGCGGTCACGCCGTGGGCGAGGACGGCCTCGCGGAGCGCGGCGTGCTGTTATGCGGTGCGGGGGTCCAGGAGTGCCAGTTCTTCGAGGGCTGTCGCTGTCTCCTCGCGCTTGAGCACTTCCGCATTACGGGACCAGACATCGCGTGGCTGGGGCCAGTTGGCCGCGAACATCCAGGAACTGACGAGGTCCAGCGTCTCCGGTGACAGGGCGAGCCAGGCCGGTGCGGGGGCGAAGGTCTCTTCTTCCCACGCGGTGCGTACGGCGTCGATGTCGCGGAAGGCGCGAAGCGCCCGCCGGGCCCGTACGGTCACGGGGTCCGCGCCGCCGCTGTCCGGCGCGGAGTCCCCATCGAGGAAGGCCACGAGCCCGCGTACGCCGATCGAGGCCTGGGGATCGGGACAGTCCAGCAGGAAGACGCTCTGCTCGACATCGAGACGTGCGAGACGTCATGTGGCGCCGTGCCCCGTGAATGTGCGCTGCTGCCGTGGATGAAGCAGCGTAATTACGGAGAGGGCTGTTCGAGTGCCATATGGAGGAAAGCGGCCCTTGGGGGCGTTTTGTGCCCGTACGCGAGCGGAAGACCCCGGCACCGAGGTAACCGGGGCCTTCCTGTATGCCGGGGTTCCTACGGCAGCGCCAGCATCCGCTCCAGCGCGAGCTTGGCGTACTTCTCCGTCTCCGGGTCGACCTCGATCCGGTTGACCAGGTTGCCCTCGGCCAGCGACTCCAGCGCCCACACCAGATGCGGCAGGTCGATGCGGTTCATCGTCGAGCAGAAGCAGACCGTCTTGTCGAGGAAGACGATCTCCTTGTCCTCGGCCGCGAACCGGTTCGCCAGGCGGCGCACCAGGTTCAGCTCGGTGCCGATCGCCCACTTCGAGCCGGCCGGGGCCGCCTCCAGGGCCTTGATGATGTACTCCGTCGAGCCGACGTAGTCCGCCGCCGCCACGACCTCGTGCTTGCACTCGGGGTGCACCAGGACGTTGACGCCCGGTATCCGCTCGCGGACGTCATTGACGGACTCCACCGAGAAGCGGCCGTGCACCGAGCAGTGCCCGCGCCACAGGATCATCTTCGCGTTGCGCAGTTCCTCGGCGGTCAGGCCGCCGCCCGGCTTGTGCGGGTTGTAGAGGACGCAGTCCTCCAGCGACATCCCCATGTCCCGGACCGCGGTGTTCCGGCCCAGGTGCTGGTCGGGCAGGAAGAGGACCTTGGCTGCCGAGGGCTCCCCCTGCTCGAAGGCCCACTCCAGCGCCCGCTTCGCGTTGGACGAGGTGCAGATCGTGCCGCCGTGCCGCCCGGTGAAGGCCTTGATGTCGGCGGAGGAGTTCATGTACGAGACGGGTACGACCTGCTCGGCGACCCCGGCCTCGGTCAGCACGTCCCAGCACTCGGCGACCTGCTCGGCGGTGGCCATGTCGGCCATGGAGCAGCCCGCCGCCAGGTCCGGCAGCACGACCTTCTGGTCCTCGGTGGTCAGGATGTCCGCGGACTCGGCCATGAAGTGCACGCCGCAGAAGACGATGTACTCGGCCTCCGGCCGCGCGGCCGCGTCCCGGGCGAGCTTGAACGAGTCGCCGGTGACATCGGCGAACTGGATGACCTCGTCGCGCTGGTAGTGGTGGCCGAGGACGAACACCTTGTCCCCGAGCTTCGCCTTGGCCGCACGGGCACGCTCCACCAGGTCCGGGTCGGACGGGGATGGCAGGTCGCCGGGGCACTCGACGCCGCGCTCGCTCCTCGGGTCGGCCTCACGGCCGAGCAGGAGCAGGGCGAGGGGCGTCGGCTGGACGTCGAGATCCTGGACGGGGTGGGCCGTGGTCACGTCACGCACCCTTTCTTCTCTGCTGAAAGCTTCTGCGAAAGCCTTTTCGTCTAATTGACGCTATCTATCATATCCGGTTCACGTCACTTTGACGATGGCCATAGTGTCGATGTGACGCATCCCCCCGGCCGACCGGTGTGCGAGCATGATTGGAACAGGCAAGCGCTCGGCCCGGAATGAATCCGCGGTCCCGACGGTTGCAACGTCGGCAAGCAGTCTCCGTACAACCCGGGAGAGAAGCAGATGTCCGTATCGGACGAGACCACCACCGTGAGCGACGGCATCCTCCTGTCCGACGCCGCCGCAGCCAAGGTCAAGGGCCTGCTGGAGCAGGAAGGCCGTGACGACCTGGCGCTGCGCGTCGCCGTCCAGCCCGGCGGCTGCTCGGGCCTGCGCTACCAGCTCTTCTTCGACGAGCGTTCGCTCGACGGTGACGTCGTGAAGGACTTCGACGGCGTCAAGGTCGTCACCGACCGGATGAGCGCTCCGTACCTGGGCGGCGCCTCCATCGACTTCGTCGACACCATCGAGAAGCAGGGCTTCACGATCGACAACCCCAACGCCACGGGCTCCTGCGCCTGCGGTGACTCCTTCAGCTGAGTCCTGAAGGCGGCGCGCACGCCCGAGGGCGTCGCGCGGAACGGCACAACGGCGGCGGCCCCGGATTCCGGGACCGCCGCCGTCGTCGTGTCCGAGGGTCCGGCGCTCAGCCGCGGGGCACGTCGGCGCCCGACACCGCGTCGACCACCCTCCGGCCGTCGAGCGGCGTGTCGAGCGTCACCTTCCGGGTCAGCTCCTTGGCGATCATGATGCAGACCTTCTTCCCGGGCTGCTTCGACTCCGTCACCCTCACGGTCACCCGGTCCGGGCTCTCGGTCGCGCTCGCGGTGTACGTACTGCACACCCCGCCCCAGAACGTCACCGAAAGGGTCCGCCCGTCGGCGCTGTACGACAGCGACTGCCGGGACTTCTCCGCGCTCCCCGGGGAAGGCGTCGGGGCCGGTACGGGGGCGGTCGTCGCGGGTGCGTCCTTCGCCAGGTACGACGGGGCCACGGCGACCTGCGACACCGTGGTGCCCAGGCCGCCGGCGGCCGGCCGCACCGAGAACAGCCAGGACGGTACGAGCGTCTGCTTGCCCGCCACGTACTGCGTCGCCAGGCCGAACACCGCCTTCTCGACCGTCACGGTCGTCGTCGGCCGCTCCGCCCCGGTCCGCGCCCCGCAGTGGGCCTTCGGCGTCTTTCGGCCTTCGTCCAGTGGTACGGGGGCGGCGCATCCGCCGATGTCCGCGCGCGCACCCGTGCCGGGCGCCGAACCGTTCAGCTGCTCCAGTGCCTCGGCCGCGCCGATCACCGGATAGCTGTCGCCCTTCGCCAGGCCCTTCAACTGCCCGCTGCCGCCGACCACTTCACCGTCCGGGCCCACCTGGATCCCGGTCGACCAGCCGTATGTGGGAAGGCCGTCCACCTTCGGGTCGGCGTTCACCACCCGTACCGAACCCATGAGTTGGCGGGTGTCCAGCGCGGCGTCGTCCTGGCCCGCCGCCTTCAGCACCGGTGTCGCGGCAGCCCTGGCGGCGCTCTCGCTCACCGGGGAGCCGCCGCCCGGAGTCGGCTGCTCGCCCGAACAGACCGTCACTTTCCGGCAGTTGTCCGTACCGCCGGAGCCGTACCGGGTGAAGCTCCAGGTGCCCGGAGCCTGCTTCTCCACCCGCAGGACCGGGCCCGAACCGTCCCCGTCGGACCCCACCTTCCAGTACGTCTCCTCCGCCTGCGGCGTGCCCGCCAGCCCCAGCGCCTTCGCCAGCCGGGCCACCTCGGCCGCGGAGACGGTCCCCTCCGCGCGCTGCACGGCGGCCGTGCGCGGCCCCTCGGGCAGCTTGCCGGACGCGCGGTAGACCACCCGGCCGCCGTTCGGATCGGGCTCGCCCGGCGCGATGCCCCGTGGGGGGCCTCCGGGACTCCCGGGCGCCGTCGGAGTGCCCGCGTGCCCGCCCAGGGCCAGCGGGGGCGGGGTGCGCCGCCCGTCGGCGTCCGCGCTGCCGCCGGACCTGCCGTCGCCGTCGGCCGCGGTAGCCGCCCAGTACGCGCCACCGCCACCGGCCAGCAGTACGGCTGCCGCCACCGAGGCCACGGCGAGCGGCGAACGCCGCCGGGGGCCGGTCACGTCGTTGTCGGGTCGCTCGGTGCTCACCGGATCGCTCCTTCGCCTGCATTGCCGTCACATGCCGTCGCCCGGCCTGTCGTCCGCCCCCGGATCGGGGACAACGATGGGACGGGGCAGCGGCGCGCACGGTTCCCGCAGGTTTCCCGCGCGGGGCGTCAGGCGCGATCGGTACCGGTCTTCGGCGCCTCTCAGTCGCCGTAGTCGGACATGGCGTCGATCAGCCGGGCGGAGGCGGCGGGCACGGTGACCCCGTGAATCCGGGACGGCGCGACCGGAACGGGGGCAGACTTCGGGTGGGCCACCCAGTGCGGAGCCATCCGCGCGCAGTCACCGCGCAGCTCGGCCAGGCTGATCTCGGACTCGCGCGTGGCGATGTGGTTCGACATAACCGCACCGTAGGCACCGCAGGCCACAGGAAGAAAGCCCTACTATCGGGTAGTTTTTCCCCCTTCAGGGCAGGTCCGGGGAACCGGTAGCGTGAACTGTCACGCCGCCCCGGGAACACAGTCACCCGTTCCCCCCGATCTCCGCAGGAGCAGTCTCCCCGTGCGAATCGCAGTCACCGGCTCCATCGCCACCGATCACCTCATGACCTTCCCCGGCCGTTTCGCCGACCAGCTGGTCGCGGATCAGCTGCACACGGTCTCGCTCTCCTTCCTGGTCGACAACCTCGATGTGCGCCGGGGCGGTGTCGCCGCCAACATCTGCTTCGGCATGGGCCTGCTGGGCACGGAGCCGATCCTGGTCGGTGCCGCCGGCTCCGACTTCGACGAGTACCGCGCCTGGCTCGACCGCCACGGCGTCGACACCGGGTCGGTCCGGATCTCCGAGGTCCTGCACACCGCCCGCTTCGTCTGCACGACGGATGCCGACCACAACCAGATCGGTTCCTTCTACACCGGTGCGATGAGCGAGGCCCGGCTCATCGAGCTGAAGGCCGTCGCCGACCGGGTCGGCGGCCTCGACCTGGTCTCGATCGGCGCCGACGACCCCGAGGGGATGCTCCGCCACACCGAGGAGTGCCGCTCCCGCGGCATCCCGTTCGCCGCGGACTTCTCGCAGCAGATCGCGCGGATGGACGGCGACGAGATCCGGATCCTCCTGGACGGCGCCACGTACCTCTTCTCCAACGAGTACGAGAAGGGGCTCATCGAGTCCAAGACCGGCTGGACCGACGAGGAGATCCTGGCCAAGGTCGGCCACCGGGTCACCACCCTCGGCGCCCGTGGCGTGCGCATCGAGCGCGCCGGCCAGGAGCCGATCGAGGTCGGCTGCCCGGAGGAGGAGATCAAGGCCGACCCGACCGGCGTGGGCGACGCCTTCCGGGCCGGTTTCCTCTCCGGTCTCGCCTGGGGCGTCGGCCTGGAGCGCGCCGCCCAGGTCGGCTGCATGCTGGCCACCCTGGTCATCGAGACGGTCGGCACCCAGGAGTACACCCTGCGCCGCACCCACTTCATGGACCGCTTCACCAAGGCGTACGGCGACGAGGCCGCCGCCGAGGTCCGCACGCACCTGGGCTGATCCGGCGGACGGGCTCAGACGAGCCGGCGGACCACATAGGCCGAGCCGCGGTCCGCCGGCTCCTCGCCCACGTACTCCTGCTCGCGCATGGCGCACCAGGCCGGGATGTCCAGGCGTGCCGCCTCGTCGTCGGAGAGCACGGTCACCGTCCCGCCCGGCGGTACCTCCCCGATCACCTTTGCGAGCTCGATCACCGGGATCGGGCACCGCTTCCCGAGCGCGTCGATCACCAGGGACGCGGCCGGGGCGGGGGAGGGGGGCACCGCAGCGGGCGCGCCCAGCCTCTGCCGTACCTCCGCCACCACCCGGGGCAGCACGTCCAGGAAGCGGTCGACGTCCTCCCCGGCGGTGCCGTTCGGCAGCGACACCCGTACGTTCCCCTCCGACAGCACTCCCATGGCCCTGAGCACATGGCTCGGCGTCAGCGTGCTGCTGGTGCAGGATGAGCCGGACGACACGGAGAACCCCGCCCGGTCCAGCTCGTGCAGCAGTGTCTCCCCGTCGACATAGAGACAGGAGAAGGTCACCAGATGCGGCAGCCGCCGCACCGGGTCGCCGACCACCTCCACATCGGGCACCACCTCCGCCACCGTGGCCCTGATGCGGTCCACCAGGGCCCGCAGCCGTACGGACTCGGCCGCGGCCTCGGCCCGCACGGCGCGCAGCGACGCCGCCGCGGCGACGATCGCCGGAATGTTCTCGAAACCCGCCGCCCGTCCCGACTCCCGCTCGTCGGCCGGTCCTTGAGCGGCGAACCGCACCCCCTTGCGCACCGCCAGCAGCCCGACGCCGGAGGGCCCGCCCCATTTGTGGGCGCTGCCCACCAGCAGCGACCAGCCGTCCGGCACCGGCTCCCGGCCCAGCGACTGCGCGGCGTCCACCAGCAGCGGCACCCCCGCCGCCCGGCAGACCTCCGCGACCCCGGCCACCGGCTGCTCGGTGCCGACCTCGTGATTGGCGGACTGCAGACAGGCCAGCGCGGTGTCCTCGCGCAGCGCGTCCGCGAACGCCGCCGTGCTCACCGCCCCCGACCGGTCCACCGGGACCTCGGAGACCGACCCGCCCTGCGCCTCATGGGCGGCCGCCGAATGGAGCACCGACGAGTGTTCGACCGAGGAGACGACCAGATGGCGGCCGACCCGCCGACGTCCTGCGAGAGCCCCGGAAATCCCCGCGTGCACCGCCCGGGTCCCCGAAGGAGTGAATGTGAGCTCGTCCGGACGGCATCCGACGGCCTCGGCGGCGGCCTCCCGGGCGGCGTCCAGCAGCAGCCGGGCGCGCCGTCCCTCGCGGTAGAGCCTGGCAGGGTCGGCCCAGCCCTCGTCCAGCGCGGCAAGCAGCGCCTGACGTGCGACGGGGTGCAGGGGAGCGGAGGATGCGGTGTCGAAGTAGGGCACGCGGCCACGCTAGCCCGAGCCGGGCCCGGACCCGGGGACGGGCCGCCCGCGAGGGGTCGGGAGAGGGGGCGTCAGATCGCGCTCGGAGGCCCGTATTCCACCCCTTCGGGGAGTCGGGCGGCGCGTTGGGCACCCTCCCCGCGCGACCCCAAATAGCGTCCAGTAGGGTTTGGTCCGCATAAACATCCAAACCCCTGCCCGCGTCAGGGCGGCGACCGACCAGAAAGACGGCCGCGCCGACCGCGCGGGCGAGACTCTCGGGAAGGCGCTACGTGAGTCCCAACGGCTCCGACCGCTCGTCGCGGCGCCCGATGCGGCGGAAGCTGCCGCAGGTGCTGACTGCGGGCCTGATCCTGGCGACCGCAACCGGTTGCACATACAAGGACTTCCCCCGCCTTGGTATGCCCACGCCGGTAACAGAAGAGGCACCACGGATCCTTTCCCTCTGGCAGGGCTCGTGGGCGGCAGCGCTCGCCACGGGCGTGCTGGTCTGGGGCCTGATCCTGTGGAGCGTCATCTTCCACCGGCGCAGCCGCACCAAGGTCGAGGTTCCTCCGCAGACCAGGTACAACATGCCCATCGAGGCGCTGTACACCGTGGTCCCTCTGATCATCGTCTCGGTGTTGTTCTACTTCACCGCGCGCGATGAATCGAAGATCCTTTCGCTCTCTCCGAAGCCCGCCCACACCATCAACGTGGTCGGCTATCAGTGGAGCTGGGGCTTCAACTACATCGAGAACGTGGACGGCTCGACCGCCACGGGCAACGAGATCCCCAAGGAGCTCGACGCCATCCCCAACCGGTTCCAGAAGGACTTCCCCAAGGGTGCGGAAGGCGTCTACGACTTCGGCATCCCGGGAACGCGGAACCCGCAGAACGGCAACCCGGGTCCGACCCTGTGGCTGCCGAAGGGCGAGAAGGTCCGCTTCGTTCTGACTTCGCGTGACGTCATCCACTCCTTCTGGGTGGTGCCGTTCCTCATGAAGCAGGACGTTTTTCCGGGCCACACCAACGCCTTCGAGGTGACTCCCAACCAGGAGGGCACCTTCATGGGCAAGTGCGCCGAGCTCTGCGGCGCCGACCACTCCCGGATGCTCTTCAACGTCAAGGTCGTCTCCCCGGAGCGCTACCAGGCGCACCTCGAGGAGCTGGCGAAGAAGGGCCAGACGGGCTACGTGCCGGCCGGCATCGAGCAGACTGACCCGGCCAGGAATGCGGAGACGAACAAACTGTGAGCATCCTCAACGAACCTCAGGGTGCCGCGGCAGCAGACGACTCGTACGAGGACGAGCTGCCGGTCCGGCGGAAGCAGCCGGGAAACGTCGTCATCAAGTGGCTGACCACCACTGACCACAAGACGATCGGCACGATGTACCTGGTCACATCGTTCGCGTTCTTCTGCATCGGCGGTCTGATGGCGCTCTTCATGCGCGCCGAACTGGCCCGTCCCGGCACGCAGATCATGTCGAACGAGCAGTTCAACCAGGCGTTCACGATGCACGGCACGATCATGCTGCTGATGTTCGCGACGCCGCTGTTCGCCGGATTCGCGAACTGGATCATGCCGCTGCAGATCGGCGCGCCCGACGTGGCGTTCCCGCGGCTGAACATGTTCGCGTACTGGCTGTACCTCTTCGGTTCGATCATCGCGGTGGCCGGCTTCCTCACCCCGCAGGGTGCTGCGGACTTCGGCTGGTTCGCCTACTCCCCGCTCTCGGACGCGGTCCGGTCGCCGGGTGTCGGCGCCGACATGTGGATCATGGGTCTGGCCTTCTCCGGCTTCGGCACGATCCTCGGTTCGGTCAACTTCATCACCACGATCATCTGCATGCGCGCTCCCGGCATGACGATGTTCCGCATGCCGATCTTCGTCTGGAACGTCCTGCTGACCGGTGTGCTGGTCCTGCTGGCCTTCCCGGTCCTCGCCGCCGCGCTCTTCGCGCTGGAGGCGGACCGTAAATTCGGGGCGCATGTCTTCGACGCGGCCAATGGCGGCGCATTGCTCTGGCAACACCTCTTCTGGTTCTTCGGCCATCCAGAGGTGTACATCATCGCCTTGCCATTCTTCGGAATCATTTCCGAAGTGATTCCGGTGTTCAGCCGGAAGCCGATGTTCGGCTACATCGGCCTGATCAGCGCGACGATCGCCATCGCGGGCCTCTCCGTGACCGTGTGGGCGCACCACATGTACGTCACGGGCGGTGTGCTGCTGCCGTTCTTCTCGTTCATGACCTTCCTCATCGCGGTACCGACCGGTGTGAAGTTCTTCAACTGGATCGGCACGATGTGGAAGGGGTCGTTGTCCTTCGAGACACCGATGCTCTGGGCCGTCGGCTTCCTGATCACCTTCACCTTCGGTGGTCTGACCGGCGTGATCCTGGCATCGCCCCCGATGGACTTCCACGTGTCGGACTCGTACTTCGTCGTCGCGCACTTCCACTACGTCATCTTCGGCACCGTGGTCTTCGCGATGTTCTCCGGATTCCACTTCTGGTGGCCGAAGTTCACCGGCAAGATGCTGGACGAGCGGCTCGGCAAGATCACGTTCTGGACGCTGTTCGTGGGCTTCCACGGCACGTTCCTGGTGCAGCACTGGCTCGGTGCCGAGGGAATGCCGCGTCGTTACGCGGACTACCTCGCCGCGGACGGCTTCACCGCGCTGAACACGATCTCGACGATCTCCTCGTTCCTGCTCGGCCTGTCGATGCTGCCGTTCTTCTACAACGTGTGGAAGACCGCCAAGTACGGCAAGAAGATCGAGGTCGACGACCCGTGGGGCTACGGCCGTTCGCTGGAGTGGGCGACTTCCTGCCCGCCGCCGCGGCACAACTTCCTCACCCTGCCGCGGATCCGTTCCGAATCCCCGGCGTTCGACCTGCATCACCCGGAGATCGCGGCGCTCGAGCAGTTGGAGCACCACTTCGAGGATGACAAGGCCCTCGCTGGTGGCAAGGAGGCCGGCAAGTGAAGATCCAGGGCAAGATGTTCATCTGGTTGAGCGTCTTCATCCTCGCCATGGCCGTCACGTACGGCGTGTGGTCGAAGGAGCCGGCCGGTACCACCGCACTCGTCCTGGCCTTCGGGCTGAGCGTCATGATCGGCTTCTACCTGGCCTTCACGGCCCGGCGGGTCGACGCCCTGGCGCAGGACAACAAGGAAGCCGATGTCGCGGACGAGGCCGGCGAGGTGGGGTTCTTCTCCCCGCACAGCTGGCAGCCGCTCTCGCTGGCGGTCGGCGGTGCCCTCGCCTTCATGGGAGTCATCTTCGGCTGGTGGCTGCTCTACTTCTCGGCCCCGGTCATCCTGATCGGTCTGTTCGGCTGGGTCTTCGAGTACTACCGCGGTGAGAACCGCACCCAGTGACCTCGCGTCACCGCTCCACCTGACGGGGGGCCCGCACTTCTCCACCGAGAGGAGTACGGGTCCCCCGTTCGCAGTCACACCGCGCGCTGATACGGATGAACTTTCATAGCGTGGGTCCATGAACCACACGCCGCGCATCCGCCCCGCAGTGGGCTGCACCCTGCTGGTCGTGACCCTGGTCGCAGGAGTGACCGCCTGTGGCGGGTCCGGCGGCCATCCGCTCGCGGAGAAGCCGTACGACGCTGTGGACGAGATCTCCTCCAACGCGTCGGACGGCGACGGGAAGGTCGACCCCGGCAAGCCGCTGGAGGTCACCGTCAACGGCGACGACGGCCGGATCACGGACGTGTCGGCCGTCGACACGACGGGCCGCCACCTCGCGGGCGAACTCGACGCCGACGGGCAGCGGTGGCACTCCACCCTCCCGCTCGCCGCCGGCACCCGGTACACCGTGCGGGTCAGCACGGAGGACGACGACGGCGCTCCGGGCGGCCGTACGCTCTCTTTCGGAACCACCTCCGCCAAGAAGTTCCTGAAGGTCGCCTTCGGCCCTCAGGCGGGCACCTACGGCGTCGGACAGCCCATCACGGCGGAACTCAGCGCTCCGATCAAGGACAAGGCGTCCAGGGCCAACGTCGAGCGCGCCCTCAGGGTCCGCTCGACACCCGCCGTGACCGGTTCCTGGTACTGGGTCGACGACAAGACCCTGCACTACCGCCCCAAGGACTACTGGCCCGCCAGGGCCACCATCGACGTCACCAGCGGCCTGGCCGGGGTCAAGGTCACCGACGCCCTCTACGGCGCCCCCACGAAGGCGCTGAGGCTCACCACGGGCGACCGCATCGAGGCCGTCACGGACGCCGCGGCGCACTCGATGACGGTCAAGCGCAACGGGAAAGTGATCAACACCATTCCGGTGACGACCGGCAAGCCCGGCTTCTCCACCCGAAACGGCGTCAAGGTCGTGCTGGGCAAGGAGTACAACGTACGTATGCGCGGGGAGACGATCGGCATCGCGGAGGGCTCCTCCGACTCGTACGACCTGCTGGTCTACTACGCGACGCGCGTCACCTGGAGCGGCGAGTACGTGCACGCGGCCCCCTGGTCCACCGGCTCGCAGGGGTACGCGAACGTGAGCCACGGCTGTACGGGCATGAGCACCGGCCAGGCCGAGTGGTTCTACAACACGGTGCGCCAGGGCGACATCGTCACGGTCGTGGGCAGCCAGGGCGAGACGATGACGCCGTTCGACAACGGCTACGGGGACTGGAACCTGTCCTGGGCCAAATGGCTGAAGGGCAGCGCCCTGCAGAAGAACACCACGCCGGACCGTACGGACACGTTCCAGGCGGCGCGACTGCGTCCCGAGGTCTGACCGGACCGGGGAGTGCGCTGCCCCTCAGTGGGACCACGGACGAAACCGCGGCGGGACTCAGGCGTTCACGCAGTCCCTGCTGCGCAGCAGGGCGGCCAGGGCGTCCGCGAACTCGACCGGCTCGACCGGCAGGGTCACCGCGGCGTCCGCACGGCTCCAGGTGGCCAGCCAGGCGTCCTGCGGGCGCCCGATCAGCAGCAGTACCGGCGGGCAGTGGAAGATCTCGTCCTTGATCTGCCGGCAGACGCCCATGCCGCCCGCGGGCGCCGTCTCGCCGTCCAGCACGCAGACGTCGATGCCGCCGCGGTCCAGCGCCTCCAGCACGGCGGGCAGGGTGGCGCATTCCAGGAATTCCACCGGTGGCACATCGGCCGCGGGCCTGTGCCCGGCTGCCAGCCTCACCTGCTCACGGGTGTTGGCGTCGTCGCTGTAGACCAGGACCGTGGCGGTCGGCTGCATTGTTCCTCCGTGACATCTGTGTCTTCGGGGCTTTCCGGGCATGAACCGATGCGCGGATCGTACTCCGCCCGACGTCCTGTCAGCACCGCCCGGGACGGCGGATCCATGGGCCGTTCGGGGAGGACACACCCGCCTGACACACCGAACGGCACCCCCCGGGGTGAGGGCGGGATAAGCGACCGACATAATGTCGGTCGTGGCGACAGCAACGACAGTAGAAACCGGGCACGCGCACCCCTCGGTCAATCGACCGAACCTCACCAGCGTCGGAACCATCATCTGGTTGAGTTCCGAGCTGATGTTCTTCGCGGCCCTCTTCGCGATGTACTTCACCCTGCGATCGGTGATGGGACCGGACCACTGGAAGGAAATGGCTTCGGCCCTGAACTTCCCGTTCTCGGCGACGAACACCACGATCCTGGTGCTCTCCTCACTCACCTGCCAGCTCGGCGTCTTCGCCGCGGAGCGGGGCGATGTGAAGAAGCTCCGTGCCTGGTTCGTGATCACTTTCGTGATGGGTGCGATCTTCATCGGAGGCCAGGTCTTCGAGTACACCGAGCTGGTGAAGAAGGACGGCCTCTCGCTGTCCTCCGACCCGTACGGCTCGGTGTTCTACCTGACCACCGGCTTCCACGGTCTGCATGTGACAGGCGGTCTCATCGCCTTCCTGCTCGTTCTGGGCAGGACATACGCAGCCAAGAGGTTCACCCACGAACAGGCGACCGCCGCCATCGTCGTGTCCTATTACTGGCACTTCGTCGATGTCGTATGGATCGGCCTCTTCGCCACGATCTACATGATCAAGTAACCGGGCTCGAACCCGAACCACATCCAGCATCGACGCAGAAGATCCTGACACCGGGGTAATCCGTGAAAAAGCTCTCCGCACGACGACGCCATCCGTTGGCGGCGGTCGTCGTACTACTCCTCGCGCTGGCGGCCACTGGGGGGCTGTACGCCGCGTTTGCGCCCGCGAGTAAGGCGCAGGCCGACGAAACCGCCCAGTCCCTCGCCATCGACGAGGGCAAGAAGCTGTACTCCGTCGGTTGCGCCAGCTGCCACGGAACCGGCGGTCAGGGCACCACCGACGGGCCGAGCCTGGTCGGCGTGGGCTCCGCCGCCGTTGACTTCCAGGTCGGTACGGGCCGTATGCCGGCGCAGCAGCCCGGCGCCCAGGTGCCGAAGAAGAAGGTCATCTACAACCAGGCGCAGATCGATCAGCTCGCGGCGTACGTCGCGTCGCTCGGCGCCGGTCCGATCATTCCGACCAAGAACCAGGTCAGCCCTGACGGTGCGGACATCGCCAAGGGTGGCGACCTGTTCCGTACCAACTGCGCGCAGTGCCACAACTTCACCGGTGAGGGCGGCGCGCTGACGAACGGCAAGTACGCGCCCAGCCTTGAAGGCGTGGACCCGAAGCACATCTACGAGGCCATGCAGACCGGCCCGCAGAGCATGCCGTCCTTCCCGGACACGACGATGCCCGAGCAGCAGAAGCGGGACATCATCGCGTACATCCAGACCGTCAACAGCGCCCAGTCGGAGAACCCGGGTGGTCTGAAGCTGGGCGGCCTGGGGCCGGTCAGCGAGGGGCTGTTCGCCTGGATCTTCGGGCTCGGCGCACTGATCGCAGTTGCCATTTGGGTCGCGGCCCACACCGCTAAGGCCAAGAAGTCATGAGTAGCCAAGAGATTCCAGACGAGAACCTGCCCGCTGAGCAGGACACCGCGCACGGCGCGGTAGTAGAGGTCGCGGACGACCCGTTCGCCGACCCGGGGCTGCCGGCCCACAAGCCGCGCATCCAGGACATCGACGAACGGGCCGCGAAGCGCTCCGAGCGCGCCGTGGCGTTCATGTTCACGCTGTCCATGCTGGCGACGATCGGCTTCATCGCCTCGTACGTCATCTTCCCGGTCGACAAGATCGTGTACATCTGGCCCTTCGGCCATGTGAGCGCGCTCAACTTCTCCCTGGGTCTGACCCTGGGCGTGGCCCTCTTCGCGATCGGCGCCGGCGCCGTCCACTGGGCGCGCACGCTGATGTCCGACGTGGAGGTCGCCGACGACCGGCACGCCATCGAGGCCGAGCCCGAGGTCAAGGCGAAGGTCCTGGCGGACTTCGCGGCAGGTGCCGAGGAGTCCGCGTTCGGGCGGCGCAAGCTGATCCGCAACACCATGTTCGGCGCGCTGGCCCTGGTGCCGCTCTCCGGTGTGGTGCTGCTGCGCGACCTCGGTCCGCTGCCGGAGAAGAAGCTCCGCAACACCCTGTGGGCCAAGGGCAAGCAGCTCATCAACATGAACACGATGGAGCCGCTGCGTCCCGAGGACGTCGCCGTCGGTTCGCTGACCTTCGCCATGCCCGAGGGCCTGTCGGAGCACGCGGAGGACTTCCAGAACCAGATCGCCAAGGCCGCGCTGATGATCATCCGCATCCAGCCGGAGAACATCAAGGACAAGCGCGAGCGCGAGTGGGCCCACGAGGGAATCGTGGCCTTCTCCAAGATCTGCACGCACGTCGGCTGCCCGATCAGCCTGTACGAGCAGCAGACGCACCACGTGCTCTGCCCGTGCCACCAGTCCACCTTCGACCTCTCCGACGGCGCCCGCGTCATCTTCGGTCCGGCCGGTCACGCCCTTCCGCAGCTGCGGATCGGTGTGAACAGCGAGGGCAACCTCGAGGCGCTCGGTGACTTCGATGAGCCCGTCGGTCCTGCATTCTGGGAGCGCGGATGAGTACTGCGACCGACACACAGCGCAAGGCGCCCGCCGGTGAGCGGGTGGCCGACTGGGCGGACGGCCGACTCGGGATCTACTCCCTGGCCAAGGCCAACATGCGCAAGATCTTCCCGGACCACTGGTCCTTCATGCTCGGTGAGATCGCCCTCTACAGCTTCATCATCATCATCATCACGGGTGTGTACCTGACGCTGTTCTTCCACCCGAGCATGAACGAGGTCGTGTACCACGGCTCGTACGAGCCGATGCAGGGCATCCGGATGTCCGAGGCCTACGCCTCGACGCTGGACATCAGCTTCGACGTCCGCGGTGGTCTGCTGGTCCGGCAGATCCACCACTGGGCCGCGCTGATCTTCCTGGCCGGCATGTTCGTGCACATGATGCGCGTCTTCTTCACGGGTGCGTTCCGCAAGCCGCGTGAGATCAACTGGCTGTTCGGCTTCCTGCTGTTCGTGCTGGGCATGTTCACCGGCTTCACCGGCTACTCGCTCCCGGACGACCTGCTGTCCGGTACGGGTGTCCGCTTCACCCAGGGCGCGATCCTGTCGATGCCGATCGTCGGCACGTACATCTCGATGTTCCTGTTCGGCGGAGAGTTCCCCGGTCACGACTTCGTCGCCCGGTTCTACTCGATCCACATCCTGCTGCTGCCGGGCATCATGCTCGGTCTGCTGGTGGCGCACCTGATCCTGGTCTTCTACCACAAGCACACGCAGTTCGCGGGTCCCGGCCGCACCAACAAGAACGTCGTCGGCATGCCGCTGCTGCCGGTGTACATGGCGAAGGCCGGCGGTTTCTTCTTCCTGGTCTTCGGCATCATCGCCGTCATCGCGGCCATCGCCTCGATCAACCCGATCTGGGCCATCGGCCCGTACCGCCCGGACCAGGTGTCCACCGGCGCCCAGCCCGACTGGTACATGGGCTTCGCCGAGGGTCTGATCCGAGTGATGCCTGGCTGGGAGATCAACCTCTGGGGCCACACGCTCGTCCTGGGTGTGTTCATCCCGCTGATGGCCTTCGGACTGGTGCTCGCGATCATCGCGGTCTACCCGTTCGTCGAATCCTGGGTCACCGGGGACAAGCGCGAGCACCACATCCTGGACCGCCCGCGCAACGCCCCGACCCGGACGGCCTTCGGTGTCGCCTGGATCACCGAGTACGTCATCGTCTTCATCGGCGGTGGTAACGACCTGTGGGCCACGCACTTCCACCTGTCGCTGAACGCCATCTCCTGGTTCGTCCGGATCTTCATCTTCGTCGGCCCGGTCCTCGCGTTCATCGCCACCCGGCGGATCTGCCTCGGCCTCCAGCGCCGCGACAAGGAGAAGGTGCTGCACGGGCGTGAGTCCGGCATCATCAAGCGCCTGCCGCACGGTGAGTTCGTCGAGATCCACGAGCCGCTCGGCCCCGAGCAGCTGCACACGCTCACCGCGCACGAGCAGTACAAGCCGGTCGAGATCGGCCCGACGGTCGACGAGAACGGTGTCGAGCGCAAGGTGTCGGTCCTGCAGAAGCTGCGGGCCCGGCTCAGCAAGGGCTACTTCGGCGAGGACAACCAGATCGCCAAGCCCACCGCCGAGGAGTACAAGGAGATCACCAGCGGCCACGGTCACCACTGATCGCTTGAACTGATCGCCACAGCAGGAGCCCCGTCCATTCGATGGACGGGGCTCTTTGCCGTCCACGGCGCTCGATAGGGTGGAGGCAATCCCTTTTACCGGCTGTGGACCCAGGAGCGGACCATGAACGTTGTGACCCCGATCGGCGGCGACAGCGTGGCGGACCGTTCCTGGCCCGGCATGCTGAACCCCCTGCTGCGCGGTGAGAACCTCACCGCCGACGACACCGCGTGGGCGATGGACCGCATCATGAGCGGCGAGGCGACCGATGTGCAGATCGCCGGGTTCGCGGTGGCGCTGCGGGCCAAGGGCGAGACGATCGACGAGGTGTCCGGCCTGGTACGGGCGATGTACGAGCACGCCAACACCATCCACGTACCCGGTCGTACGGTCGACATCGTCGGCACCGGCGGCGACCTCGCCAAGACGGTCAACATCTCCACCATGTCGGCGATCGTCATCGCCGGCACCGGCGCCAAGGTCGTCAAGCACGGCAACCGCGCCTCCTCGTCGGCGAGCGGTTCCTCCGATGTGCTGGAGAAGCTCGGCGTCAACCTGGACCTCTCCGCGCAGCGGGTCGTCGAGGTCGCCGAGGAGGCAGGCATCACCTTCTGCTTCGCGGTGAAGTTCCACCCCGCCCTGCGCTACGTCTCCAGGGCCCGCAAGGAGCTCGGCGCGCCGACGACGTTCAACATCCTCGGGCCGCTCACCAACCCGGCCCGGGTGCGTTCGCAGGCCGTCGGCGTGGCCGACCTGAAGATGGCGCCCATCGTCGCCGGGGTGCTGGCCGGGCGCGGCAATTCGGCGCTGGTCTTCCGCGGCGACGACGGTCTGGACGAGCTGACGACGACCGCGACCTCGCGGGTCTGGGTGGTCCGGGACGGAGCGGTGCGCGAGGAGGCGTTCGACCCGCGCGACGTCGGTCTGGAACTGGTGCCCGTGCAGGCCCTGCGCGGTGCGGACGCCTCGTACAACGCCGATGTGGCCCGCCGGGTGCTGGGCGGCGAGCGGGGACCGGTGCGCGATGCCGTGCTGCTCAACTCGGCGGCGGCGCTGGTGGCGCTGGACGCGGCGGACGGCACGCTGAACGAGCAGCTCGCGGCCGGGATGGCGAAGGCTGCCGAGTCCATCGACTCCGGGGCGGCGGCACGTGCGCTGGAGCGCTGGGTGGCGGCCAGCAACGCCTGAAACAGGCGGAAATGTGGCGCAGGGCGCAGTCCGGATCCTGGACTGCGCCTTGCGCGTCTTCGTGCGTATGGCAGGATGCTGGTCAGGTCATGAGTGACAGCGACTACGGCCCCGGCCCGCTGTCCGGCAACCCTCCGTCCGTGGCGGGGTGCCCCGGGTGAAGACCAGGCCGTAGGCAGCGAGGTCTGCGGCAAGCGCGGGCCCCTCGGCATCTGTGAATGCCAACCCCCGGGGTCCTGGTCCCTAGGGAGTCTCTTGTGAGCACGCGAATGCGATAGGGCCGTCGGCCCTCCTCCGCACACCCCTCTTTTCTCCGCTGCGCTGCCGCGTTTCCGCCGGCGCATGCAATTCGCCTGCCTCTTACGGGAGTTCGCCATGTCTGTCTTCACCGCTGCCGCCGACCAGTCGCTTTGTGCCCCTCTGCCGGTTCTGGGCAAGGATGTGACAGTTCCGCTGGTCACGGGCGGTGAGGTCACCTACGCCGCTCTCGACTACGCCGCCAGCGCCCCCGCCCTCCAGCGCGTCTGGGACGACGTCGCCGCGTACGCCCCGTACTACGGCAGCGTCCACCGCGGGGCCGGTTACCTCTCGCAGCTCTCCACGGACCTCTTCGAGAACAGCCGCGCGACCGTCGCGGAGTTCCTCGGCTGCCGCGCCGACGACCAGGTGATCTTCACCCGCTCGACCACCGACTCGCTGAACCTGCTGGCCGCGGTCGTCCCGGCCGACTGCCAGGTCTTCGTGTACGAGACCGAGCACCACGCCTCGCTGCTGCCGTGGCGCGACGCCCGGGTGACCTACCTGAACGCCCCGCGCACCCCCGCCCAGGCCGTCGAGACGCTGGAGCGGGCTCTCGCCGACCGCGAGCCCTACGGCCCCGCGCTGGTCTGCGTCACCGGCGCCTCCAATGTCACCGGCGAGCTGTGGCCGGTGAAGGAGCTGGCCGCCGCCGCGCACGCGCACGGTGCCCGGATCGTGCTGGACGCCGCGCAGCTCGCCCCGCACCACCCCGTCGACATCGCCGAGCTGGACGTCGACTGGGTCGCCTTCTCCGGACACAAGCTGTATGCGCCCTTCGGCTCGGGCGTCCTCGCCGGCCGGTCCGACTGGCTGCAGCAGGCCGAGCCCTACCTCGCGGGCGGCGGCGCCTCGCGCAAGGTCGCCCGTCGCACCGACGGCGGCGTGGACGTCGAATGGCACTCCACCGCCGCCCGCCACGAGGCCGGTTCCCCCAACGTCATCGGGGTGTACTCCATCGCCTCCGCCTGCAAGGCGCTCACCGAGGCGGGCTTCGACAACCTGGTCGCCCGGGAGCAGCACCTCGTGGGTGCGGTCCGGGCCGGCCTGGCAGGGGTCCCCGAGGTCAAGGTGCTCTCGCTGTTCGGTGACGAGGCCCCGCGGGTCGGCGTCATCTCCTTCGTGGTGGAGGGCTGGAACAGCTCGCACTTCGCCGCCGCCCTCTCCGCCGAGTACGGCATCGGGGTCCGCGACGGACTGTTCTGCGCCCACCCGCTGGTCCGCACGCTGTTGGGCAGCGACCCGCAGGAGGTCGGGGAGTGCGGCGCGCCGGAGGCCGAGCCGGGGGAACGTTCGCTCAACGCGATCCGGGTGAGCTTCGGCGCCGGTACGCCGGACGAGCACATCGAGCGTTTCGTCCGCGCGGTCAAGGAACTGGTGAGCAAGGGCGCCCAGTGGAAGTACCGCACCGAGGACGGCCGCTGCGTCCCGGACCGGGGTGCGGCGCAGCTCTGACGGGCACACAGCACTTCGGCGGGGGACGGGCAGCCGAGCCCGTCCCCCGCCGAAGTGTCACGCCGTGCGGGTGTGCCTACGCGTCGAGGCCGATGGCGAAGGCGGCCTCCAGGTCGTGCTGCGAGTAGGTACGGAACGCCACATGCGTGTCGGTGGCCTCGACGCCGGGGATCTTGCTGATCCGGCCGGGGATGACGTCGGCCAGATCGTCGTGCTTGGCCACCCGGACCATGGCGATCAGGTCGTACGTACCGGTGACCGAGAAGACCTCGCTGACGCTGTCCAGCGCGGCGATGGCCTCGGCGATCTCGGGAATCCGGTCCACGCTGGTTTTGATGAGCACGATCGCGGTGATCACGGCTGGCTTTCTCCCTCGGTGGCCGTGGCTGGTGCCTTCACTCTATCCGTACGCCGGTAACGCCCCCAGGCGTAGAGAAAGCCCAGGGCGAAGCCCACCACATGGGCCAGATAGGCCACGCCCGGCCCCCCGCTGCCCGCGCCCTGGACCGCCAGCCACTGCAGGACGAACCAGAAGACCAGCACGATCCAGGCGGGGAAGCGCAGCGGCAGGAAGAAGAGGAACGGGAACAGGCTGGTGACCCGGGCCCTGGGGAAGAGGTACAGGAACGCTCCGAGCACTGCCGAGATCGCCCCCGAGGCGCCCACCAGCGTCTGGTCGGACGTGGCGTGGGCGGCCGCGTAGGCGACCAGGGCGAGATAGCCGCTGATGACGTAGAAGAAGGTGAACCCCACCCGGCCCATGCGCTCCTCGGTCATCGCCCCGAATACGTACAGGAAGAGCACGTTGCCGAGCAGGTGCAGCCAGCTGCCGTGCACGAAGAGGGCGGTGAGCGGGGCGAGCAGGGCGTGTGCGGAGCCGTCCCACAGCTCGCTCGGGATCACGCCCCACCGTTCGAAGTACCCGGCCTGGGCGGCCAGCAGGGCGTCGGCGGTTCCGGGGACCGGGTTGAAGCCGGACAGCGGGCTGATCACGAAGACCAGGGCGCAGACCGCGATCAGGGCATGGGCCACCAGTGGTCCACCGGTGACCGTCCGTAGCAGTCCGCCGGACAGTCTGCCGGCCACAGCTCGCCGATCGATCATGAACAGAGCATGACGCAACCGGAGGGAACGGGACAGACCGCCTCGCCGTGTCGGGGGGACGCGGTGAGGCCGTAGGGTTACGGCAGGACATCCGCAGTTCGACGGCGCACCGCGAGATCCTTGAAGCAAGGCAGCACGAGGCTCGACGAAAGAGGACGCAACGATGACGACGGTTCCCCAGCCGACCGACGGGACTCGCTGGCGCTGCACGCTCTGCGGAAATCTCACGCGCTTCGACGTGACGCGTTCCTCGAAGGTCGTCGAATACGTCCATCTCGACCTGGCCGGTGAGTCCAGCGTCGAGGAACGCGAGGTGGTCAGTGAGACCATCGAGTCGGTGCGCTGCCGTTGGTGCAACGCGGTGGACCAGATCGAACTGGTGGACAGGCCGGGTGCCGACTCCTGACGGAGCCGCGCCCACAGACATTTGGGGTGACGGATGGTGGAGCAGCCCGATAGCGGCGCCGAGTCGGCCGAGGCGGCCGACGACGCCGTCGAGGCGCTCGACCGCCCGCTGCCCGAAGGCGTACGGCGGCGGGTCGTCGCGCTGGTCTCGGACGCGTTCGGCGGCCTGACGGTCACCGAACTCCCGGCCCAGCTGCGGCAGTACGCCCGTTTCACCCCGACCCGGCGGGCCAAGTTCGCCGGGAACGCGATGGCGGCCGCCCTGGAGAACGACGCGCTGTTCCGGCAGCGCATCGGTGAGCGGCTCAAGGAGGGGCAGTCCGAGCTGGCCGCTGCCCTGGAGGCCGGTGCGCCGCCTGCCGCCGCCGACCCCGTCGATGTGGCCGCGGCGGCCTATGTGCTGCGCCCGCCGGGCTGGCTGAAGCTGGTCGCCGCAGCCGGCGAGGAGGCCCAGCGCGCGGACGCCGAGCGCGCCGACGAGGAGAGCCGCCGCGAACTGGAGCGGCTGCGCGAGGAGCTCGTCCGGGCCCGCTCGCAGACGAAGAGCGAGACGGAGCGGCTGCGCGCCGAGCTGGACGCGGCCCGCAAGGAGGCCGACTCCCTCCAGCGCAAGCTGCGCAGCGCCGTCAACGAGGTCAGGCGCGGCGAGGCCGCGCTGCGCCGCAGCCGCGCCGAGACCGACGCCGTACGGTCCGAGACGGCCGCCCAGGTCTCCGCCGCCGAGAGCGAGAGCCGCCGGCTCAAGGCGCGGCTCGGTGAGGCCGAGGCGTCCGTGGAGGCGGGCCGCCGGGCCGCCAGGGAGGGCCGCTCGGTCGAGGACATGAGGCTGCGGCTGCTGCTGGACACGGTGCTCGACGCGGCGAGCGGGCTCCGGCGCGAACTGGCCCTGCCGCCCGCCTCGATCCGTCCCGCCGACAGTGTCGACGCCGTCGAGCCGGGCCGGATGTCGCCCAAGGACATTGCCGCCAGGGCCCTTTCGGAGACCGACCCGGCCCTGCTCGACCAGCTGCTCGCGCTGCCGCAGGCGCATCTGATCGTCGACGGCTACAACGTCACCAAGACCGGCTATCCGCAGCTGCCGCTGGAGAAGCAGCGGCTGCGGCTGCTGGGCGGCCTCGCGGTGCTCGCGGCGCAGACCGGCGCCGAGATGACCTGTGTCTTCGACGGGGCCGAGCTGGCGGCCCCGGTGCTGCTCGCACCGCCGCGCGGGGTCCGGGTGCTGTTCAGCAAGCCCGGCGTGACCGCCGACGAACTCATTCGTCAGCTGGCGCGCGCCGAACCTCCGGGCAGGCCCGTCGTGGTGGTCTCCACCGACCGCGAAGTCGCCGACGGAGTGGCGAAGGCGGGCGCCAGGCCCGTTGCGTCCGTCTTGCTCCTGAAGCGCCTTTCGCGCGTCTAGCGGCACTTGCCGGGTCTCGGTGGAATTGAGGGAACGGACCGTCAGGTCGCAGCTACACCCCGTGCGTCGAGGGTAAAGAAGTGCGGTCTGTGACGAGATTTTTCTGGTGAGGATTTGAACTGATCACAAGTTGGTCACTAGGGTCGGGCCTCGAACCTTCGCACGGTTGATCACCCATCCGGGGTGACGGCGAAGACACCGCCGAGTCCGTGACGTGCACGGAGCCGGGGATTCGAATCCCCCACATCCCGGTAGGCGGCTCGAGGAAGAAGGAGCTCGCCTTCGTGGCGTCCCACCGTCGTCCCAAGCAGCCGAGCCGCGCCCGTGTGACCGTGCTCACCGCGACCGCCGCCGCGGCCGTGGCCCTGACCTCCCAGGCGGCCCACGCCGACCCGAAGCCCTCCAAGGGCGAGGTCAAGGCGAAGGTCGAGAAGCTCAACCACGAGGCCGGCGCCGCCAACGAGCAGTACTACGGCGCCAAGGAGAAGCAGCAGAAGCTGGAGAAGGAAGTCGGCGCGCTGCAGGACAAGGTGGCCCGCGGTCAGCAGGAGATCAACAACCTGCGCAACGGCCTCGGTTCGCTCGCCGCCGCGCAGTACCGCTCCGGTGGCATCGACCCGTCGGTGCAGCTCTTCCTCTCCTCCAACCCGGACAGCTTCCTCGACGAGGCCTCGGCCCTCGACCAGTTGACGGCCAAGCAGACCGAGACCCTGGGGAAGATCCAGGAGAAGCAGCGGGTCCTCGCGCAGGAGCGCAAGGAGGCCCAGGACAAGCTCGGCGACCTCGCGGACGTGCGCAAGACGCTCGGCGCGAAGAAGAAGAAGCTCCAGGACAAGCTGGCCGAGGCGCAGCGCCTGCTCAACACGATGACCCAGGCCGAGCGCACGAAGATGCGCAATGACGAACAGCGCGCCAGCCGCGCCGCGAGCGACCGGGTCGACCTGGGCAAGGAGGTCCCCGCCTCCGCCTGGGGCGCCGCCGCCCTGAACGCAGCCGCCACCCAGGTGGGCAAGCCGTACCAGAGGGGTGGCACCGGCCCCGGGGCCTTCGACTGCTCCGGGCTGACCCAGTGGGCCTACGCCCAGGCCAACGTCCAGATCTCCCGGGTCACGTACACCCAGGTCAACGACGGCGTCCACATCGGGCGCAGCGCGCTGAAGCCGGGCGACCTGGTCTTCTTCAACAACACCGAGCACGTGGGCCTCTACGCGGGCAACAACACCGTCCTGCACGCCCCGTACCCGGGCACGTTCGTCCGCTACGAGTCGATGAACACCATCGGCAGCTTCCAGTTCGGCGTGCGCGTCGGCTGACGACGCCCGAACGGGCGAATTCCCGCGCCCGTGCAGACAGCCCGCCCCGCCGGAGACCACAGGTCACCGGCGGGGCGTCGCCTTTTCCGCCGCCCTTCCGTACGGCGCGGTCGTTGGTCGCTCCGTGATCGTCCGACTACTGTCTGCCTGCCGTGCAGCTCCCGGTCGTCGGTCCGCCCGCCCCGGGCGGCAGGGGCTGCGCGCGTCTGCGTACCGCGGAAGGGAGTGCGGCGTCCTGTGGTGTCCCATCGCCGTTCCACACAGCCCGGCCTCAATCTCGGGGTCCGGGCCACCGTTCTGTCGGCCGCGGCGGCGACCGCGGCCGCCACCCTCGGGGCGGCCACCGCGAACGCCGACCCGCAGGACACCCCCCGGAGCGCCAAGGCCCGCATCGACCGGCTGTACACCGAGGCCGAGCGGGCCACCGAGCAGTACAACAAGGCCGGTGAGAACGCAGGCCGGCTGCGCGGCGAGGTCGGCCGGGCCCAGGACCGGGCGGCCCGCGGCCAGGAACGGCTCAACCGGATGCGTACGGCGCTCGGTTCCGCGGCGAGCGCGCAGTACCGTTCCGGCGGCATCGACCCCTCGCTCGCCCTGCTGCTCTCCTCCGACCCGGACAGCTACCTGGACCGGGCGGCCGTACTGGAGCGCCTGACCGACCTTCAGGCCGCCGAGCTGCGGGAACTCCAGCAGGTCCAGCGCGGGCTCGTGCAGACCCGCGCGGAGGCGGCCCGCGCGCTGGCCGAGCTGGAGCGCAACCGGGCGGACGCCACCCGTCACAAACGCATCGTCGAGCGCAAGCTCGCCGAGGCCAGGAAGCTGCTGAACGCGCTGCCCGGCGCCGACCGGGCGGAGTTCCAGCGGGCCTCGCGCTCCGGCCGCGACGGCGCGTACCCGGCGACGGCCGATCTGCCGGCCGGCTCCGCGCGCGCGGCGGTCGCCGTCATGGCGGTCCGGCAGGCACTGGGCCGCCCGTACATCTGGGGGGCCAACGGGCCGGCCGGATTCGACTGCTCCGGGCTGATGCAGTGGGCGTACGCCCAGGCCGGGGTCAGCCTGCCGCGGACCTCGCAGGCCCAGCGGTACGCGGGACACATGGTGCCGCTCTCCGAGGCCCGCCCCGGCGACCTGGTCGCCTACCGCGCGGACGCCGGCCACATCGCGATGTACGTCGGCAACGGCCAGGTGATCCATGCCCCGTACCCCGGGGCCCCGGTGCGCTACGACCCCGTCGGCATGATGCCCGTCTCGTCGGTCACCCGCGTCTGACCGTACCCTCGATCGGGTGAGCGAGCGGCGGGGACGGAACGGCGGGCGGCGCGCGGCGGGTGCGCTGCTCGCCGGACTGCTGCTCGCCTCCGGCTGCGCGGCCCCCGACGACGACGGCGCCCCGGACGCGACCGCCCGCGCCGTCCGCGCCACGCTGGACCGCCGGGCGGCCGCCGTGCTGGACCACGACACGGACGCCTACCTGGCCACGACGGACCCCGAAGCCACCGGGCTGCGCACGGCCCAGCGCCGGGAGCTCGCCAACCTCGCGGACATACCGCTGAGCTCGTGGACGTACCGGCTGCGCGACGTGACCGCGCGGGGCACCGACCGGGCCACCGCGGACGTCGAGCTGCGCTACCGGATCAAGGACTACGACGCCGCCCCGGTCGCCGCGGACCGGGTGTTCGACCTGAGACGGGACCGGGCGGACGGCCGCTGGTACGTCGTCGGGGACCGGGCGGACGGGGACGGCGTCCGGCAGCTCTGGCAGCAGGGCGACGTCCGGGTGGTGCCCGGGAAGCACAGCCTCGTGCTCGGCGTCGGCCGCACGGAGCAGGAGCTGCGCGCCATCGCCCGGACCGCGGACCGCGCGGTGCCCGCCGTGTCCGACGCCTGGCCGGAACGCTGGGCGGGCCGCGTGGTGGTGCTCGTACCGCGGACGGTGGAGGACATGGCGGGGCTGCTGGGGTCGTCGGCGGCGGACTACCGGGGCATCGCCGCCGTCACCACCGGGCAGACCGGCGGCGCGGGCCGGTCCCCCGCGGACCGGGTGATCGTCAACCCGCAGGCGTACGGCACCCTCGGCACCTTCGGGCAGCGGATCGTCCTCACCCACGAGACCACCCACGTCGCCACCCGCACCCGCACCTCCGCCGCGACCCCGACCTGGCTCTCCGAGGGCTTCGCGGACTGGGCGGCCTACCGCTCCGAGGACCGCACCGCCGCACAGATCGCGCCCGGACTCGCGGACGCCGTCCGGCGCGGCGACCCGCCCGCCGAGCTCCCCACGGACGAGGACTTCGGTTTCGCGGGCGACCCGGCGCGCCTGGCGAGGGCGTACGAGGGCGGCTGGGCGGCCTGCGAGCTGATCGCCGACCACTGGGGCGAGAAGAAGCTGCTCGCCTTCTACCGGGCCGTCGGAGGGCACCGGGGACGGGACGGAGCGGTGGAGCAGGCCATGCACGAGGTGCTCGACACGACCCCGCAGGACTTCACCGCACTCTGGCGGGAGCAACTGCGCACCTGGCTCGGCTGAGCTCGGCGCACGGCTCAGGAGCCGACCGGCTCCGCCTCCCGGCCGAGGCCGGACCGGACGGCTGACCCGTCGCCGTCGCGCGCCGCCCGGGGCACCGTCCGCCGCCACAGCCGGCGGCAGGCGATCAGCGTCGCAGCGACCAGCAGGCCGTTGCGCAGGAACATCAGCGTGACGCCGGTCGCGTCGCTGGTCACCACATGCGTGAACCCGAACGGGAACTCCCACTGGGTGAAGCCCGTCGCCAGCAGCACCAGACCGGCCGGCAGCACCATCCGGCTGTCGCGGAACACCAGGCAGACCGCCGCCAGGCCGACCAGCCACAGCATGTACTGCGGGCTGATCACCCGGCTCGTCGTCGTGAACAGCAGCACCGCCGCGAACGCCGCGTCCGCCGGGGTGCTCACGCCGAACTCACGGGCCCGCAGCCGCCATACCACCAGCCAGCCGAACGCGAGGACGGACAGGCCGAGGGCCAGCGTGCTCACCAGCGGCACGTACGGACCCAGGAACTCCATCGAGCCGTAGTGGAACTCCACCCCGCCCTGCCAGCCGAACTGCCGCGCCACATGGAAGACCAGCGCGCCCAGCGACTCGACCTCCGTGCCCCGGTCGCGCTGGGCGCCGAGGAAGGCCGGCGCACCGGGCATCGCCACGGCGCACCCCACCAGCAGCCCGGCCGCCGTCACCGCCGCGGCCGTCCACGCCAGCCGGGTCCGCCGGCCGCGCGCCGTACCGGCCAGGATCAGCGCCGGCCACACCTTCAGCAGCGCACCGACGGCGGCCAGCACCCCCATCACCCGCGGATGCCGCAGCCCTGCCAGGAGCGCCGCCACCGCCACCGCCGTGACCATCACGTCGTAACGGGCGTACGCGGTCGTGCCGAGCAGCGGCACCCCCGCCACCCACACCCAGGCACCCGCCACCGACCGGCCGCCGCCCCGGCCCGCGTACAGCAGCAGCCCCAGCACCAGCAGGTCGCACACGAACGCGAGGACGTAGAAGGCCGAGGCGTAGTCCAGGAACGGCAGCAGCGCGGGGGAGAGGATGGCGAGCGCGGCCAGCGGCGGGTACTGCCAGGTGACGTCGGACTGCGGATACGTACCGGTCTTCAGCACCTCGGACCAGCCGTGGTAGATCACCGAGACGTCACTGGTCACGTCCGGTCCGGACAGCGTGATCACCTTGGTGACGCAGAGCAGCAGCGCGACCCTGGTCAGGGCCCACACCGCGACAGCGAGCCGCGCGCCGGTCGATCCCCTCATGACCGCCTCATCCGTTCTCGTCAGTGGGCACCCGGTGGGCACTCGGTGGATACGAGGAGACATGATGCCCGCACGGCCGGTGCCGGAGCCATCGGGCCCGGACCGCCCGGTACTGTCGGCCGGGATGGACAAGACCCTGATCGTGACCAACGACTTCCCGCCCCGCCCCGGCGGCATCCAGGCCTTTCTGCACAACATGGCACTGCGCCTGGACCCCGGACAGATCGTCGTGTACGCCTCGACCTGGAAGCGGACCCCCGAAGGCGTCGCGGCCACCGCCGCCTTCGACGCCGAGCAGCCGTTCACCGTCGTGCGCGACCCGACGACGATGCTGCTGCCGACCCCGCGGGTCACCCGGCGCGCGGTACGGCTGCTGCGCGAACACGGCTGCAGCTCCGTCTGGTTCGGCGCCGCGGCCCCGCTCGGGCTGATGGCGCCGGCGCTGCGCAGGGCCGGCGCCCGCCGCCTGGTCGCCACCACGCACGGGCACGAGGCGGGCTGGGCCCAGCTGCCCGCGGCGCGGCAGCTGCTGCGACGGATCGGCGAGGGCACGGACACGATCACCTACCTGGGGGAGTACACCCGCTCCCGGGTCGCCCCCGCGCTCACGCCCGGGGCCGCGGCGCGCATGGTCCAACTGCCGCCCGGCGTCGACGAGAAGACCTTCCACCCGGGGTCGGGCGGGGACCGGGTCAGGGCCGGGCTCGGCCTCGCGGACCGGCCCGTCGTCGTCTGCGTGTCACGGCTCGTGCCGCGCAAGGGCCAGGACACGCTGATCCTCGCGATGCCCGCGATCCTGGCGCAGGTGCCGGACGCGGTGCTCCTGATCGTGGGCGGCGGACCGTACGCCGAGGAGCTGAAGCGGCTGGCCGGGGAGACCGGGGTCGAGGAGTCCGTGTGGTTCACCGGACCGGTGCCGTGGGAGGAGCTGCCCGCCCACTACGGCGCGGGCGACGTCTTCGCCATGCCGTGCCGCACCCGTCGCGGCGGCCTGGACGTGGAGGGCCTCGGCATCGTCTTCCTGGAGGCGTCCGCGACCGGTCTGCCGGTGGTGGCGGGCGACTCGGGCGGCGCGCCCGACGCGGTGCTCGACGGCGAGACCGGGTGGGTGGTGCGCGGGGACAGCGTGGAGGAGTCGGCCGACCGGATCGTCACCCTGCTCCGCGACCCGGAGCTGCGGCAGCGGATGGGGGAGCGGGGGAGGGCCTGGGTCGAGGAGAAATGGCGCTGGGACCTGCTCGCCGAGCGGCTCCGGGCACTGCTTTGACGAACGAGAGGCCGTAGGTGCCCAGCACGCGTGGGAGGGGGCCCGCACCTGCCGTGCGGGCCCCCTCCCACGCATACGCCCCGGTCGTCAGCCCCGGTAGATCGCCTCGATCTCGTCCGCGTAGTCCTTCGCCACCACGTTCCGCTTCAGCTTCAGCGACGGCGTGATGTGGCCCGCCTCCTCGGTGAACTGCGAGTCCAGGATGCGGAACTTGCGTACCGACTCCGCCTTGGACACGGCCGCGTTCCCGTCGTCCACCGCCCGCTGCACCTCGGCCAGCAGCTCCGGGTCCTCGCGCAGCGAGCGGGCCGTCGAGCCGGCCGGCTTGCCGTGCTCCTCGGCCCAGCGGCCCAGGAACTCCTCGTCCAGGGTGACCAGCGCGCCCACGAACGGCCGTCCGTCGCCGACCACCATGCACTCGGCGACCAGGGCGTGCCCGCGGATCCGGTCCTCGATCACCGCAGGGGCGACGTTCTTGCCGCCCGCCGTGACGATGATCTCCTTCTTGCGGCCGGTGATCGCGAGATAGCCGTCCTCGTCGAGGGTGCCGATGTCGCCCGTGTGGAACCAGCCGTCGGCCAGTGCGTCGGCCGTCGCCGCCTCGTTGTTCCAGTAGCCGGTGAACAGGTGCTCGCCGTGCAGCAGCACCTCGCCGTCGTCCGCGATCCGCACGACCGAACCGGGCAGCGGCTGGCCGACCGTACCGATCTTCTGCCGGTCCCACGGGTTGAAGGCGGTGGCCGCGCAGGTCTCGGTCAGGCCGTAGCCCTCCAGGACCGTGAAGCCGATCCCGCGGTAGAAGTGGCCGAGCCGTTCGCCCAGCGGCGCGCCGCCGGAGATCGCGTACTCGCCGCGCCCGCCGAGCACCGCCCGCAGCTTGCCGTAGACCAGCCGGTCGAAGACCTTGTGCTTCAACTTCAGGCCCAGGGGCGGGCCCTGGGGGGTGCCCAGCGCGCGGCTGTAGGCGATCGCCGTGTTGGCGGCCTTGTCGAAGATCTTTCCCTTGCCGTCGGCCTGCGCCTTGGCGCGCGCCGCGTTGTACACCTTCTCGAAGACCCGCGGCACGCCGAGGATCAACGTCGGCCGGAACGAGGCCAGTTCATCGGTGAGGTGCTTGATGTCCGGTACGCAGCCGAGCTTGATCGGGGCC
This sequence comes from Streptomyces sp. NBC_01363, assembly GCF_026340595.1. Classification (GTDB taxonomy): domain Bacteria; phylum Actinomycetota; class Actinomycetes; order Streptomycetales; family Streptomycetaceae; genus Streptomyces. Next base: position 3,566,350 of record NZ_JAPEPF010000001.1, read on the forward strand.
ATCACCGAGGCCACCTCGACCAGCCGTCCGAAGACATGCGCGGCGGGCAGGAAGAGCAGCACGGAGCACTCGCCGGTACGGAAGAGCGGCTTCAGCCGTTCCACCACGTTGCCGCACTCGGCGAAGAAGCTGCGGTGCGTGAGCACACAGCCCTTGGGGCGGCCGGTGGTGCCCGAGGTGTAGACGACGGTGGCCGGGTCGTCCGCCTTGGCGCTCACCATCCGCAGGTCCAGCGTCTCGTCCGAGACGTCCTCCCCGATCGCCGTCAGCCGGCGGATCGCGTCGTCCTCGATCTGCCAGATGCCCTTCAGGGCCGGCAGGTCCGCCTGGACGGAGACCACGGAGGCCCGGTGCGCGTCGGATTCCACGAGGCACAGCGCGGCGCCGGAGTCGCCGAGGATCCACTGGATCTGCTCGGGCGAGCTGGTCTCGTACACCGGGACGGTGACCGCGCCCGCGCTCCAGATCGCGAAGTCGAGCAGTACCCACTCGTAGCGGGTGCGCGAGAGCAGGGCAACCCGGTCACCGGCGTCGACGCCCGCGGCGATCAGACCCTTGGCGACGCCTCTGACCTCGGCCAGGAACTGCGTGGCGTCGACATCGGTCCACGCACTCCCCACCTTGCGGCTCATCACCGCGACATCGGGATGCTGAGCGGCATTGCGGCGGATGAGATCCGTCAGGTTGCCGTCCGAGGGGACCTCGTACAGGGCCGGAAGGCTGAACTCGCGCAAGACTGCTGCTCCTCATCGGGCTCCGGTGCCACGGCTCTGTGTGACGCACCGGCTGCGGTCCAAGATTGGCAGGTGCTCAGTGGGGTGAGCACGACTGGACTGCCCGGACGTTACCCACGAGTACTCGGTTCCCGATAGGGGGTTCCGGCCAGATGTCTTATGCGTCACACACCACGCTGATCCTTGGGCGCACAGTAGTCCACCCGTGTGACCGGGCGGCGATATTCGCAGGTCCGGCGGCCTCTACCGAGGCGACCGGCAGAGTTCTAAGGTGATCGTCATGCGAGCCGGACCGGACAGCCCAGGCACATCGACCCGACAGCGCACCCGCATCCACGTCGTCAGCGACGTGCATGGCCACACCGAGGCGCTGGCCCGTGCCGGGAACGGCGCCGACGCACTGGTCTGCCTCGGTGACCTGGTGCTTTTCCTCGACTACGCCGACCACTCGCGCGGCATCTTCCCCGACCTCTTCGGGGTGGAGAACGCCGACCGGATCGTCGCGCTGCGCACCGCGCGCCGCTTCGAGGAGGCCCGCGAGTTCGGCCGCGGCCTGTGGGCGGGCATGGACCGCAACGCCGCGATCGTCTCGGCGGTGCGCAAGCAGTACGCCGCACTCTTCGCGGCCTTCCCCACACCGACGTACGCCACCTACGGCAACGTCGACATCCCCGGCCTGTGGTCCGAGTACGCACACCCCGGCACCACCGTCCTGGACGGCGAACGGGTCGAGATCGGCGGCCGGGTGTTCGGCTTCGTCGGCGGCGGCCTGAAGACCCCGATGAACACCCCGTACGAGATCGGCGACGAGGAGTACGCGGCGAAGATCGAGGCGATCGGCCCGGTCGACGTGCTCTGCACCCACATCCCGCCCGAGGTCCCGGAGCTGACGTACGACACGGTGGCACGCCGCTTCGAGCGCGGCAGCCGGGCCCTGCTGGACGCCATCCGCCGCACCCGCCCGCGGTACGCGCTGTTCGGCCACGTCCACCAGCCGCTGGTCCGCCGGATGCGGATCGGTGCCACCGAATGCGTGAACGTCGGCCACTTCGCGTCCACCGGCAGGCCCTGGGCCCTGGAGTGGTGACAACACCGGCACGGACCCTGGGACGAGGCGCCGCGCACACGCGATAGCCTTCTGACGGCAGGCCTCTGCCGACGCACCGGTACACCGCACTGGAGGAGCCACGGCGATGGCTGAACACACCAGCTCGAGCATCACGATCGAGGCGGCACCGGCCGACGTCATGGGAGTGATCGCCGACTTCGCCCGCTATCCGGAGTGGACCGGCGAGGTCAAGGAGGCCGAGGTCCTCTCCACCGACGACCACGGCCGCGCCGAGAAGGTCCGCCTCGTCCTCGACGCCGGAGCGATCAAGGACGACCACACGCTCGCCTACACCTGGATCGGCGACTACGAGGTCAGCTGGACCCTCGTCAAGTCCCAGATGCTGCGCGCCATCGACGGCTCCTACGCGCTGGCCCCGCTCGGCGACGGCGACCGCACCGAGGTCACCTACCGGCTGACCGTCGACGTCAAGATCCCGATGCTCGGCATGATCAAGCGCAAGGCGGAGAAGGTCATCATCGACCGGGCCCTGGCCGGTCTGAAGAAGCGTGTCGAGTCCGTCCCGAAGGCCTGACCGGATGCGTACGGTCCTCGTCACCGGCCCCGGCGGCGCCGGCCGTACCACCGTCGCGGCGGCGACCGCGCTGGCCGCCGCCCGCCGCGGCAGGCGCACCCTGCTGCTGACGGCCGACGGCATACCCGGCTTTCCCGACAGCACCGAACCCACCGAGGTCACCGACGGGCTGTGGTCCGCCCGCATCGACTCCGGCGAGCACTTCCGCGGCGAACTCCTCGCCCTCCAGGACCAGGCCTCCGCCGTACTCGACCTGCTCGGCGGGAACCGGCTGGACGGCGAGGAACTGACCGAGCTCCCCGGCAGCTCCGAGCTCGCCCTCCTGCACACCCTGCGCCGCGCCGCCGAGGGCGACTGGTCGCGCCGCGGCCACGACCTCCTCGTCGTCGACCTGCCACCACTGCGCGAAGCACTCGCCCTGCTGGCCCTCCCCGAGCAGCTGCGCCGCTATCTGCGCCGGCTGCTTCCCCCGGAACGCCAGGCCGCCCGCGCCCTGCGCCCGATGCTCGCCCAGCTCGCCGGCGTGCCCATGCCCGCCCAGTGGCTGTACGAGGCAGCCGCCCGCAGGGATGCCGAGCTGGCCGCCGTCCAGGCCCTGATCGAGGACCGCAACACCACGCTCCGGCTGGTCGCGGAGCCCGGCCCCGCCGCCGAGGAAGCCCTGCGCACCGCCCGCACCGGCCTCGCCCTGCACGGACTGCGGGTCGACACCCTCGCGGTGAACCGGGTGCTGCCCAGGCACTCGGCCGACCCCTGGTTCGCGGAGCTCGCCGCGCAGCAGGAGAAGACCGTCGACCGCTGGTACGAGGAATGGGTGCCCGAGGCCGCGCTGTGCGAGGTGCCCCACCTCGGCCGCGACCCGCGGGGCCTCGACGACCTCGCCCGCCTCGACACCACGGCCGCCTGCACCGTCTTCGAGACGGCCGGCACCGGTGGCGGCCTCTTCGAGGGCGACGGACTGGCCTCGGAACTGGACGGGCGGAGCCCCGGCCGGGCCGACGACCCCTGGTGGATCGAGAGCCCCGACGTCCCGGACGGCCTCGACGGGCTGCTGCCCGGCGGCCGGATCGTGACCGCCCCGCCGTCCGGCGACGGCGACCCGGTCCTCGTCTGGTGCCTGCCGCTGCCCGGCGCCGTCAAGAAGGACCTCCAGCTGGTCCGCCGTGGCGACGAGCTGCTGCTCACGGTCGGCCCGTTCCACCGGATCGTCCCGCTGGAATCAGGACTGCGCCGCTGTACCGTCTCCGGCGCCGCTCTCACCGACGGGGTGCTCCGGGTCCGGTTCACCCCGGATCCCGGACTGTGGCCGAGGACGGGCTGAACGGCGCCCCACGGTTCGGGTAACGTCGGTAGTACGTGCCCCGTATGCCGGGCCGCCGGCACACCACGTCGCAGGAGTCCGCCATGAGCGATGCCACCGATCGTCCCGTCGACGACGACGCGTGGGCGAAGGCCTGCGCCGAGGACCTCGAAGCGGAGAAGGCCCGCCGCCGGGCCCAGCACGGCCCGCCGCCCGGCTCCGCCGCCGAGGAACTGCGCAAGCTGGTCGACGCCGTGGCCGACAAGGTCTCGTCCCTCCAGTCGCCGCTGTTCGGCGCGGCGGCCCAGGGCACCGTGCAGCAGTTCATCAAGCAGGCGAAGTCCGCGGTCGAGCCCGTCATCGAGCGCAATCCGGACGTCTTCGACCACATCGCCGCGGCCGGCAGCGAACTCCTCGCCGCGTACCGCTCCGCCGTCGAAGGCCAGGAACGCCGCTGGACCCAGGGGGCCGGGGACCCCGCAGGCAACGAAAAGAAGGCCGACGACCCCTCCGACCCCCGTGACGAGGGCCCCGCCGCGGGCGAACACATCGACCTGGACTGACCGGCCCCGAAGGGCCGGGCCCCGGGCTCGGGTACGGTTGGCCCCAGCGGGGCTCGACCGGAACTGAGGGATTCATGGGACTCACCATCGGCGTCGATATCGGCGGCACGAAGATCGCGGCGGGAGTGGTCGACGAAGAGGGCCGGATCCTCTCGACGTTCAAGGTGCCGACCCCGCCGACGGCTGAAGGCATCGTGGACGCGATCGCGTCGGCCGTGTCCGGCGCGAGCGAGGGCCACCAGATCGATGCCGTCGGCATCGGTGCGGCCGGATACGTCGACGACAAGCGCGCCACCGTGCTGTTCGCGCCGAACATCAACTGGCGGCACGAGCCGCTGAAGGACAAGGTCGAACAGCGCGTCGGCCTTCCGGTCGTCGTCGAGAACGACGCCAACGCGGCCGCCTGGGGCGAATACCGCTTCGGCGCCGGACAGGGCCACGACGACGTCATCTGCATCACGCTCGGCACCGGTCTCGGTGGCGGGATCATCATCGGCAACAAGCTGCGCCGCGGACGCTTCGGCGTGGCCGCCGAGTTCGGCCACATCCGGGTCGTCCCGGACGGTCTGCTCTGCGGCTGCGGCAGCCAGGGCTGCTGGGAGCAGTACGCGTCCGGGCGCGCACTCGTCCGGTACGCCAAGCAGCGCGCCAACGCCACCCCCGAGAACGCCACGATCCTGCTGTCGCTCGGCGACGGCACGGTGGACGGCATCGAGGGCAAGTACATCAGCCAGGCCGCGCGGCAGGGCGACCCGGTGGCGGTCGACTCGTTCCGCGAGCTGGCCCGCTGGGCCGGCGCCGGACTCGCCGACCTCGCCTCGCTCTTCGACCCGTCCGCGTTCATCGTCGGCGGCGGCGTGTCGGACGAGGGCGAGCTGGTGCTCGACCCGATCCGCAAGTCGTTCCGGCGCTGGCTGATCGGCGGCGAATGGCGCCCGCACGCCCAGGTGCTCGCGGCCCAACTGGGCGGCAAGGCCGGGCTGGTGGGCGCGGCGGACCTGGCCCGCCAGGGCTAGAGCCTGTCCGGGCCGACCGTGACCGGACGCCCGTCGCGCCCCTGTGGGAGCGGCGGGCGTCCGTCGTATCGTGAGACACATGGTCCTGACGCCACTGCCCGACTCCCGTACCGAGCCGGATGGTTCGGCCGTCATCCGAGTGCTCAGCTACAACATCCGGTCGATGCGCGACGACCGCGAGGCGCTGGCCCGCGTCATCAGCGCCTGCGCCCCCGACCTGGTCTTCATCCAGGAAGCCCCGCGCTTCTTCCGCTGGCGCAAGCGCGCGGCCTGGCTCGCGGCCCGTACCGACCTGGTCCTCCTCAGCGGCGGTGCCACGGCGGCCGGGCCGCTGCTGCTCTGCTCGCTGCGGGCCACCGTGGAGCGGACGGAGGACGTGCTGCTGCCGCTCACCCCCGGACTGCACCGCAGGGGCTTCGCCACGTCGGTGGTGCGGATCGCGGGCACCCGGATCGGTCTGCTGAGCTTCCATCTGAGCCTGCAGCGCGACGAACGCCTGGCCCAGGCGGAGCTGTTGCTGGAGCGGCTGGACGCGATGGGCGTCGAGCACGCCATCGCGGCCGGCGACCTCAACGACGTACCGACCGGGAGCGCGTTCCGGCGGCTGGCCGAGCGGCTCCAGGACTGCTGGGCGGTCCGGCCGTGGGGCGAGGAGAACACCTACGCGCCGGATCAACCGCGACGGCGCATCGACGCGGTCTTCGCGACGGACGGGATCGAGGTGCTCGGATGCGGTGTCCCCGCCGGGCTGCCCGGTGTCACCGACGCGGACCTGCGGGCGGCCACCGACCATCTGCCGGTGCTGGCGGCGCTGCGGGTGCCCGCGATCAGGCCCTGAGCGGGCGGCGGCCCGCCCGCCGCAGCGCCCCGGTCCGAGGGGCTGTCGGGTGACCTCGGACCGGAAAGCGGACGTGGTCACCCGACAGCGTCTCAGACCACCGCCCCGCGCCCGGGGTCGTCGCCGTCCTCGTCGTCGTCGTTCATCCGTGCCACCAGGGTGACGAAACCGCCCAGGAAGCCGCCGATGCAGATCGTCGTGAGCCACCAGGTCATGTCCCACCGCAGCAGCACCGCGAGCAGCATCAGCACCGGACCGCCGACGACCGCGAGCCAGGCGAACTTCGCCGTGACATCGGCCTCCGGCAACGGCGGCGGCTCCGGGGGGACGAAATGCCCCTCGTCGCTCCCGTCGAGATCGTCGTCCTTCGGCTCGGCGACCTCGTAGTCGCGCGGGCCCCCGACGCCGGGGGCGAACACGATCGAGCTGCCGAGCGGCTTCTCCGGCGGCTTCGCGGACTTCTTCCCGAGCCCCTTGTCCGGATCCAGGACGTCGGGCTGGTCGTCCTCCGGCAGGGCGAGATCCTCGATCGACCTGAACGGCTTGGCGCCCGGTGGGTCCGGCGGCTCCTCGCCGTACCCCGCGACGATGGCCTGCCACGCCGCGTCCTCGTCGACCGACGGCTCGGACCGGCTGCCGTCGGCGCCCGCCGCCTCCCGGGCAGCGGCGTCCTGCGGGCCCGTGCCGTCGTCGGGCACGGCCGCTCCCTCCGCGGGAAGGGGCTCGCGCTCCTCCTCGCTGCCCGCGCGCTCCGCGTCGTGCTCAGCCACCTGACGTGCTCCCCTTCTTTCCGACGCTCGGGGCGAGGCGGCCGATGAACCGGTAGCTCTCGTCGAAGATCCGCTCCGCATCGTGGTCCAACGTCGCGACGTGGTAACTCTGTTCCAGCAGGATCTCCTCGACGTCCGTCGACGACACCCGGCTGAGGATGCGGGCCGAGTCGGCGGGCGGCACCACATGGTCCTGCGGGCTGTGCAGCAGCACGATCGGCTGGGTGACCTGGGGCAGCTCGGCGTCGACCAGGCGGAAGAACTTCCGCAGCGAATGCGCCGCGTGCAACGGCACCCGGTCGTACCCCACCTCGTCGGAGCCCGGCAGGGCGATGTCGCTCGCCAGCCCCTTCGTCGTCCGTACCAGATGGCGGGCGACCGGCAGCGCGTACGCCGACAGGCCGTGCACCTTGTTCGCCGGGTTGACCAGCACCAGACCGCTGATCGCGTCCCCGTGCTTCGCCGCCAGCCGCAGCGTCAGTGCGCCTCCCATGGACAGTCCGAAGACGAAGACCTGGCCGCACCGCTCCAGCAGGGCGCGCAGCTCCCGGTCCACCTCCGCGTACCAGTCCTGCCAGCCCGTGAGCTGCATGTCCTCCCAGCGGGTGCCGTGCCCCGGCAGCAGGGGCAGCGAGACGGTGAGCCCGCGCTCCGCCAGGTATTCCGCCCAGGGGCGCAGCGACTGCGGGGAACCGGTGAATCCGTGGCAGAGGAGGACGCCGACCTCTCCGCCCTCGTGGCGGAACGGCTCGGCTCCAGGAAGGACCGGCACCGGGGTCTCCTGTTCGTGAGGCTCGAAGGGGAGCGAAAGGGGGGAGTGCAGAAGGATTACTTCACCGTACGCGACCGGGCTGACACCGACCAGGGTCGTCACCGCCTCCGGCCGCCGCATCGGCTCCCTGCCGGGCGGGAGCGGGGGCGGCCCACGGGTTAAGGTCTGTCGGACAGCACACAGGAGGCACCCGAGTTGATCTACGGCGCAATGAAGTTCTCCATCGGCGGCTCGCTGAAGCTTGCCTTCCGGCCATGGGTGGAGGGCCTGGAGAACATTCCCGCGCAGGGACCGGCGATCCTCGCGAGCAATCACCTGTCGTTCTCGGACTCCTTCTTCCTGCCGGCCGTCCTGGACCGCAAGGTCACCTTCATCGCCAAGTCGGAGTACTTCACCGCACCCGGCGTGAAGGGCAAGCTGACCGCGGCCTTCTTCAAGGGCGTCGGCCAGCTCCCGGTGGACCGCTCGGGAGCCCGCGGCGCCGGTGAGGCGGCCATCAAGGCGGGCATCGAGGTCATCGAGAGCGGCGGCCTCTTCGGCATCTACCCGGAGGGCACCCGTTCGCCCGACGGCCGTCTCTACCGGGGCAAGCCCGGCGGGCTCGCCAGGGTGGCGCTGGCCACCGGAGCGCCCGTCATCCCCGTCGCGATGATCGACACGGAGAAGATCCAGCCGCCCGGCCAGGTGATGCCCAAGCTGATGCGCCCGGGGATCAGGATCGGCAAGCCGCTCGACTTCAGCCGCTACCACGGCATGGACGGGGACCGCTTCATCCTGCGCTCGGTCACCGACGAGGTGATGTACGAGATCATGAAGCTCTCCGGCCAGGAGTACGTCGACATCTACGCGACGGCGGCCAAGCGGCAGATCGCGGACGAGGCGAAGCGCCACGCCGAGGCGGAGAAGCACAAGGGCGACGAGTCCGGAACGCAAGGCTGAAGGAACGGTACGGCGCGCGCGCCGGTGCCGTACGGGGGGTGGGGGATGTGGCCAGGCGCGAGCGCGTCGTACGGATGTCGGTCGAGCAGCCGCTGTGGAGTGCGCTGACGGCGTACCGCATCCTGACGATGCTGTACGCGGTCCTGCTCTCCGTCTTCGGCCGGGAGAAGTACGACCGGCCGTGGGTGGCCATCGCCTTCCTGGCGGTGATGGTGGTCTGGACGCTCGCCACCCTTCCGAAGGTCTCGGGCGCCGCCGCCTGCACCAAGCGTTTCCTCGGCGCCGATCTGACCATCGCCCTGGCCGGGATACTCCTCACCCCGCTCGCCGACTTCGAGGCCCAGCAGGTCGACGGCCCGACGCTGCCATCGATCTGGACCGCGGGTTCCGTGCTGGCCTTCGCGATCAAGGGCGGCTGGCGCTGGGCGGCCTTCGCCTCCACCTTCGTCGCCGTCGTCAACATCATCGAGCGCGGCGACCCCAGCCGGGACACCTTCCACAACGTGCTGCTGGTCTGGGTCGCGTCCATCGCGATCGGGTACGTCGTCGAGGTCGCCAGGGCCAGTGAGCGGACCCTCGCCCGCGCCCTGGAGATCGAGGCCGCCACCCGGGAGCGGGAACGGCTGGCCCGGGACATCCACGACAGCGTGCTCCAGGTCCTCGCGATGGTGCAGCGCCGCGGCACCGCGCTCGGCGGGGAGGCGGCCGAGCTGGGCCGGATGGCCGGGGAGCAGGAGGTCGCCCTGCGCACCCTGGTCTCCACCGGCCTCGTCCCCACCACCCGGGTCTCCGAGGACGCCGCCGAGGGCGCCGTGGTCCGCAGCGTGGAGGTCGACGACGAACCGTCCGGCCGCGCCGACTGCGATCTGCGCTCCCTGCTCGCCCCGCACGCCGGCTCCCGGGTCAGCTTCGCGGAGCCGGGCGCCCCGGTGCTGCTCGCTCCCGCGGCCGCGATGGAGCTGGCGGCCGCTGTCAGTGCTGCCCTGGACAATGTCAGGGTCCACGCGGGGGAGAATGCCCAGGCCTGGATCCTCGTCGAGGACTGGCCGGACGAGGTGATCGTGACGGTCCGGGACGACGGCCCGGGAATCCCGGAGGGGCGGCTCGCCCAGGCCGAGGGGGAGGGACGGATGGGGGTGGCCCTGTCGATCCGGGGGAGGCTGCGCGACCTGGGCGGTACGGCGGAGTTGATCTCCGTGCCCGGCCAGGGCACCGAGGTCGAGTTGAAGGTTCCGAAGGTTTCACGGGGGAAGGCAGGATCAGCGAGATGAGCACGGAGAACACCCAGGGCGCCGAGGAGCAGGCCATCAGGGTGATGGTGGTGGACGACCATCCGATGTGGCGCGACGCCGTCGCCCGTGACCTTTCCGAGTCGGGCTTCGACGTGGTGGCGACCGCCGGTGACGGACCGCAGGCGGTCCGCAGGGCGAAGGCCGTCACCCCCGATGTCCTCGTGCTCGACCTCAACCTGCCCGGTATGCCCGGCGTCCAGGTCTGCAAGGAGCTCGTCGGCTCCCACCCCGGGCTGCGGGTGCTGGTGCTCTCCGCGAGCGGTGAGCACGCCGACGTACTGGAAGCGGTCAAGTCCGGCGCCACCGGCTATCTGCTCAAGTCGGCCAGTACGCAGGAGCTGACCGAGGCCGTGCGGTCCACCGCCGTCGGCGACCCCGTCTTCACGCCGGGCCTGGCCGGACTGGTCCTCGGCGAATACCGCAGGCTCGCCTCCGACCCCACGCCGGTCGCCTCCGACGAACCCAAGGCCCCACAGCTCACCGAGCGCGAGACCGAGGTGCTGCGGCTGGTCGCCAAGGGGCTCTCGTACAAGCAGATCGCCGAGCGGCTGGTCATCTCGCACCGCACCGTGCAGAACCACGTGCAGAACACCCTGGGCAAGCTCCAGTTGCACAACCGGGTGGAGCTCGTGCGGTACGCGATCGAGCGCGGCCTCGACGACGCCTGAGCACCGCGGCCCCGGCCGCCGGCCGGCCCGTTCGGCCGAGCGGCGCGGCAAGGGCATGGGCCGTATATTCGCGATGACCGGCCCCTGCCCCTGATCCGCTGATCCGTGCGACGAACGGGAGAAGTCGTGGAAATCCTGGCATTCGGCGTGCAGTCCGACGAGAAGCCGCTGATCGAGAAGGCCTTCGCCGGGCAGCACGAGGTCCGTTGCCTGGACGTCTTCCTGAACAAGGACACCGCCCCCATCGCGGCGGGTTACGAGATCATCTCCACCAGCGTCAACGCCGACCTGGGCGCCGGCGTCCTGCAGACCCTGGCGGCGGGCGGCACGCAGATGATCGCCCAGCGCTCCACCGGCTTCAACAACATCGACCTCGACGTCGCCGAACGCCTCGCCCTGCGGGTCGCCCGGGTCTCGTACTACTCGCCGTACTCGGTCGCCGAATTCGCCTGGACCCTCGCGATGGCCGTCAACCGCCGGATCATCCGGGCCGCGAGCCGCACCCGCGACTTCGACTTCCGGCTCGACGGACTGCTCGGCCGGGACATGCGCGGCCGTACGGCGGGCGTGATCGGCACCGGCAAGATCGGCGAGGCCTTCACCCGTATCGCCCACGGCTTCGGCATGGAACTGCTCGGCTGGGACGTCGCCGAGAACCCCGCCTGCCTCGCGCTCGGCATGAAGTACGTGGAGAAGGAGCGACTGCTCGCCGAGTCCGACCTGATCAGCCTGCACGTCCCGCTGCTGCCGGCGACCCACCACATCATCGGCGAGGACGCCCTGGCCCGGATGAAGGACGACGCGATCCTGGTCAACTCCAGTCGCGGCGGACTCATCGACACCACGGCGCTGGTCACCGAGCTGCGCGCGGGCCGCTTCTTGGGCGTCGGACTCGATGTGTACGAGGCGGAGGCCGGGCTCTTCTTCCTGGACAAGTCGCTGGAGGGCGTCGACGACGACACCCTGGCCCGGCTCGTCACCTTCCCGAACGTCATCGTCACCTCGCACCAGGCGTACTACACCGAGGACGCCGTGGGGCAGATCATCGACGCCACCGTGCAGAACGTCGCCGACTACCTGGCCGGCCGGCGCAGCGACAACGTCCTGGTCCCGGCGCTCCCGGCGAGCTGAGACCCCGGATCGCCCCGGGGTCCCGTCCGCCCCTTCAGCCGGCCACCGGCAGCCCCGCCAGCAGCTCCGCCACGATGGCCGCGCCGCGCAGCGTCAGCACCGACTCCGGGTGGAACTGCACCGAGGCGAAGCCCGGCCCGCGCAGCGCGTGCAGCTCACCGGTCGCCGCGTCCACGCTCGCCCCGACACCGTGCGCCGCGAGCTCGGTGACCACCGCCTCGTCGCAGCGCGCGGTGAAGCTGTTGTAGAAGCCGACCGTCTCCGGCCGCCCGAACAGCTCGATCCGGGTCTGCGCGCCCTGGTGCGGCACGGTCTTGCGGACGATCTCCAGACCCAGCTCCGCCGCGATCAGCTCATGGCCGAGGCAGACCCCCAGCAGGCCGTGCCGGTGATCACGGACCAGCTCCGCGGCGAGCCCGCGCAGCAGCCGCATCTTCGGATCGGCGGTGTCGCCCGGATTCCCCGGCCCCGGACCCAGCACGACCGGACCCTCGTGCGCCCGCACCCGTTCGCGCAGCCCCGGCTCGTCGTAGCGGTGCACCGACACATCGAGGCCCGAGGAACGGAGCAGATGCGCCAGCATCGCGGTGAAGGTGTCCTCCCCGTCGATCACCAGCGCCCGCCCGGACAGCTGGTGCGTACGCTCCTGCATCCGCAGCCAGAACGGCGCGAGACCGTCCCGCCGGGCGTCCAGCGCGGCCTGCACGCGCGGGTCGCCCGCCAGCCGCGGCCGGGCCGCCTCGTCCCGCGGCCGGCCGGGCCGCACCCCCAGCGCGGCGAGCACACCGGCCGCCTTCGCATGGGTCTCGGCGACCTCGCCGTCCGGATCGGAGTGCCGCACGAGCGTCGCCCCGACCGGCACCCGCAGCTGCCCGTCGGCCGAGATGTCGGCGGTACGGATCAGGATCGGCGAGTCCAGGGTCTGCGCCCCGCCCGGCTCCTGCCGCAACAGGGCCAGGGCCCCCGCGTAGTAGCCGCGCCCGCCGGGCTCGTACCGCTCGATGACCCGGCAGGCGTTCTGCACCGGGGAGCCGGTGACCGTCGCCGCGAACATGGTCTCCTTCAGCACCTCCCGCACATCCAGCGAGGAGCGCCCGCGCAGCTCGTACTCCGTATGGGCGAGATGGGCCATCTCCTTGAGCCGCGGCCCGATCACCACCCCGCCCATGTCGCCGACGGTGCACATCATCTTGAGCTCCTCGTCGACCACCATGGAGAGCTCCTCGGTCTCCTTGCGGTCGGCGAGGAAGGCCAGCAGACCTTCCGGGGTCGGGCCCTCGGCGGGGTAGCGGTACGTCCCGCTGATCGGGTTCATCACGACCGTCCCGCCGGACATCCGCACATGCACCTCGGGACTGGCGCCGACCAGCGTCCGCCCGCCCGTCGCCCGCCGCCCCGACGGGGAGGGCCCTTCGGGTCCGCTGTCACCCGTGTGCACGACGAAGGTCCAGTACGCGCCGCGCTCACCGGCCAGCAGCCGCCGGAAGAGGGCCAGTGCGTCGGCCCGGCCGAAGCCGGGGATCTCTCCCCGGAAGGTCCGCCGGATGACGAAGTTCGCGCCCTCGCCCTGCCCGATCTCGTCCTCGACGACCCGCCGGACGATCCCGGCGTACTCCTCGTCCCCGACGTCGAACGCGCCGCCCTCGACCCGCACGTCCCGGACCGGCAGACGGTCCAGCACCTCGGCGAGCGGCAGCTCGTACGTCTCGTCCGCGACCAGCACGGACAGCGGCGTCCCGTCGTCGCGCACATCGAAACCGCGCTCGGCGATCTGCCGGAACGGCACCAGGGCGAGCGAGGGCAGCTCACCGACCGGGAGATCGGCGAGCCGGTCCACTTCCCGCACCCGGCCGATCAGCACCTCGACGGTGTCCTGGTCGCGGCCGGGGGTGCGCCTGCGCAGCAGCGCGAACGGCGGGCAGTCGTCACTCAGGAGTCTGTGGACGACGACATCGGTGCGGTGAGGCATGGGGGTGTTCCTTCCGGATGGAGGAACGGCTCCCGAAAACGCGGAAAAGGCCGCCCCTCGGGCGGCCTTCGCGTGGTCTGTCGCGCGCGATTGTCAGCGGGCCGCCGGATGAGCGGTCCACCACCAGTTCTGGTTTGTCTGCGCGAACATGTCCTGAACCCTAGCGGACGCCGATGACATCCGAGCACGCGTCTCATCTATTGAGCTCGCGGATGGACGCACCGCCGGAACCCGTAGTGTTGAGGTTGTGACCGTGAACGCCAATACCTCCGTCGCCGGTGGCAACACCTGGCGAGACCTTCCCGCGGCGCAGCAGCCCGAGTACCCCGATGCCGAGGCTCTGCGCGATGTACTCGCGGACCTCGCGTCGTATCCGCCCCTCGTCTTCGCGGGCGAGTGCGACCAGCTGCGCGCCCGCATGGGAGCCGTCGCCAAGGGCGAGGCGTTCCTGCTGCAGGGCGGTGACTGCGCCGAGGCCTTCGACGCCGTGTCGGCCGACCACATCCGGGCCAAGCTGAAGACGCTGCTCCAGATGAGCGCCGTCCTGACGTACGCGGCCTCCGTGCCCGTCGTCAAGGTGGGCCGGATCGCCGGGCAGTACTCCAAGCCGCGCTCCAAGCCGACCGAGACCCGCGACGGCGTCACCCTGCCGACCTACCGCGGCGACTCCGTCAACGGCTTCGCCTTCACCGAGAAGGACCGCGTCCCGGACCCGGACCGGCTGAAGCAGATGTACCACGCATCCGCTTCCACGCTGAACCTGGTCCGCGCCTTCACCACCGGCGGTTACGCCGACCTGCGCCAGGTGCACGCCTGGAACCAGGACTTCGTGAAGTCGTCCCCGTCCGGCCAGCGGTACGAGGCGCTCGCCCGCGAGATCGACAACGCGCTGAACTTCATGAAGGCGTGCGGCACGGACCCGGCCGAGTTCAAGGCGGTCGAGTTCTACTCCTCGCACGAGGGCCTGCTGCTGGACTACGAGTCGGCGCTGACCCGCACCGACTCGCGCACCGGCGAGCTGTACGACACCTCCGGCCACATGGTCTGGATCGGTGAGCGCACCCGCCAGATGGACGGCGCGCACATCGAGTTCGCCTCGAAGATCCGTAACCCCATCGGCATCAAGCTCGGCCCGACGACCACGGTCGACGAGGCGCTCGGCTACATCGATCGCCTCGACCCCGAGCGCGAGCCCGGCCGGCTGACCTTCATCGTCCGCATGGGCGCCGACAAGGTCCGCGACAAGCTCCCGGCCCTGGTCGAGAAGGTCACCGCGTCCGGCGCCACCGTGGCGTGGGTGACCGACCCGATGCACGGCAACACCTTCGAGGCCGCCTCCGGCCACAAGACCCGCCGCTTCGACGACGTCCTGGACGAGGTCAAGGGCTTCTTCGAGGTGCACAAGGGCCTCGGTACGCACCCGGGTGGCATCCACGTCGAGCTCACCGGTGACGACGTCACCGAGTGCGTCGGTGGCGGACACGAGATCTTCGTGGACGATCTGCACCAGCGCTACGAGACGGCCTGCGACCCGCGGCTCAACCGCAGCCAGTCCCTCGACCTGGCGTTCCTGGTCGCCGAGATGTACCGGGACCAGTAGGCGTCACCGCAGGTGGCGCGCGTACGACTGTGGGGCACGGATCGATGTGATCCGTGCCCCACAGGGCGTTCGGAGGTTTTCAACGCCTTTCGGCGCCGGGTAAGGTTAGGTTAGCCTCACCGGTAGATGGGGTGGCAGCCAACGATCGATCCCGCCGGGAGGTGAACCGCGTGTACGTCTGCTCGTGCTTCGGCATCACGGAGAAGCAGGTCAAGGAGCATGCGGACGCCGGGGCGTGCACACCCCGGCAGATAGCCTCGGCCTGCAAGGCGGGCACCGACTGCGGCGGCTGCGTCCGGGCCATCCAGGCCGTGCTCGGCCGCGGCACCTGCCCGCGCCGCGAACTGCTCGACCGGAAGCGGACCCCCGGCACCGCCGACGAGACCACCACGGGCGCCGGATCCGGGACGGAGCCTGGCATCGCTCCCGGCATCGCCCGGGGCGTGGCGCCGGGAATCCCGCTCCCCGACGCGGCCTGACCCTTCCCGCCGGTGCCGGTCTAGCTGTCCGGCTGCTCGATTACCTGGGCGATGTACAGCGGCTCGCCGAGCTTCTCGACCAGTTCCAGCTGGGTGTCGAGGTAGTCGATGTGGTGCTCCTCGTCCGCCAGGATCGACTCGAAGATGTTCGCGGACGTGATGTCGCCCTTGCCGCGCATCAGCTCGATCCCGCGCTTGAGGCGGTCGATCGCCTCCACCTCGACCTGGCGGTCGGCCTGGAACATCTCGGTGACGGTCTGGCCCACCCGTACATGGAACAGCCGCTGGTAGTTGGGCAGTCCGTCGAGGAAGAGGATGCGGTCCGTGAGGATCTCGGCGTGCTTCATCTCGTCGAACGACTCGGAGCGGGTGTACTTCGCGAGCTTCGTCCAGCCGAAGTTGTCCTGCATCTTCGCGTGCAGGAAGTACTGATTGATGGCAGTCAATTCTGCGGTCAGCTGCTCGTTCAGGAACTCAAGGACCTCGGGGTCGCCCTGCATCGCAGAGGCTCCTTCCAACCGGTGAACTGGGCAAGTTGGCCGCATCCTGTCATCGCACCCGATGGCCGTCCAGTAAGTACAGGCTTACTGCGAGTTGTCCGGATTGCCCCCTGTCCTGGTCAGGACCACCCCTGCCTGTCTGTCACCATGGAGTCATGGGTCAGCCGGAAAGCCGGGAACAGTGCGCGTCAGAGCAGTCCGAGCTTCCGCCGGGACAGCGACTCCAGCGTGGTTGGCCGGTTACCCACTACGGGCCCGTGCCCAAGTTCAAGCCGGACCGCTGGGAGTTCCGGGTCTTCGGGGCCACCGCCGACGGCGAGAAGCACTGCTGGAACCACCAGGAGTTCTCGGCGCTGCCGTTCGCCTCGGTCGTCGCCGACCTGCACTGCGTCACGAAATTCAGCATGATCGGTGCCGAATGGGGCGGAGTCCTGGCCCGCACGGTGCTGGAACTCGCGCCGCCCGCGCCGAACGTCACCCATGTGATGGTCTGGGCCGAGTACGGATTCAGCTCCAACCTGAGGCTCTCCGACTTCGCCTCGGACCGAACACTTTTCGCCACTCACAAGGGCGGTGAACTGCTCACCGCCGAGCACGGATTTCCGCTCCGCCTCGTCGTGCCGCATCTCTACGCCTGGAAGGGGCCCAAGTGGGTCCGGGGCGTCGAGTACATGACGGCCGACCGCCGCGGCTTCTGGGAGGAGCGCGGCTATCACAACATCGGTGACCCGTGGAGCGAGCAGCGGTACTCCTACCAGGAAGAGCCCGGGGACGGCCCCGAGCTCTGACCTGACGGCTCCGGGGCGGTCCGGCCCGTTCCTCAGTGGTGGTATTGGTGCACCACCGCGTGCCCCTTGCCCCGGCCGATCATCCACTTGTTGACCGGTGTGGTGACGACGAAGGCGGCGGCGAGCGAGAGCACGAGCGCGCCCCAGAACAGCGCGTCGGAGAGGGTGGCGTCCATGGCGCCCGGCCACAGCGCGATCACGCCGTTGTCGATCAGCTCCATCACCGCGATGGACAGGGTGTCGGCGGCGAGGGCGACCCGCAGGGCGGTACGGAAGTCGACGCCCGCCTTCAGGATCGAGCGCAGGGTGAGCGTGTAGCCGAAGAGGAAGGCCAGGACGATGGCGAGCACCATCGTCGCCATGTTGCCCCAGCCGAGCGCCGTGCCGATCACCATGCCGAGGATCTCGCCGATGGCGCAGCCGGTGAGGCAGTGCAGCGTGGCCCGAGCGGCCATGGCCCAGCCCGCCTTGCCGGGGCGATGCCCGGCGTGCCCGGCGTGCCCGGCGTGCCCGGCGTGACCCGTGTGATCTGCGCGGTCCGCGTGGTGGCTGTGCTGCCCCTGGTGTGTGTCGTGCTGCATGGCGATCCCCCAATGTCGGGTAGCGGTTCCTGCCGACAGCAAGAACCGTATACCCCTAGGGGGTATTCCTGGATGGGGAATCAGGTGTCGCGCAGCCCCTTCAGCCGGGCCACGTCCGCCGCGTGGCCTTCCTTGCCGCCCGGCGTCTCGATGATCAGCGGCACGCCCGCGGTCGCCGGATGCGAGAACAGCTCACGGAACGGTTCCTCGCCGATGTGTCCGGCGCCGATGTTCTCGTGCCGGTCCTTGTGAGCTCCCACCACGTCCTTGGAGTCATTGGCGTGGATCAGTTTCAGCCGGCCCTCGCCGACCGTCGCCACCAGCAGGTCCAGCGTCTGCCGCATCCCCGCCGGGCCGGTCAGATCGTGGCCCGCCGCGTAGATGTGGCAGGTGTCGAGGCAGATGCCGAGCTTGGGGTGGGCGTCGAGGGCGTCGAAGTACGGGCCGAAGTCCCAGGTGCGCGAGCAGAGCGAGAACCCCTGCCCGGCGGTCGACTCCAGCAACAGATACGGGTCGTCGTCATGCGTCAGCTCGTCCAGGAGCGGCCGCATGTGTGTGCGTACCTGCGCGAGGGCCTGCTCGCGCGGCCGACCGCCGGTCGCCGATCCGGTGTGCACCACGACGCCCAGGGCGCCGATCTCGCGGGCGCGGCGCAGCGAGTGGCGCAGCGACTCCACGGACTTCTCGACGGTCGCCTCGGTGTGCGATCCGAAGTTGATCAGGTACGGGGCGTGGACGTACGCCGGTATGGATTCGGCGGCGCACTCGGCGCGGAACCGCTCGTCCTGGGCCGGGTTGCCGACGGGGGTCGCCCAGCCGCGCGGGTTGGCGACGAAGACCTGGACGGCCTCCGCCCCCATCCCGCGGGCGTAGGGGAGGCCGACCTTGGCGAGGCCGCCGGCCACCGGAACATGGCCGCCGACTGGGTTGCGCATGTGGATCTAGAGTCCCTTGGTCTTGATGGTGATGGTGCTGCCTTCGGGGGCCTGCTTGCCGCCGTCGACGGACTGGCTTGCGATGGTGTCGCTGAAGGATAGGAACGGGCGGTCGACCTTGACCTCGAAGCCCGCGTCCTTCAGTTCGCTCGTGGCTTCGTCGACGTCCTTGCCGGTGACGTCGGGGACATCGATCATGCGCGGCCCGTCGGAGACCGTGAGCTCGACGGTGTCGCCCTCGGCGGCCTCGGTGCCTTCGCCGGGCGACTGCCGGGCGATGTCGCCCGCGTCCTCGGCGGAATTGACCCGGTCGGGCAGCACCTTTGCCTTCAGCCCCTCGTCCTTCAGCGCGGCGGTGGCGTCCGCGACGGACAGCCCGGTGACATCGGGGACGTCCACCGGAGCGCCCTTGCTGACGAACAGGGCGACCGCCGAGTCCGGGTGGCGCCCGGTGCCCGCCACGGGGTCCGTACGGATCACGTCGCCCCGTGCCGTCTCCTCGCTGAACTCCTTGGTGACCATGCCGGGCACCAGACCGGCCTTCTTCAGCTCACGCCTGGCATCGGCGAGCGAGAGGTCCTGGACGGCGGGCACCTTCACGATCTCGGGACCGCGCGAGACGACGAGCGTCACCGCGTCATTGCCCCTGACACGGGCGCCGGAATCCGGGTCGCTGCTGATGACCTTGCCGCGCTCCACCGTGTCGCTGTAGGCCCGCTCGACGCCCTTGAGGTCCAGACCGACGTCCGAGAGCCGCCGCTCGGCGTTCTTCTCGCTCTGGCCGAGCAGCGAGGGCACCCGGGTGAACTGCCCGGAGTTGATGTACCAGACACCGGTACCGATCCCCAGCGCCAGCAGTACGGCGACGACCGCGGCTATGACGGAGCGTCGCGGTCCGCGGCGGCGCCGGTCCTGCGACGCGGTCCGTGGCTGCTCCGGCGGGGGCATTTCCAGCCGGCTGGTGTGGTGCGAGACGCCCTGGTCGGCCGGGAGCAGCCGCGGGATCACGCTGGTGCGGTCCTCGGCGGCGTCGTGCACCTCGGCGGTGGCCTGCGGCGGTACGGCGTCCAGCTGGGCGTCGGTGAGGCCGGAGCGGGCCTCACGGGTCTCGGCGAGCAGCGCCACCGCGTCGAACGGGCGGACCTCGGGGTCGCGGGCGGTGGCGCTCGCCACCAGGCCGTCGAGCTCGGCCGGAAGCCCCGGGACGGCGGCCGACGGCGGCGGGACGGCCTCGTTGAGGTGCTGGTAGATGACCTGGGCGGGGGTGTCGCCGCCGTGCGGCTTGGACCCGGTCAGCATTTCGTACAGGACGACGCCGCAGGCGTACACATCGGTGCGGGTGTCCGCCGTGCCGTTCTCTATCTGCTCGGGGGCGAGATAGGAGACCGTGCCCAGGAGGGACCCGGTGGTGTCGGTGACGGTGCCCACCGCCCGTACGAGTCCGAAGTCGGCGACCTTGACCCGGCCGTCGTCCCCTATCAGGACGTTCTCCGGCTTCATGTCGCGGTGTACGAAGCCCGCCCGGTGCGCCGCGCCGAGGGCGGCGAGGACCGGCTCCAGGATGTCCAGTGCGGCCCTCGGCTGAAGCGCGCCGCGATCGCGCAGCACGTCGCGCAGGGTGCAGCCCGCGACGTACTCCATCGCCAGGTAGACGTACTGTCCCTGGGCGCCCTGGTCGAAGACCGCGACCACGTTGGGGTGCGCGAGCCGGGCCACGGACTTGGCCTCGCGGATGAAGCGCTCGACGAACGAGACGTCGGTCGCCAGCGCCGGGTGCATCACCTTGAGGGCGAGCACCCGGTCGAGCCGGGTGTCCACGGCCCGGTAGACCGTGGCCATGCCGCCCACGGCGATGCGGGCATCGACGCGGTAGCGGCCGTCGAGCAGCTGCCCGACAAGAGGGTCCTGGAGGGTCGTATCCACGCAGGCGAGTCTACGAGCCGCCACGGACACGGCCCACGGGCCGGGGCACTCCCGGGGCCGTACTGCAGCCGAGCCGTGACAGGAACATGCGCTGTGCGCCGTACCGGCGGCTCAGAAGGCCGGGCGCTCCGGGTCCAGCACCGCGCGCCCCTCCGCCGGCGACGACGCCTCGGCGAAGTGGCGGCGCGGAATCCGGCCGGCCCGGTACGCCAGCCGCCCGCCCGCCACCGCGTGCCGCATCGCCGTCGCCATCAGCTCGGGCTCCTGGGCCCGGGTCACCGCGGACGCCAGCATCACCGCCGCGCACCCCAGCTCCATCGCGAGCGCCGCGTCGGAGGCCGTCCCGGCGCCCGCGTCGAGGATCACCGGCACCCGGGCCTGCTCGACGATCAGCTGGAAGTTGTGCGGATTGCGGATGCCGAGCCCGGAGCCGATGGGGGAGCCGAGCGGCATGACCGCCGCGCACCCCACGTCCTGGAGCCTGCGGGCCAGCACCGGGTCGTCATTGGTGTACGGCAGCACGGTGAAGCCGTCGTCCACCAGGATCTCCGCGGCGTCCAGCAGCTCGATCGGGTCGGGCAGCAGGGTCCGCTCGTCGGCCACCACCTCCAGCTTGATCCAGTCGGTGCCGAGCGCCTCGCGGGCCAGCCGGGCGGTCAGCACGGCCTCGCCCGCGGTGAAGCAGCCCGCCGTGTTGGGCAGGACGCGGATGGAGAGCCGCCGCAGGACGGAGAGCACCGAGCCCTGCACGGTCGGGTCGAGGCGGCGCATCGCGACGGTGGTCAGCTCGGTGCCGGACGCGGTCAGGGAGCGCTCCAGCACGTCGAGGCTCGGCGCCCCGCCCGTGCCCATGATCAGCCGGGAGCCGAACGTGGTGTCGCCGAGGGTGAAGAGGTCGTCCGCCATGGTCAGCCTCCCTGGACCGCGGTCAGGACCTCGACGCGGTCCCCGTCGCGGAGTGCGGCGGCGGACCACTGGCCGCGCGGTACGACGGTCTCGTTGACGGCGGCCGCGACGCCGGAGAGCGCGGCGGTCAGGGTGGCGACCAGGGTGTCCAGGGTCGTGCCCGCGGCGAGGAGCCGCACCTCGCCGTTCACGGACACGGACACGGAGGGAGGTACGGGCTCGGCGGTCATGCGGGCTGCTCCTGACGTACGGGGGCGGCGGCGGACGAGAAACGGTGCGGGGTGAAGGGGCGGGCCGGCTCGGGCGGCTCGCCGCCGGTGAGGAGCTCCGCCATGACGTCACCGGTGATGGGGGTGAGCAGCACCCCGTTGCGGTGGTGGCCGGTGGCGAGATGGAGGCCGGGCAGGGCGGTGGGGCCGAGCAGCGGGGCGTTGTCGGGGGAGGCGGGGCGCAGGCCGGCCAGAGTCTCGGTGAGCGGCAGCTCGGTGATGCCGGGTACCAGCTCGTGGGCGTCCCGCAGCAGCTCGTAGACGCCGCCCGCGGTGACGGTGGTGTCCCAGCCCAGCTCCTCGCTGGTGGCGCCGACGACCAGTTCGCCGTTCGCGCGCGGCACCAGATAGACATGGCTGCCCCGGACCACGGCCCGTACCGTCCGGCTCAGGAACGGTGCGTACGGGGCGGGCACGGTCAGCCGCAGCACCTGGCCCTTCACCGGCCGGACCGGCGGCACGACCTCGTCCGGCAGCCCCGGCAGTCGGCCGCTGAGGCTGCCCGCGGCGAGCACGACCTGGTCGGCCGCGAGCTCCGTGCCCCCGGCGAGCACCGCTCCGGCGGCCCGGTCGCCCATCACGCTCAGGCGCTCCACCCAGCCGCGGTGGAAGACCACCCTGGCCCGCTCGCAGGCGGTCAGCAGGGCGGCGGCCAGCCGGCGGGGATCGATCTGGTGGTCGCCGTCGACCCGCAGGCCGCCGCGGACGCCCGGCGCGAGCATCGGCTCCAGCCGGCGGCACTCACGGCCGGTGAGCCACTCCGACTCCAGGCCCGAACGCCGCTGCAGGGCGTGCAGGTCCCGCAGATGGGCGCGGTCGTCGGAGTCCAGCGCGACGGCCAGGGTGCCGCAGGCGCGGAAGCCGGTCTCCTGCCCGCTCGCCGCCTCCAACTCGGCCGCGAAGGCCGGATAGCGGGCGGCGGAGGCGACGTTGAGGCCCAGCAGGAGCTGTTCGCCGTAGTGGAGTTCGGTGACGGCGGCCAGCATGCCGGCCGCCACCCGGGCGGCCCCGCCACCCGGTTCGGGGTCGGCGACAGCGGTGCGCAGTCCGCGTTGCGCGGCCCGCCAGGCGGTCACCAGGCCGATGATTCCGCCCCCGATGACCAGGACATCGGATCCGTTTCCGTTCCGAGAAGAACGCATGGGCTTCCAGCCCCTCCCTTCGCCGGCATGACCCGGATCAGGTACGTACGGTCGGAGGCCGCCCAGCCTCCCTCTCAGCCCGGTGCGTCCGGGCTCCCGCGAGTGCTTTACGTCGCCACCCTAAACCCCGTCCCCCCGGCCCGGTAAGGGAGCAGCCGCCGTGGCCCGTTCGCTCGACGGACTCGTCCTGTCACCGGTGACCGGCCGGGCGCCCGGCCGGGTCGGCACCCGGACCGGCGACACACTCGACTTCCTCCCGTGGGAGTCGCGGGAGGGCGGCGGGAGGAGCACGGTCGGAGGACACACCCTTTCCTGACGATCTATCAGGTGCTTAAGGTGTACGGGTGAGCGAGCAGCAGCAGTCGGAGCAGCCGGAACGGCGGGCGGGACGCCGCGTCGTCATCGTCGGTGCGGGCATGGCCGGGGTGCAGACCGCGGTGGCCCTGCGGGAGCAGGGCTTCACCGGCCCCGTCACCCTGATCGGCGCCGAACCGCATCAGCCCTACGACCGGCCTCCGCTGTCCAAGGCGGTGCTCCTCGGCAAGGCCGAGGACTCCGCCTTCGACATCGACTTCGAGGCGCTGGAGATCGATCTGCGACTGGGCCGCGACGTCACCGGTGTGCGGCCCGCGGCGCATGAGCTGGACACCCCGTCGGGACCCGTTCCCTACGACGTCCTGGTGATCGCGACCGGTGCCGAACCGGTCGTCCTGCCGGGGTCCGAGGGCGTTCCCGGCGTTCATCTGCTGCGCACCCTCGACGACGCGGCACGACTGCGGCCGGTCCTCGACGAGCAGCACGGCGTCGTGGTCGTCGGCGCGGGCTGGATCGGCGCCGAGTTCGCCACCGCGGCCCGCGCCGCGGGCTGCGCGGTCACCGTCGTCGAGGCCGCCGACCGTCCCCTCGCGGGCGCGATGCCCGCGGAGGTCGCCGCCCCGATGGCCGCCTGGTACGCGGAGAGCGGCGCCGAACTCCTCACCGGAGCCCGGGTCGCCCGCATCGAGCCGGGCCGGGTGGTCCTCGCGGACGGCCGTACGGTCCCGGCCGGAGCGGTCGTCGTCGGAATCGGCGCCCGGCCCGCCACCGGCTGGCTGGCCGGCTCCGGCATCGCGCTCGGCCCCGACGGATCGGTGACCGCCGACGGGGCGCTACGCACCTCGCTGCCCGATGTGTACGCGGTCGGCGACTGTGCCTCGTTCCCCTCCGCCCGGTACGGCGAACGCCTGCTCGTCCACCACTGGGACAACGCGCTCCAGGGCCCGCGCACCGCCGCCGCCAACATCATCGGAGCAGCCGCCGACGGCCCGGCACCGATGACCTACGACCCCGTGCCGTACTTCTGGTCCGAGCAGTTCGACCGGTTCGTGCAGTACGCGGGCCACCACGGGAGCGCCGACACCCTGCTGTGGCGCGGCGATCCGGCCGAAGCCGCCTGGTCGGTGTGCTGGCTGCGCGAGGGCGTGCTGGTCGCGGTTCTCGCCGTCGGCCGGCCGCGCGATCTGGCGCAGGGGCGCAAGCTCATCGAGGCGGGGGCGCGGCTCGATCCGGCGCGGGCCGGTGACCCATCCGTACCGCTGAAGTCGGCGATCCGTCAGTAGGCGTACGGAAAGCGGACGTTGGTGTCCGCCATGTGGGCTCCCCCTTGGAGGGGGGCCGAAATTAGTGCACTGTGCATCTTTTGGATTGCTCATTTCACACTCTTCGAAGGATGCGCATGTTCCGGCACAGATGGGCCCGCGCGCTGCGCGGAATCTCCATGGCCTCGGCGTCGATCGCCCTCGTCGGAGGCGCACTCGCCGCCCCGGCGTACGCGGGCGCCACCCCGAAGCCCGGTTCCAACCCGGCTGTCGACTACCAGGACCCGATCGACGCACTGCCGCCGGTCTCCCGTCCGGACACCAAGAGCTGCTCGGTGACGGCCGTCGACCACGACTTCGGCTACACCCTCGGCGGACCGCCGTACACCACCACGCTGACCCCGCCCAAGCAGTGCAAGGGTCCGTGGAACAAGGTCGTCCTCGACTGGTCGGGCAGCGTGAAGGGGCGTCAGTACGACCGCCTCGCCGCAGTCTTCATCGGTGGCGCGGAGGTCTTCCGCACCAGCACCGCCGAGCCCGACGAGGACGGCATCAGCTGGCACGTCGCCAAGGACATCACCGACTTCGCGCCGCTCCTCAAGGACCCGCAGAAGCTTCAGGTCGAACTGGGCAATGTCGTCAACGAGACGTACACCGGTGTGTACAGGATCAAGCTGAAGATCACGTACTACCAGGCCGACAAGCGTCACCCGGCCGCCACCACGGCCGACCGCATCGTCCCGCTCGGTGACACCGGCTCCGACAACGCCCCCTGGATGAACGTCGGCAAGGGCGGCTCCACCCGCACCGAGGTCACCTTCCCGCGCAACCTGACCAAGGCGCGCCTGGAGGTCTACGCACGCGGTGGCGGCTGCGACGAGCAGTGGTTCGACGCGGTCCCCAGCGACCTGGCGGAAACCGCTCCCGACTACCTCTGCGGCGGCGGCCCCTACCGTGAGGTGCAGGTCGCGGTGGACGGACAGCCCGCCGGCCTCGCCCAGCCGTACCCCGTGGTTTACTCCGGCGGCATCGTGCCGACCCTGTGGCGCCCGATCCCGGCTATCGACCAGTTCAGGACCGAGGCGTACGACATCGACCTCACCCCCTTCGCGGGCCTGCTGGCCGACGGCAAGCCGCACGCTATCGGCATCACCCCGTACGGCGCGGCCGACGGCTGGAACGTCGACGGCTCGCTCTTCCTCGACACGGACGCGCACGCGTCCCGCACGAGCGGCAAGGTGACCACCAACACGCTCGGCCACACCCCGGTCGTGAAGACCGTCCAGACCCCGGGCGAGAACGGCTCCACGGACGTCTCCGTGTCGACCGGCCGCTCCTGGAAGATCTCGGGCTATGTCGAGACCTCGAAGGGCCGGGTCACCACCACCGTCGAGCAGAAGTTCGCGTACACCAACACGGACAACGTCTCCCGCACGGGCAGTCACCAGGTGATGCATCAGCGTGACCACGGTTCCACCACGGTGACGACCCGGACCCACGGGCGCACGGACGCGCAGCGGCGCACCTGGTCCTACCCCATTGACGTGGACATGGACATCCCGCTGTACGGCGATTACAACAACTACGACATGCGGGCCGCCGTCACCCAGCGCCGTGTGCTCGTCGACGCGTCCCGGAAGGGCTCCGCACACGCGTGGCGCACGGACGCGGTGACGGACGACACCGTGGACTCGACCGGCAGCCTCGCCCGCACGAACGGTGTCGTCCAGTCCGCCGACGGAGCCTCGACCGAGAAGTACCGGGGCACCACCGACACCGGGGCCTGCTACGCGCGCTCCCTGACGACCGCGCACGGCTGGGTCACCGGTGACCGGCAGAGCCGCTGCCGGGTCGCCGACGTGGTCCGCGAGGCCCTGAAGGGCTGACTCCGGGTATCGGCTGTCAGTCCGGGATGGCAGGCTTGTCCCTGTGACCGAGATTGACGCAAAGATCGATGCTCTCGTCCCCGCCTGGCTCCACCTGCCCGACATCGCCGAAATGCTCGATGTCGAGGTGACGCGCGTGCGGCAGCTGGTCAAGGAGGGCCAGCTGATCGCCGTACGACGTGGTGAGAACCGGACACTCCAGGTGCCTGCTGCCTTCATCGACGGCAACAAGGTGGTCAAGGGCCTCTCCGGCACCCTGACGCTCCTGAGGGACGACGGCTACAACGACGAAGAGATGCTGGAGTGGCTCTTCACCCCCGACCCGACCCTGCCGGGCACCCCCGCCCAGGCACTGAGCGAGAATCGTGGCACGGAGGTGAAGCGCCGCGCCCAGGCGCTCGCCGTCTGACCGCCGGCCGTATGTGAGGCGCGGGCCGCGCGACACCGCGCGGCCCGCGCCCCCGCACCGCCCGGCGACAACCGCTCCACGATGCTCTCCCAGGGGGGAACCGCACCATGCCGACGCCTCGCGCGCTGCTGTCCGATGCCCGGCTCTATCTGTGCACGGACGCCCGCAGGCGCCAGGGCGACCTCCCCGAGTTCCTCGACGCCGTCCTCGCCTCCGGGGTGGACATCGTCCAGCTCCGCGACAAGGGCATGGAGGCGGCCGAGGAGCTCGACCACCTGGCCGTCCTCGCCGAGGCGTGCCGGCGCCACGGCAAGCTCCTCGCGGTGAACGACCGGGCCGATGTCGCCCATGCCATCGGCTCCGACGTGCTGCACCTCGGCCAGGGCGACCTGCCGGTGTCCGCCGCCCGAGCCGTCCTCGGAGAGGACGTGCTGATCGGCCGCTCCACGCACGCCGGGTCCGAGGTCGACGCGGCCGTCGCCGAGCCCGGCGTGGACTACTTCTGCACCGGCCCCTGCTGGCCCACCCCGACCAAGCCCGGTCGGCACGCCCCGGGCCTGGACCTGGTGCGGTACGCCGCCTCGCTCGACCAGTCGCGCCCCTGGTTCGCCATCGGCGGGATCGACGCCGGCAATCTCGACGAGGTGCTGGACGCCGGAGCCCGCCGGGTCGTCGTCGTACGGGCGATCACCGAGGCCACCGACCCGGCCGCCGCCACCGCCGAGCTGGCCGGGAGGATCCGGGCGCGCGCCACGGCGTGATCAGGCCAAGTGTCCGAAGGATGGACAAACAACCAGTCAATTCGGGCAATTCACGCTGGTCCGGTCCTTCGGTCGTCGTGCTCTGGTTAACCTGCCCGTATGGCCCTTGGCACACCATCCACCAGGACAGATCACGCACGCACGGTGCGTGAGCTCCTTGCGACCGGCAAGACCTCGTACTCGTTCGAGTTCTGGGCGCCCAAGACCGAGAAGGGCGAGCGGAACCTCTGGAACGCGCTGCGCCGGGTCGAGGCGGTGCGGCCGAGTTTCGTCTCCGTGACCTACGGGGCCGGTGGCTCCACCCGGGCCGGGACGGTGAAGGCCACCGAGCAGATCGCGGCCGATTCCACCCTCACTCCGGTCGCCCACCTCACGGCGGTCAACCACTCCGTCGCCGAGCTGCGCAACATGATCGGGCAGTACGCGGACGCCGGGATCCGGAACATCCTCGCCGTGCGCGGAGACCCGCCGGGCGACCCGATGGGCGAGTGGATCGAGCACCCGCAGGGCGTGCGGTACGCGGCCGATCTCGTCCGGCTCATCAAGGAATCCGGCGATTTCTGCGTCGGCGTCGCGGCATTTCCCGAGATGCACCCGCGCTCGACCGACTGGGACACCGACATCCGGCATTTCGTGGACAAGTGCCGCGCCGGTGCCGACTATGCGATCACCCAGATGTTCTTCAATCCGGAGGACTATTTGCGTATGCGTGACCGTGTGGTCGCTGCGGGTTGCGAAACCCCGATCATCCCCGAGGTCATGCCGCTGACCAGCGTCAAACAGCTGGACAGGTTTGCGCAGCTCAGCAACGCGTCTTTCCCCTCGTCCCTGAAAGAACGCATCCTCGCCGCCAAGGACGATCCCGCCGCTGTACGCTCCATTGGCATCGACTTCGCAACGCAGTTCTGCGCGAGGCTGCGATCCGAGGGTGTGCCCGGATTGCACTTCATTACGCTCAACAACTCGACGGCGACGCTCGAAATCTACGAAAATCTCGGACTGCACAAGCAGTCGTGACCGGCCGTACCCGCCGCGACCCGGGGCGGTGGCCGTAGAAGGGGGCGGGCATGGGCTGGACGGTCCTCTACATCGCGTTCGGAATAGTCGCGCTGTGGCTGCTCGGCGAGGTGCTCCTGCAGTACAAGGCGCGCCTTCGCTGGAGACTGCTCGCCTTCGGAGGCTTCGGCTGCGTGGTCGTCGGCGTGCTGATCCCGTCGGTGTTCGTCATCGTCCTCGGCACGATCGCCTTCGCGACCGGCCAGACATACGTCACGCTCTCCTTCCGGCGCGGCTTCTCCACCGGCTGGGCCATAGGGGGCAGGCCCGGCGCGAGCCGTCGTCGCCGGGGCGGCGGCGATCGGGAGGGCCGCGGGCCCACGCTCCAGGTGTCGGACGTGGAGACGGCGTACGACGGCCAGGCCCCGCAGCGCGCGGACGCCGAGGCTCCGGTGGCCGCGGTCTACGAACCCGAACCGCTGCCGGACGACACCGGGCAGTACGGCGTCTACTCCGACCACCACCGGTCGCAGCAGGGGCCGGGCCAGGAGGGGCAGCCCCAGCCGCAGTACGCCGCGTACGACCCGTACACCGCCCCCGCCCCTGCCTCCGCCGCGTACGGGGCGGAGGGCCAGGAGCCGTACGCCGGTCAGGACCCGCTCGCCGGGCAGTACGACTACGGCGCCGAGCGGCAGCAGTACGCCGCGTACTCCGACCCGTACATCGGGACCGGCACCACCGGCGGTCCCGCGCAGTACGAGGCGTACGACAGCTACGGCAACGGCTACGACAGCTTCGGTGGCCAGCAGCAGCACGACCCCGACCCGTACGCCCAGCAGTACGCTCCCGAGACCCCGCCGGGCGGTGTCTGGGTGCCTCAGCAGCGCGAGGGGGAGCAGTACCCGGTCACACCGCCGGAACAGCCCGCGCAGCCCGCCCCGTTCCCGAACGGCTACAACAACGGCAACGGCTACGACGAGCAGCAGTACCGCTACTGACGACGGGCGGGCGGCCCGATCGCCGGCGGGCCCGGCAGACGGCTCTCCCGGTCACTGCGAGCCGCGGAAGCCGTCACCCTCCACGATCAGCCCGGCGACCAGCGCTCCCGACATGCCCGCGTGGGCGAGACCGCCGCCCGGGTGTGCCCAGCCGCCCGCTGCGTAGAGCCCCGGCAGCCGGGTGCGATTGCCCGGGTGCAGATACGCGCCGCCCGCCCCGGCCAGCGCGGGCGCGGGCACCGAACCGCCCTCGGCGCCGGTGTCGGCAGCGGTCTCGGCCGGTGTCCGCACCTCGGCATGGAGCAGCCGCTCCCGTATCCCGGGCACGGCCGCGGCCGCCGCCTCGATCAGCGCATCGGCGCACCGCTCGCGCACCGCCGGGTCCATCCAGTCCACCGCCCCGTGCGGGGCGACCGTCGCCATCAGCGTCACCGCCTCGTGCGCGTCGTCGGGGCGGGTCGACGGGTCGTCCGGGCGCAGCACCGTCACCGTGGGGCGCTCGGCGAGCCTTCCGTCGAACACCGCCGCGCGCTCCGCCGCGCCGTCCTCGGGATGCACCAGCGTCCGGTGCACGGCATCCGCGGGCCGGGCGCCGCGCAACGAGAGCAGAACCAGGAACCGGCCCGGCACCACCTCTTCTCCGGACCGGGGCCGCACCGCCACGTCGCCGTCCTGCCACAGCTCCTGACCGGGCACCAGCCCCGGCCACGGCCGGGCCCCCAGCACCACATGGCCGGCCTCGGCGACCGTGCCGTCCATCAGCTCGACGCCCGCCGCCCGGCCGTCCTTCTCGACGACCCGGGCCACCTCGGCGCCGAAGACGAACTCCACCTTCCGCGCCAGGCACCGCTCGTACACCGCCTGTGCCAGGGCCCGCATCCCACCGGCGACGTACCAGCTGCCGAACGTCTCCTCCATGTACGGCAGCAGGGCGGCCGCCGCCGGGGCGCGCAGCGGATCGAGCCCGTACGACAGGGCGTACCCGTCGAGGAGCGCGGCCAGCCGGGGGTCCGCCAGCTCCCACGCGCCGACCTCCGCGACCGTGCCCGCCTGTTGGGCGGAGCGCAGCAGGCGGCGCCGGCGGAGCGCCGGATACGGATCACGGCCGAGCACCTGCCAGTCGGGGCGCAACGGCTCCTCCAGGAGCGGACGCCGGGACCGGTCCCAGGCATCGCGTGCCCGGTCCAGGAACTCGCCCCAGGCCGCGCCGACGCCGCCACCGAGCGCGCCGTCCAGCGCGGAGACGACCCCGGCCCGTGAGGCGTTCGGCAGCGAGACCGCCGTGCCGTCGGCGAACAGATGACGGCTCGCCGGATCGACCTGGGTCATGGTGACGCACCGCTCCAGCGGCTCCTTGCCGGTCTTCACGAACAAGTCGCGGTAGACGGCGGGCAGATGCAGCAGCGTCGGACCGGTGTCGAAGGCGAAGCCCTCATGGGCATGCCGGCCGACCGAACCGCCGAAGGTCTCCGACCGCTCGTACACCGTCACCCGGTGGCCTGCCACGGCGAGCCGGGCGGCCGCCGCCATCGCGCCCATCCCGGCGCCGATCACCGCAATACGTGCCATGTCAGTGACCTTAACGGCCACCACCGACAGTCAGTCCGGCGGCCAGTGCGAACCCTTCCCGGCCAGGCGTTTCTCCTCCCGCCGCTGAGCCCTGCGGCGCAGATACCGACGGATTCTCGAGGCCAGGAAGGCCAGTATCACGATGCCCAGCAGCAACAGTGTCCCCGCGATGACCGCGGCCACCACCGGATGGAATATCGCGAAGGTGACGATCCCGGCGACGCCCAGGTCCTCCGCGATGCTCACGGCGACATTGCTGAACGGCTCGGGGGAGGAGTTGACGGCCATTCTGGTGCCCGCCTTCACCAGGTGGCTCATCAGCGCGGTGGAACCGCCCACCGCCGCGGCGGCGAGCTGCGGCAGCGAACCGCTCTCGCCGGCCAGCAGCGCGGCCACGACGGCACCGGCGACCGGCCTGATGACGGTGTGCACCGAGTCCCAGACCGAGTCCACGTACGGGATCTTGTCGGCCACCACCTCGCACAGGAAGAGAACGCCGGCCACCACGAGGACATCGGTGCGTTGCAGCGACGCGGGCACCTCGTCGGTCAGACCGGTCGTGCCGAAGACACCGAGCAGCAGGACCACCGCGTAGGCGTTGATCCCGCTCGCCCAGCCGCTCGTGAACACCAAGGGAAGTACGGACACGGACGAGATCGTAGGCCAGATGGCGCAACGCCCGGGATGGGTTCGGCGCGCAGCTCTGAGTATCCGTACCTAGGCGACGAGATGAGTAGATGCGCGGATGGGTTCCCACCCGTGCGGACGGGAGAGTGGAACGCACGGAGAGGGCGCGGCTCCGGCACCGCCGGCACGGGGCGGCGGAACGGTCGCGGCGTTCCCTCCGGAACGGGGGAGCACGAAGGAGGGCCCGGGGACCACGGGGGAACGAAGGTCACGGGGGAAGGCTCTCCGGCAGTACGGAAGACGCCGGTCCGGCGCAGGCTCGGGGGGATCGAGCCTCACCGGACCGGCGTCTTTCCGTGCTGCCGCGCACCCGGCCGGGCGGATCAGCGCCCGCTGACCCGCCCGTGCAGGAGCAGCGACAGTGCCGAGTGCACATCGTCGATCGAACGCTCCGGCTGGAACGCCTGCCAGTCCAGGGCCGCCACCAGCACCATGCCGACCAGCGCGGCGGCCGTCAGCGGGATGTCGATCTCCTCGCTCAGCTCGCCGTTGCCCACACCCTCGCGCAGTACCCCCTCCACCACCGCGACGGCTTCCTGACGTACCACCAGGAGGGTCCCCTGCCAGGCACGGTTGGTGCGCCACAGCTCCGCGACGTACAGCTGGGTGAAGGCCGGATAGCGGTCGATGAAGACCAGACCGGCCCGGATCATCGCGTCCAGGGCCTCGACCCGGGTGCCGCCGCGCTCCTCGGTCTCCTCGGCCGCGGAGCGCAGCGAGGCCGTGAGCAGTCCGACGCCGTGGCGCAGCAGCTCCTCGAAGAGCTCGGTCTTGCTCTTGAAGTTGTAGTAGACCGTGCCCTTGGCGACCCCGGCGCGCTCGGCGATCTCGTCCACCGTGGTCGCCGAGAAGCCCTTCTCGGCGATGAGGGTCACGGCCGCTTCGTAGAGCTTCTGCCGGGTGGCCCGGCGACGCGTGGTGCTACTGCTTTCCATGCCCCCGATTCTCACAGGTTCCGGCGTGCTCACAGGCTCAGCTCCGGGTGGAGCCGGTCCAGGGTCCACACCTGCTTGCGGCGTGCGGCGACCGCGGTCAGGGCGAGCGCCCCCGCCGTGAAGGCCAGCAGCACCGCGCTGCCCTGCCAGACCGGGCCCAGGCCGCCGCCCGTGATCAGCCGGCGCAGCCCCTCGACGATGTAGCTCATCGGCAGGTAGGGGTGGATCGCGTTGAAGAATCCGGGGCTGGTCTGGACGGGATACGTTCCCCCGGCCGAGGTCAGCTGGAGCATCAGCACGGCCAGTACGAGGATCCGTCCCGCGGCTCCGAACCGGGCGTTCAGCCACTGCACGATCGCCGCGAAGCAGCAGGTCACCAGCGCCAGGAAGCCGACCGTTCCGGCGGCGCGGGCCATCTGCAGACCGAGCCCCCAGTGCAGTACGGACATCAGGGCGGCCACCTGGAGCAGACCGATCGCGGCCACCGGCAGCCAGCCCGCGAAGGCGATCCGCCAGGCGGAGGCCCCGGCGGCGAGCGCGCGCCGGTTGAGCGGCTGGATCAGCATGTAGGCCACCATCGCGCCGACCCAGAGGGAGAGCGGGATGAAGTAGGGCGCGAAACCGGTGCCGTAGTTGGGGGCCGCGTGCAGCGACTGGGAGGCCAGCTGCACCGGGTCGGCCATGACTCCCGTACGGGCATCGCGGTCCTTCTTGTCGTAGTCGGGGATCTGGCCGACGCCGTCGTTGAGCCCCTGGGCGAGGGTGGCCGAGCCGTCGCCGAGCCGGATCAGCCCGCTGTCCAGGTTGGTCGCGCCCTTCTTGAGATCGCTCACGCCGGTGTCCAGGTCGGCGGAGCCGGTCCTGGCGGTGGCCAGGCCGGTGTGCAGATCGTCGGCTCCCTTCGCGACCTTGTGGGCTCCGGTGTTGAGCGCGTTGACCTTCTTGACGGCGGACTTCAGGTCCTCGTCCAGATGCGGCGCACGCTCCGCCAGGTCATCGGCCTGCCGCTGAAGCGTGGTCAGCTGGGTGCGCAGCTTCTTCAGATCACCGTTCTGGTTCGTGACCAGCACGTTCACATCGTCGGCGACAGCGGCGACGTCGGCCGCCGCGGTCTTGGCGCGCTTCAGCGGCGGGCAGACGGTGGAGTCGGGCACCGGCTCGTCCGTGCAACTGGTGCGGTAGATCTCGGCCAGGTCGTCGGAGGCCGTGTGGGCGGCGGTGGCCGCGGTGGGCGCCGCCTTCACCAGCAGATCGAGGTTGTCCCGCACGGTCTTCGAGGAGTCGGAGACCAGCCGGGCGGTGTCGCCGATCGACTTGCCGTTGTCCTTGAGGAACGGGCGGACGTCGGCCGCCACTCCGTTCACCTTGTCGGCGAGCTGCTGAGTGCCGTCGGCCACCTGCCGGGAACCGGTTTCGAGGTCGTCCGCGCCCTTGTTCAGTTTGACGATCCCGCCGGCCAGCCTGCCGCTGCCGTCCTTGGCGTCCTTCAGGCCGTCCGCGAGATCCTGCGATCCCTTCTTGGCCCTGCCGATGCCGCCCTTGAGATCGTCGGCTCCCTTGGCGGCCTTCGCCGTCGCGTCGTGGAGGTCGGAGAAGTTGATGAAGATCCGGTCGTAGAAGCCGCGCGAGGCGTTGGTCGACGCGGCGGTGCGCACCTCGGAGAACACCGTCCGGGAGATCTGCCCGACGATGTAGTTGTTGGCGTCGTTGGTCCGCACCTGGAGAGCGCCTGTCTCGGGGGAGTCGCCCGAACTGGACGCGATCCGCTGGCTGAAGTCCGACGGCATGGTGAGCGAGAGGTAATACGTCCCGTCCTCGACACCCTTGTCGGCCTCGGCGGAACTCACCTCGTGCCAGTCGAAGACCTTGGAGTCGAGGAGCTTGCCGGTGATCTCGTCGCCGGCCGCGATGCGCTTGCCCGACGCGGTGGCGCCCTTGTCGTTGTTGACCAGCGCGACGGGGATCTTGTCGAGGCGGCCGTACGGGTCCCAGAAGGACCACAGGTACAGGGCGCCGTACAGCAGCGGCAGGAGCAGCAGCGCGACCAGTGCGGCGCGCGGCAGCTTTCCCCTGCCGAAACGCTTGAGCTCAAGCGCGGCCAGTCTCGGCGAACGCATCGGCCGTTCCTTCCTCGGTCGTGGTTTCCCCGGTCGCGGTCTCGGCGGTCTCCGCGGTCGCGCCGTCCGTGCCGTCCGCGTCGTTCGTGCTGTCCGCGCTGTCCGTACGCAGGGTGATCGCGTCCTCGGGCGCCTGACTGCAGACGGCGAGCACGGTCGTTCCGTTGTCCGCGATGGACCGCAACAGCTCCCAGGCCTCGGCACGTTCGGCGTCGGAGAGCTTGAGATCGGTGTCGTCCACCGCGAGCAGCCGGGGGCCGCCGATCAGCGCGAGGGCGATGGAGAGCCGCAGCGCCTCCAGCCGCTCCAGATCCCGTACGGAGGTCCGCCCGGCCTTGGGCAGGGTGTCCGGGTCGAGTCCGGCGGCGTCCAGCGCCGCGTCGATCCGTTCCCGGGCGGTGGCGACCCGCTCGGCGCGCGGGCGCAGCAGGGCGCGCAGCGAACCGTCGAAGCGGCGCTGCAGCAGGGCCCGCTCGCGCAGGTGCTCGGCGACGGTGAAGGCCGGGTCGAGCTCGCTGACCCCGGGGACCGGGCCCAGTGCGGCGATGCGGCGTACGGCGGCCATCTTGCGCGGCAGACGCAGCCCGCCGATCTTCGCGTGGCCCTCGCTGGGGCGCATCCGGCCGGTGAGAGCGAGCAGCAGGCAGGTGCGGCCCGAGCCGGACGGGCCCTCGATCGCCACCAGCGAACCGGGTCCGGCATCGACACCCAGGCCTCGGAAGGCCCAGCCGCGCGGCCCCTTGAGGCCGAAATTCTCGGCGGTGACGGATGCCCCGTGCGGGCTGTCCACAGGTCCTCCCCCTTGTTTTGAACTGACCAGTCAGTTCAAAAAGGTAGCCCGAACTTGCGAACGAAGCAAAAGCGCAGGTCGGAGAGGGGTTCGGGTCGATTGTCAGTGGTGCCCCTCACGATGGATACATACGGCCACGGAGCCGTTACACGAGACAGGAGGTTTCGTCATGGCCCACTCGTCCGCAGCAGCCGCACCCCGGCGCCGCGCAGACGGCCCTGCCCCCTCACTGACCGGCCCGGCAAGCGATGTCCACCCCGTTCCGCGCCGCACCACGGCGCCGCCCGCCGCCCTCGATCTGCTCGCCCAGGCCCGCACCGGCCTCGACGAGGCCGCCGTTCTCGATGTGCCGAACGAGCGGTATGCCACCGCCCACCTCGCAGCGCTGCGCACCGCGGCCGCGGTGCTCGCCGCACGGGGCCGCCCGGAGACGTCCAAGCGGCGCCGGGAGCGCATCCGCAGCGCCTGGGAGGTCCTGCCCGAAATAGCCCCCGAGCTGACCGAATGGAGCGCGCTGTTCGCCTCCGGCGCCCGCCGCAGGGCCCGTGCGGAAGCCGGGATACCAGGTGCGGCCAGCCGGCGGGACGCCGACGACCTGCTGCGTGACGCGGCGATGTTCCTGCGCCTGGTCGAGCGGTTGCTGGTCCTCCAGCCGGTGCTCCCGCAGGCCAGGAGGGAGCGGCCCGACGCGGGATGAGGGCGGCGGCGGCGCGAGGCAATAGGGTGGGCATCGCTCGTACCACCTGCACTGTTCACGCTCCGCCGTCAGAGGCGGCACCGTGCCGAGGAGTCATCTGCCGTGTCGGACCAGCTGCGCCCCCGCGCCTCCCTCCGTACCGCCGTGGTCTGGGAGGTCCTCAAGGACGCCCTCGACCGCCGGGTGAAGGCGACCGGCAGGGACGCCCTGGATGTCCTGGACACCGGCGGCGGCACCGGCAACTTCGCGGTGCCGGTCGCTCGTCTCGGCCACCGTGTCACCGTCGTCGACCCCAGCCCCAACGCGCTCTTCGCGCTGGAGCGCCGCGCGGCCGAGGCCGGGGTCGCCGACCGGGTCCGCGGTGTCCAGGGCGACATCCACGGCCTGTTCGAGGTGGTCGAGCGCGGGGGGTACGACGCGGTGCTGTGCCACGGCGTCCTGGAGTACGTCGACGACCCCGCCGAGGGCGTGCGCAACGCGGTGGAGGCGCTCCGGCCGTCCGGTGCGCTCAGCCTGCTCGCCGCCGGGCTCGGCGGTGCCGTCCTGGCGCGGGCGCTCGCCGGTCACTTCACCGAGGCCCGGCAGGCGCTCAGCGACCCGGCGGGCCGCTGGGGCGAAGGCGACCCGGTGCCCCGGCGCTACACCGCGGAGCAGCTCACCGAGCTGGTCTCCGGGGCCGACGTCGAGGTCGGGGCGGTCCACGGTGTACGGGTCTTCGCCGACCTCGTGCCGGGCGTCCTGGTGGACACGGAGCCCGGTGCCATGGAGGCCCTGCTCAAGCTGGAGTCCGCCGCGGCCGAACTGCCCGCCTTCCACTCGGTCGCGACGCAGCTGCACGTTCTGGGCACGAAGCGCGCCTGAGCGCGGTCCGGTCCTGCGGTTGCTCGGCCGCAGCGCGGCTGATCAGCGACGCAGCGGCAGACGGAGTACGCACCAGGCCCCCCGATCGGGGGCTTCGCCCCGTATGATCGGGGGACACCATCCGGCATGACGGATCGGAGGTTGGGGAATCAACGCCTCAGCAGCTGAGCCGTCGTGGCGGCCCGGACTGGCTGATGGGCAAGAAGGCGGGTTTCACGGGGGCGATTCCCTGCCTATCCTGGAAGGGCCGCATACCGGCCGCCCCCCGCGGCCGACGACGAGGAGGACTCCGTGCCGCTCTCGGAGCACGAGCAGCGAATGCTCGAGCAAATGGAGCGAGCGCTGTACGCCGAAGATCCCAAGTTCGCGACAGCGCTCGAGGGAAGCGGGCTGCGTACGTACACCCGGCGACGGGTCTACCAGGCGGTCGCAGGCTTCCTGGTGGGTATCGCGCTCCTCATGGCCGGAATGGTCGCCCAGCAGATCTGGATCAGCGTGGTGGGTTTTCTCGTCATGCTGGGCTGCGCGGTCCTTGCGGTCACTGGTTGGCGCAAGGCGCCCAAGCCGGGCGAGCATCCGGCAGCCGGAGGCGGCGGCGAGCGCAGCCGGCCCAGGCAACGCCGGACCGTGATGAACCGCATCGAGCAGCGGTGGCAGCGCCGCCGCGACGAGCAGGGTCAGTAGACCCTCGAACACACTTGGGTGAGGGGCGGCCGCGTCTTCGCGGCCGCCCCTCACGTGTGCCCGGGACAGGCCATGGCAGGTGGCCGTCGGCCTGACTTCTTCACGGGCGGGCCTTCCACGAGGGCGTGCATGCGTGTCTTCGCGCGGACAGACCCGAGGGAGCCCCGGGTCCGCCCGCATGAACGCACGCTGCGGGGCGAAGGCGGCCGGTCGGCCGGGCCGGCACAGCTACCGGAGCCGTCCCGCGCCCGCGCCCGGTGGCGGGACGCAGACCGCGCCCACACTCACGACTGCGACCGGTGGCGGGAGGCGGACCATGCCCGCGCCCGCGCCCGCGCCCGGTGGCGGGCCGTGGCAGACCGCGCCCCCGATCACCCCTGCTGGCGCGACGGCCGTCGCAGCCACCCCGCCCACCGGTCCCGGCTCCACAGCGCCGTCCACCTGCCGGTGATCGTCGCCCAGCGGTCCGAGGCCGCCCAGATCACCCGAACGGCCGAGCGCGGAGCCACGACCGCTCTGATCCGGGTGAGCCGGTCGGCAGACGCCCGCAGACCGGCTCGTACCGTCTCCACGTCCTCGGCCAGCCCGGTGCTCGCCCGGGGCTCCGGGGCGTAGAGGACCTGCTCCACCGCCCCGGCCACCCGGTGCACCGCGGCGGCCGCATCGGGATCGAGCCGGCCCAGCCGCACCACCCGGGCCGCCGCCTTGCGCGGGGTCCGGGAGTCGTCCGGCTCGATGCCGTGGTCCCAGGCCGTGTCGGTGATCTCCTGCCAGGCCGCGAGCGTTCCGGTCGTCGCGTACACCGGTGTGTGGCCCGGTTCGATGCCGTGGTGCAGGTCGGTGGCGGTGGTGCCCTGTCCCGTGGGCGGCGTGCGCCCGGTGGAGAGACTCAGCCTGCGTCTGCGCGCCCGGAGCCGCCAGAGCAGGGGCAGGAGAAGCAGCGCAAGGATCACCGCGGCGAGCAGGACCAGACCGGCGACGGTGCTCGTCGGTGTCCCGGAATCCGTCGGCGCCGCCGCCCCCGGTGCCGCGGTGCTGCCGCACTCGCCCTGCTTGCGCATCTGCGCCGGGCAGCTGTCCGGGACGGACGGCGCGATCGAGGGAGCCGCCGAGGAGCCCTTCTCCGGCTGGGCCGGGACGTTCGTGTCACTCGCGGGGATGTCCTGCTGGGTGTACGCCGGCGTGCTGCCCCGCGTCGGAGTCGGCTCGAAACGGGT
Organism: Streptomyces sp. NBC_01363; assembly: GCF_026340595.1. Lineage (GTDB taxonomy): Bacteria > Actinomycetota > Actinomycetes > Streptomycetales > Streptomycetaceae > Streptomyces. The sequence continues at coordinate 3,605,292 of NZ_JAPEPF010000001.1, forward strand.
CCACCCGGCGCCCTCGAAATAGAGCTCGGGCCAGGCATGCGCGTCGCGCAGCCCCACCGAGACCGAACCGCCCGACTGCTCGGTGCCGGGAGTGAAGCCCACCGCGACCCGGGCCGGAATACCCAGCGTCCGTGCCATCGCGGCCATCGCGAAGGAGAAGTGGACGCAGAAGCCCTGCTTGTCCTTCAGGAACCGGGTGATCGCAGCGCTTCCGGTGCCCGAGTTCACCGAGGTGTTGTAGCTGAAGCCGCCGTCCGAGGCGAAGTAGTCCTGCAGCTTCACCGCCCGCTCGTAGTCGTTGGCGGCGCCCTTGGTCACCCTGTTCGCGGTCTCCTCGACCACCTTCGGCAGGGTGCCGGGGACGCGGGTGTATTCGCGCCGCAGAGCGGCCGGCGCCGGGCCCGCCGCGGCGAGCTGTTCGGCGGTCGGCTCGACCACCAGACTGGTGACCTGGTACTGCGCACCGCGGGTCGTCTCCCCGCGGTCACCGACGAGCGTCCGTCCCACCGGTTCGTACCGCCAGCGCCCGTCGATCTTGACCTCGGTCGCCGGGTAGGGGAGCGGCAGATAGGTCTGCTGGTAGGAGCGGGACGCGGAGATGTTCGACCTGATCTCCGTGACCGCCACGTCCGGGCCGAGGCCCGCCGGATCCGGGAGCCGCTTCGGCACGTCCTTCAGACGGCGCGTGGAGGGCCGCCACTCGCTCCCGTTGAACTGGTCCAGGGCCAGAATCCGCAGATAGAAGCCCTGTGGGGCGCCGGCATTGGTGCGGTAGGACATCACCTGCCGGTTCTCCGGCTGGTTCAGGTTGTCCTGCAGCGAGACCAGCGGATTCACCGCGGAGATGGTGCCGCCGCCACCCTTGCCGCTCCCGCTGCCACCCGTACCGATCAGCATTCCGCCGTCGAGCGCCGGCAGCGCCGCCGGGACGAGCAGCGAGACGCCCAGCGCCAGCGCGCCGATGCGGCGCCCGGTACGGACCGGGGCCGTCGGCCGGCTGCTCGAAAACGCCGCACCGACCGCCGGACCTCCCGGGGACCTGGTGGCCGCGCCGCTGAAGACCCGCCCCCACTGGGAGAGCCGGTCCCGGCCCTCGGCCAGCAGAAGCAGCAGATAGCCACCGGCCGCCAGCAGGAACCACAGCCAGTCCGCCCCGCCCTCGGACAGCCCCGCGGCCACCGAGTAGAGCGCGAGGAGCGGCAGCCCGGCCGGGGCCGCGCTGCGGAACGTCACAGCGAGGGCGTCCACGGCCAGCCCGACCAGCAGCACACCGCCGATCAGCATCAGCCGGATGCCGTCCGTCACGGGAGCCGGAGCGGCATACCTGCCGACGTCCTCGGCGCCCGACGTCAGCAGGTGCGCGAGCCGCTGGACGGCCTCCGGGCCGGGCAGCAGACCGGCCAGCGCCTGCTCCCTGGCGAACACCACCGTCAGCAGGACCAGCGTGACCAGTGCCTGCGCCGCGACGACCAGCGCACGGGGCACGGGCGCCCGGCGGACGAGCGCACCCATCCCGCTCTGGACCGCCAGCACGAAAGCGGCCTGCAGGATCCACCCGGCCGGCTCGACCAGCGGCAGCATCGAGGCCGCCGCCATCAGCGTCGCCGCAAAGGCGCACAGCGCCAGCCGACCACGACTGCTCATGACCATCCCCCGGAGAAACCTGTCGTGCCGGCCGCGCCGCCGACGGCGGCGGACTGCGCCGCCACGTCCTGGTGCCCCGCCTGTTGCCAGTAGTGGGCGAGACCGGTCCCGGGCGCCACCGCCACAGCCGTCCAGCCCGATTCCCGCAGCAGCCGCAGCCGCCGCTCGGACTCCGCTTCCGCCCCCGCGGGCAGGACATCGCCCTGCACCCAGGCCGCGCTGTCCAGTACGAACGCGACGGCGCCACCGCTGCGCTGCCGCATCCGCGCCGCCACCGCCGCCTGCTCCTCGTCCAGATCACCGAAGAACGCGATCAGCAGACCCTCGTTTCCGCCGCGCAGCACGTCGTACGCGCGCGACAGACCGCTGCCGTCGGAGTGGTCGACCACCGCCAGGGTGTCCAGCATCAGACCCGCCGAATCGGCGGACTCCTGCGTCGACCCGGCGAAACCGCCCGCGCCCTCGCCCGGAACCGCGTTCCCGTCGTCGGTCAGCAGCCGGACGGCGAAGCCGCGCTCCAGCATGTGCATCAGCGCGGACGCGGCCCCGGACACCGCCCACTCGAAGGCGGAATCGGGCCCCGTCCCCTGGTAGGCGATCAGCCGGGTGTCCAGCAGCACCGTGCACCTGGCCCGCTGCGGCTGCTCCTCGCGGCGCACCATCAGCTCGCCGTAGCGCGCGGTCGAGCGCCAGTGGACCCGGCGCAGGTCGTCGCCGTGCCGGTAGCCGCGCGGAATCACGTCGTCGTCACCGGCCAGTGCCAGTGAACGCTGCCGCCCCTCGCCGTACCCCGAGGCCTCGCCGGCCAGCCGCACCGGCGGCAACGGCTCGGTCCGCGGAATGACGACGAGGGTGTCGTACGCGCTGAACGAACGGGTCAGCTCGCACATCCCGAACGGATCGCTCAGCCGCAGCTGCAACGGCCCGAGCGGATAGCGCCCGCGCAGATCCGACCGCACCCGGTAGGACACCTCGCGACGGCCGCCGGCCTCCACCCGGTCCAGTACGAACCGGGGCCGCGGGCCGAGCACATAGGGCACCCGGTCCTGGAGCATCAGCAGACCGGTGGGCATCCGCGACACGTTCTCCATCCGCAGGTGGACCCGCGCCTCCGTGCCCGCAGGGACCCGGGACGGCGCGAGCCGCCGGGTGCCCGCGACGCGGTAGCGGGTGCGGACGAGCACCACCACACAGACCAGCGGCAGTGCGGAGAGCAGCAGCCCGACCCGCAGCAGATCCGCCTGTCCGAGCACATAGGCGCAGATCGCCGCGGCGATACCGGCAGCCAGAAAGGACCGCCCACGGGTGGTCAGCCCGCTCAGAGCGGTCCGCAGACCGCCCTTCCCGTCGCCGTCGTCCATCGCGGCCGGCCCCCCGGCGGCCATCACACCCGCCGTGCGCCGGGCTGCTGCCGGCCGTACGCCGGACGGCCCGGCTGGTGCTGGGGACGGACCTGGGCGACGCCACCGCTCGCGGTCGGAACTGGTGTCTGCTGGAGGATCTCCAGCACGACCTGCTCGGCGGTACGGCGGTTCAGCTGGGCCTGTGCCGTCGGCAGCAGCCGGTGCGCGAGCACCGCGACCGCCAGCGCCTGCACATCGTCCGGCAGGCAGTAGTCCCGGCCGCTCAGCGCCGCGGAGGCCTTCGCCGCGCGCAGCAGATGCAGGGTGGCCCGGGGCGAGGCGCCGAGCCGGAGATCGGGATGGCTGCGGGTGGCCCCGACGAGCTCCACCGCGTACCGCCGCACGGCGTCGGCCACATGGACCGTCCGCACCGCGTCGATCAGCTTGACGATGTCGTGCGCGTGCGCCACCGGCTGGAGGTCGTCGAGCGGCGAGAGACCGCCGTGCACGTCGAGCATCCGCAGCTCGGCGTCGGCACTCGGATAGCCGATCGACACCCGCGCCATGAACCGGTCGCGCTGGGCCTCGGGCAGCGGATAGGTGCCCTCCATCTCCACCGGGTTCTGGGTGGCCACCACCATGAACGGGTCGGGCAGCTCGTAGCTGTGCCCGTCGATGGTGACCTGGCGCTCCTCCATGGACTCCAGCAGCGCCGACTGGGTCTTCGGCGAGGCGCGGTTGATCTCGTCGCCGATCACGATCTGGGCGAAGATCGCGCCCGGTTTGAATTCGAAGTCGCGCCGCTGCTGGTCGAAGATGGACACGCCGGTGATGTCCGAAGGCAGCAGGTCCGGCGTGAACTGAATGCGCCGCACCGAGCAGTCGATGGACCGCGCCAGCGCCTTGGCCAGCATCGTCTTGCCGACCCCGGGGACGTCCTCGATGAGCAGATGCCCCTCGGCCAGCAGTACGGTCAGCGAAAGCCGTACGACCTCAGGCTTGCCCTCGATCACACTCTCCACCGACCTGCGCACCCGCTCCGCAGTCGTGGTCAGATCTGTGAGGCTCGCTCGATCGTCATAGGTCGTCACCCGGCCCTCCTCGGCCCTGCCCCACGCTCACGAGGAGCAGGGGATACCCCATTCACGGGCCGACTCGCGCGCAGCGGTCCGGCCCACCCCGAAACACGGACGCCCCATCCGGAAACGTCCGGCGGGATGTCACATGCGCATTCTTGTTGCCGTTACCGCTTCGTGTCACTCGCCTGTGGACAAGTGGGGGCGATATGCCGGTTTCGGTGGGGTTTTCGGTTCCGGAAGGGCGGCGTCCGGCCGGTCAGGCGGCGGGGAGGATCTCCCGCAGCAGGCCGGTGGTCACGTCGAAGACGAAGCCGCGGACATCGTCGGTGTGCAGCAGGAACGGCGAGGTGCGCACGCGCTGCATCGACTGACGTACGTCCTGGTCGGCGTCCTTGTACGCCTCGACCGCCCAGACCGGACGCTGGCCGACCTCCACCTCCAGCTCCTGGCGGAACTCCTCGGTGATCGACTCCAGGCCGCAATTGGTGTGATGAATGAGTATGACGCTGCGCGTGCCGAGGGCCCGCTGGCTGATGGTCAGCGAACGGATCACGTCGTCGGTTACCACGCCGCCCGCGTTGCGGATGGTGTGGCAGTCACCGAGTGCCAGGCCGAGCGCGTCGTGCAGGTCGAGCCGGGCGTCCATGCAGGCGACCACGGCGACGCGCAGCACCGGCTTGGCGTCCATGCCCGGGTCTTCGAATTCGGCGGCGTACCGGACGTTCGCCTCGACGAGACGATCGGTGACCGTGCCTCCGGTGCGGGCCGGGTCGGCTGCGGGCGCGGAAGGCCCGGCGGGGGAGTGCGCGGAAGTCGACATGGATATGACGTTAGCTTCCGCCCCTGCTCCCGTCGTGCTGTGGGAAGGGACAAAGAACGTCAACGAGACTTGTTGTGAGGTAACCCACAAGCCTCACGATCGTTCGTCCGGGCGGGTGAACAGAGGGCGGGGCGACGCGCAGCCGGGTTGATTGATCGGGAATCGATCGAATGGCAGGGTGGACTAAAATGACGGGAAGTTACCGACACCCTGCACATTCCGAAGATTTCCCCTGTGTGTGCGGCGTACGTACGGGCCGGCCCTCTCCCGCTCGCCGGTCGGCCGGCGCCCCTTCCCCGGCGCCCGCCGACCTCCCCTTCTGAGCGGGTGGGGACCAGGCCGTACGTGCGGCCACACGGGACCTGAGCCTGAGAGGGCGCATGAGCCAGACCCGACACGTCCCGGTGATGCTCCAGCGGTGCCTGGACCTGTTGGCCCCGGCTCTGGAGGCGCCGGGCCCGCAGGCGCCCGTGGTCGTCGACTGCACCCTCGGCCTCGGCGGGCACAGCGAGGCGCTGCTCTCCGCCTTCCCGTCCGCACGGCTGATCGGGCTGGACCGGGACAAGGAGGCGCTGCGGCTCTCCGGCGAGCGGCTCGCCCCGTACGGCGACCGCGCCACTCTGGTGCACGCCGTCTACGACGAACTGCCCGAGGTGCTCGACAGGCTCGGCATCCCGAAGGTCCAGGGTGTCCTGTTCGACCTCGGCGTCTCCTCCATGCAACTGGACGAGGCCGGCCGCGGATTCGCGTACGCCCAGGACGCCCCGCTCGACATGCGCATGGACCAGACGACCGGCATCGGCGCGGCCGAGGTGCTCAACACCTATCCGCCGGGCGAACTGGTCCGGATCCTGCGGGCGTACGGCGAGGAGAAGCAGGCCAAGCGGATCGTCTCCGCGATCGTGCGCGAGCGCGAGAAGGAGCCGTTCAGCAACAGCGCCCGGCTCGTCGAGCTGATCCGTGACTCGCTGCCCCAGGCCGCCAAGCGCACCGGTGGCAACCCCGCCAAGCGGACCTTCCAGGCGCTGCGCATCGAGGTCAACGGCGAACTCACCGTCCTGGAGCGGGCCATTCCGGCTGCCGTTCAGAGCCTCGCGGTCGGCGGCCGTATCGCCGTCCTCTCGTACCACTCGCTGGAGGACCGGCTGGTCAAGCAGGTGTTCGCGGCGGGCGCCGCCACCACGGCGCCGCCCGGACTGCCGGTCGTCCCCGAGCGCTACCAGCCCCGGCTGAAGCTGCTGACCCGCGGCGCGGAGCTGCCCACGGAGGAGGAGGTCGCCGAGAACCGGCGCGCCGCCCCCGCCCGGCTGCGCGGCGCCCAGCGGATCCGCGAGGAGGAGCGGTGAGCGCCCGGCATCCGGGAACCCGGAAACCGGTGAGGCGCGGGGCGGCGCGGTGAGCAGACCGGCCGGGCAGTTGAAAGGGCGCGCGGCGCGGCTCGCCCGGCTGATGCCGGCCGGGCCCAGCAACGCGGCCCGTACCCCCTTCGTCCTGCTGGTCGTGGTACTCCTCGGCGGCGGCCTGATCACGCTCCTGGTGCTCAACTCGGCCCTCAATGAAGGATCGTTCAGGCTGAGCGAGCTCAAGAAACGGACCACGGAGCTCACCGACGAGCAGCAGGCCCTCCAGCACGACGTCGACAACTACTCCAAGCCGGACGCCCTCGAACGGCGCGCCCGCGAGCTGGGCATGGTGCCCGGCGGCAGCCCCGCCTTCCTGAACCCGGACGGCACGGTCCGCGGCGTCCCCGCCGAGACCACCGCCGAGCCCGACCCCGTACCGCCGCAGCCGAAGAGCAGTCCTCCGGCGGCGCCCCCCGCGCCCGCCACCGGCGCCCCGCCCCGGACCACCGCCCCGGCCTCGCCCCCTCCGGGCGCCGCCGCGCCGCCCAGCACCTCCGCGACCCCGCCCGCCGGGCCGCGTACCCCGGCAGACCAGCCCTCGACGAGCCCCGGCAGGTGACGCAGTGCCGCCCAAGGAACCACCGCGCCGCCGGGTCCCCGGCCCCGCGCGCCCGCGCAGCGCCGCAGGCAGCCAGGGGCGCCCGCGGCCCGCGGCCCGCCGCCCGTCCGCCCCGGCGCGACGCCCCCACCCGCCCCGCGGCCGGACCGCGCGCCCCCTGCGGCTCGGCAACCCGCGCCCCCGGCTCCGTCTGGTCAGCCTCGCCCTGACGCTCGTCATGCTGGCGTTCGTCGTCCGGCTGCTCCAGGTCCAGGCCGTCGATGCCAACGCGTACGCGGCCAAGGCCAAGGAGAACCTCTACCTCAGCTACACGATCTCCGCCGAGCGCGGCGAGATCACCGACCGCAGCGGGATCGCCCTGGCCACCAGCGTCGACGCGTACAACATCACCGCCGACCCCTCGATGTTCACGCCCGAGTTCAGCAAGGCCCCCGACGCGCCCCAGCAGGCGGCGGCGCTCCTCGCCCCGATCCTCGGCACCGACGCCGCCGAGCTGACCCGGAAGCTGTCCGGGAAGGGCCGCTACGTCGTCCTGGCCCGCCGCCAGACCCCGCAGGTCTGGAACCAGATCAAGGACCTCAAGTCCGTCTTCGCAGAGAAGGCGGGCAAGGACAGGGCGAGCGGCGGCGCGGGAGCCAATGTGCTGACCGGGATCTTCCAGGAGGCGACCACCAAACGGGTCTACCCCAACGGGGGTCTCGCCGCCGGGATACTGGGATACGTCAACGCCGACGGCAAGGGCGCGGGCGGCCTCGAATCGCAGCTGGACATGGAGCTCGCGGGCGAGGACGGCAAGATCAGGTACGCCCAGGCCGGCGGCCGGCGGGTGCCCACCGCGGGCACCAAGGAGGTCCCGGCCGTCCCCGGGGCCGACATCGAGCTGACCATCGACCGCGACATCCAGTGGGCCGCCCAGCAGGCCATCACCGACCAGGTGAAGAAGTCCAAGGCCGACCGCGGCTACGTGATCGTCCAGAACACCAGGACCGGTGAGGTCCTCGCCATGGCCAACGCGCCCGGCTTCGACCCCAACGACCTCTCGCAGGCCGACGCGGCCTCGCTGGGCAACGCCGCCCTCCAGGACGTCTACGAGCCCGGCTCCACCAGCAAGCTCATGTCCATGGCCGCCGTGCTGGAGGAGGGCGCCGCCACCCCGGGCACCCATGTCACCGTCCCCAACCGGCTGCACCGTGGCGACCGGCTCTTCAAGGACGACATCGACCACCCCACCTGGTACCTGACGCTCAACGGCGTACTCGCCAAGTCCAGCAACATCGGCACCATCCTGGCCACCGGCGAACTGGGCAGGACCCAGGCCCAGGCCAACAAGGTCCTCTACTCCTACCTGCGCAAGTTCGGGATCGGCTCACCGACCGGTCTCGACTACCCGGGCGAGACCCCCGGCATCCTCGCCAAGCCCAAGGACTGGTCGACCTCGCAGCAGTACACGATCCCGTTCGGTCAGGGCCTCTCGCTCAACGCCATGCAGGCCGCCTCCATCTACTCGACGATCGCCAACGACGGGGTCCGTGTCGCGCCCACGCTGGTACGCGGCACCAAGGGCGCCGACGGCCACTACGAGGCCGCCGCTCCACCGGAGCGGACCAGGGTGGTCAGTGCGAAGACCGCCAAGTCGCTCGCCACCATGCTGGAGTCGGTGGTCGGCGACGAGGAGGGCACCGGAACGAAGGCCAAGATCCCGGGCTACCGGGTGGCGGGCAAGACCGGCACGGCCAACCGGGTCGACCCGGTACGCGGCGGCTACCACGGCTACACCGCCTCCTTCGCGGGCTTCGCACCCGCCGACAACCCGCAGATCACCGTCTACTGCGCGATCCAGAACCCGACCAAGGGCAGCTATTTCGGCGGCCAGATCTGCGGACCGATCTACAAGCAGGTCATGGAGTTCGCGCTCAAGACCCTCCAGACCCCACCGTCCGGCAGCGAGCCAGCCCGGCTGCCGGTGTCCTTCCAGCCCGGCGAGTGAACTCGGGGAAACCATCCAGTGACAACCATCACGCCCGATCCCGGGAACCGGAACGGGAACCACCGGAACCCCGGCCCCTCGCTTCGCGAGAGGCCGGGTGCGCCGGGTACGCTCACCGCCGTGCCCCACGCTGATCAGTCCCAAACCACCCAGAAGGCCGCCCCTGTGAACTACCCGGGAGCGCCCCGCCCGGACCGGATCGGGCCGACCGCGCTCGGCGAACTGGCAGCCCGGCTGGGAGTCGAGCCGCCGGGAACCGGCGAGGTCACCGGCATCACCCACGACTCCAGGGCGGTACGCCCCGGCGACCTCTACGCGGCCCTGCCGGGCGCCCGCCTGCACGGCGCCGACTTCGCGGCCCAGGCGGCCGATCTCGGCGCGGCGGCGATCCTCACCGACCCGGCGGGCGCCGAGCGCGCCGCCGCCACCGGTCTTCCGGTGCTGGTCACCGAGGACCCGCGCGGCCGGATGGGCGAGCTCGCCGCCGAAATCTACGGACGGCCCGGCGCCGACCTCCTCCAGATCGGCATCACCGGAACGTCCGGCAAGACCACCACCGCCTATCTGATCGAGGGCGGCTTCCGCGGTGCCGGGCGCGCCACCGGGCTCATCGGCACCGTGGAGACGCGGATCGGCGACGAGCGCATCAAGTCCGAGCGCACCACCCCCGAAGCCACCGATCTGCAGGCCCTGTTCGCCGTCATGCGCGAGCGCGGCGTCGACTCGGTGACCATGGAGGTCTCCAGCCACGCCCTGGTGCTCGGCCGGGTCGACGGCTGCGTCTTCGACGTCGCGGTCTTCAACAACCTCAGCCCGGAACACATGGAGTTCCACTCCGGGATGGAGGACTACTTCCAGGCCAAGGCACAGCTCTTCACCCCGCGGCGCAGCCGGCAGGGCGTCGTCAACTTCGACGACGCATACGGCCGCAGGCTGGTCACCGAGGCGTCCGTCCCGGTCGTCACCTTCTCAGCCGAGGGCCACCCGGACGCCGACTGGCGCGCCGAGGACGTCGAAGTCGGGCCGCACGGCTCCACCTTCGATGTCGTCGGTCCCAAGGGCGAACGGATCACCGCCAGGGCCCCGCTGCCCGGCCCGTTCAACGTCGCCAACACCCTCGCCGCGCTCGTCACGCTCGCCGTCGCGGGCATCGACCCGCAGACCGGTGCCGACGGCGTCGCGGCCGTCCCGGGCGTGCCCGGCCGGCTGGAGCGGGTCGACGCCGGACAGCCGTACCTCGCGGTCGTCGACTACGCGCACAAGACCGACGCCGTCGAATCCGTGCTGCGCTCCCTGCGGAAGGTCACCGAGGGCAGGCTGCACATCGTCCTCGGCTGCGGCGGCGACCGCGACACGACCAAACGCGGCCCGATGGGCGCCGCCGCGGCCCGCCTCGCCGACACCGCCGTACTGACCTCCGACAACCCCCGTTCCGAGGACCCCCTCGGAATCCTCGCCGCCATGCTCGCGGGCGCCGCCGAGGTGCCCGTCCACGAGCGGGGCGACGTCCTGGTCGACGCCGACCGGGCCGCCGCCATCGCCTCCGCGGTCGCCCGCGCCGAGCCCGGTGACACGGTGCTGATCGCCGGCAAGGGCCACGAGCAGGGCCAGGACATCCACGGCGTGGTACGCCCCTTCGACGACCGCGTGGTCCTGCGCGCGGCCATCGAGCGGTCCCTGGGGCACCGGCGCGCCGAGAGCGCCGACCACCGCGCCCACACCCACGAGAACAACAGTCAGGGATGACCAAGTGATCACCCTTTCCCTCGCCGAGATCGCCGAAATCGTCGGCGGGCAGTCGCACGACATACCCGATCCGGCAGTAACCGTCAGCGGGCCGGTCGTCATCGACTCCCGGGAGGTGAAGCACGGCAGCCTGTTCGTCGCCTTCGCCGGCGAGCGGGTCGACGGCCACGACTATGCGCAGCGCGCCGTCGAGGCGGGCGCGGCAGCCGTGCTGGCCGCCCGCCCCGTCGGCGTTCCGGCGATCGTCGTCGACGACGTCGTGGCCGCTCTCGGGGCGCTCTCCCGCGCCGTCGTGGGCCGCCTCGGCACCACCGTCGTCGCGCTCACCGGCTCCGCGGGCAAGACCTCCACCAAGGACCTCATCGCCCAGCTCCTCGAACGCAAGGGGCCCACCGTCTACCCGGCGGGCAACCTCAACAACGAGATCGGCCTGCCGCTCACCGCGCTGCGCGCCACCGAGGACACCCGCCACCTCGTCCTCGAAATGGGTGCACGCTACATCGGCGACATCCGCTACCTCACCGGTCTCGTCCCGCCCCGCGTCGGCCTCGTCCTCAACGTCGGCACCGCCCACATCGGCGAGTTCGGCGGCCGCGAGCAGATCGCACAGGCCAAGGGCGAGATGGTCGAGTCGCTGCCCGAGGACGGCGTCGCCGTACTCAACGCCGACGACCCGCTCGTACGCGCCATGTCATCCCGCACGAAGGCCCGCGTGCTGCTCTTCGGTGAAGCCGCGGAAGCGGACGTACGGGGAGAGAAGGTCCGTCTCACCGACGACGGACGCCCCGCTTTCCAGCTCCACACACCCACCGGGTGCAGCGACGTGACCATGCGCCTGTACGGTGAGCACCACGTGTCGAACGCGCTCGCCGCGGCCGCCGTCGCCCATGAGTTGGGCCTGTCCGCAGACGAGATCGCCGAAGGGCTCTCCGAGGCGGGCACCCTCTCCCGCTGGCGCATGGAGGTCACCGAGCGTCCGGACGGCGTGACGTTCGTCAATGACGCCTACAACGCGAACCCCGAATCCATGAAAGCCGCGCTGCGCGCGCTGGCCGCCATGGGGAAGGGCCGGCGTACGTGGGCGGTGCTCGGCCAGATGGCCGAGCTCGGCGACGCCTCGCTCGCCGAGCACGACGCGGTCGGACGGCTCGCCGTCCGGCTCAACGTCAGCAAGCTCGTCGCGGTCGGGGGCAGAGAGGCCTCCTGGCTGCAACTGGGCGCATACAACGAGGGTTCGTGGGGTGAGGAGTCGGTGCACGTGTCCGACGCACAGGCCGCGGTCGACCTGTTGCGCAGTGAACTGCGCCCGGGAGACGTCGTGCTGGTGAAGGCGTCCCGGTCGGTCGGCCTGGAGCAGGTCGCCATGGCACTGCTGGGGAACGCGTCCGAGGGCGAGGTCTCCGGCCGATGAGGCAGATCCTCTTCGCGGGGGCCATCGGGCTCTTTCTGACCCTGGTCGGAACTCCGCTGCTGATCAAACTGCTGGCCCGCAAGGGATACGGGCAGTTCATCCGGGACGACGGCCCGCGTACCCACGGGTCCAAGAAGGGCACGCCCACCATGGGCGGTATTGCCTTCATCCTGGCGACGATCATCGCGTACATCGCGGCGAAGCTGATCACCGGCGAGGAGATGCGATTCTCCGGCGTGCTGGTGCTCTTCCTGATGGCGGGCATGGGCCTGGTCGGCTTCCTCGACGACTACATCAAGATCGTCAAGCAGCGTTCGCTGGGTCTGCGGGCCAAGGCGAAGATGGCGGGCCAGCTGATCGTGGGTATCGCCTTCGCGGTGCTCTCGCTCCAGTTCGCCGACGCCCGCGGCAACACCCCGGCCTCCACCAAGCTGTCGTTCGTCGCGGACTTCGGCTGGTCGATCGGCCCGGTGCTGTTCGTCGTCTGGGCGCTGTTCATGATCCTCGCCATGTCCAACGGCGTGAACCTGACGGACGGTCTGGACGGCCTGGCCACCGGTGCCTCCGTGATGGTCTTCGGCGCGTACACCTTCATCGGGCTGTGGCAGTTCCAGGAGTCCTGCGCCAACGCGGACACCCTGACCAACCCCAACGCCTGTTTCGAGGTACGCGATCCGCTCGACCTCGCGGTCGTCGCCTCCGCACTGATGGGCGCCTGCTTCGGCTTCCTGTGGTGGAACACGTCGCCCGCCAAGATCTTCATGGGCGACACCGGCTCGCTCGCCCTCGGCGGCGCGCTCGCCGGTCTGGCGATCTGCTCCCGCACCGAGTTCCTGATGGCGGTCCTCGGCGGCCTCTTCGTGATGATCACCATGTCCGTGGTCATCCAGGTCGGTTCCTTCAAGATGACCGGCAAGCGAGTCTTCCGAATGGCGCCGCTCCAGCACCACTTCGAACTCAAGGGGTGGTCCGAAGTCCTTGTCGTGGTCCGCTTCTGGATCATCCAGGGCATGTGCGTGATCGTCGGACTCGGACTCTTCTACGCGGGATGGGCAGCCGAGAAGTGAGCAACCAGGACTGGCAGGGCAAGCGCGTCACCGTCGCGGGACTCGGGGTCTCCGGAATCCCGGCGGCCAAGGTGCTGCACGGCCTCGGGGCCGTCGTCACGGTGGTCAACGACGGGGACGACGAGCGTTCCCGTGCGCAGGCCGCGGAGCTGGAGGCGCAGGGCATCACCGTGCGCCTCGGCGACGGGGCGACCCTGCCCGAGTCCACCGAGCTCATCGTCACCACCCCGGGCTGGAAGCCCGACAAGCCGCTCTTCACCGCAGCCGCCGAGGCGGGCGTCCCCATCTGGGGTGACGTCGAACTCGCCTGGCGGCTGCGGGGCCCCGGCGCGGCCCCCTGGCTCGCGGTCACCGGCACCAACGGCAAGACCACGACCGTACGGATGCTCGCCTCGATCCTGGAGGCGGCCGGGCTGCGCACCGCCGCCGTCGGCAACATCGGCGTCTCCCTCCTGGACGCGGTGCTCGGCGACGAGGAGTACGACGTACTCGCCGTCGAGCTGTCCAGCTACCAGCTGCACTGGGCGCCCTCGCTGCGCGCCCACTCCGCCGCCGTCCTCAACCTGGCGCCGGACCACCTCGACTGGCACGGCTCCATGGCGGCGTACGTCGCGGACAAGGGCCGGATCTACGAGGGCAACCGGGTCGCCTGCGTCTACAACGCGGCCGACCCGGCGACCGAGGACCTGGTCCGCGAGGCCGATGTCGAGGAGGGCTGCCGGGCCATCGGCTTCACCCTGAACACACCGGGCCCGTCCCAACTGGGCGTCGTCGACGGCATCCTCGCCGACCGCGCCTTCGTGGCGAACCGGCAGAAGCAGGCCCAGGAGCTCGCCGAGGTCGAGGACATCGACCCGCCCGCCCCGCACAACATCGCCAACGCCCTCGCGGCGGCGGCCCTGGCCCGCGCCTTCGGCGTCGAGCCCGCGGCCGTACGCGACGGACTGCGGGCCTTCCGCCCCGACCCGCACCGCATCGAGCACGTCGCGGACGTCGCCGGGGTCGCGTACGTCGACGACTCCAAGGCCACCAACACCCATGCCGCCGAGGCCTCCTTGGCGGCCTACGCCCCGATCGTCTGGATCGCCGGCGGCCTCGCGAAGGGCGCCACCTTCGACGAGCTGGTGACCGGGGCCGCCGGGCGGCTGCGGGGCGTCGTACTGATCGGCCGGGACCGGGAACTGATCCGCGAAGCCCTCACGCGACACGCCCCCGAGGTCCCGGTGGTCGACCTCGACCGGACCGACACTGGGGCGATGTCCGAGGCGGTCCGCGAGGCGGCACGGCTCGCCCGGCCGGGAGACACCGTACTGATGGCACCGGCCTGCGCCTCGATGGACATGTTCGTCAATTACAACAAGCGGGGCGAGGCGTTCGCGGACGCGGTCCGCGCGCTCGCCGCCGAGAGCGCCTGACGGGCCCGGCCCCCGCGCCGTACCGTCACGGCCGTCGGCCCTCGGCGGCGGCCCCGGGCACGAGCAGTGGAGGGGACAGCGACAATGCCGGCCGAAGAGAGCTCAGCCGGGCCCCGTGGGGGCCGCTCACGGGCCACCGCGGCGATCAGCCGGGCACTCACCCCACCACTGCTCGCGGGAGCGGCTGCGGGCGTCCCGGCGCCCCTCGGCCCCGCTCTCAGGGTCCGGTCGGCCACCGGCTCCCGGCGCCCCTCGGTGCCGCGCTCCAAGGGAGGCTCCACCGGCAGCCCCCGCGCTCCCCGCACTCGCCGAGGCGGCGTGCGGCGGATGTACGAGCAGGCACGCCGGGCCTGGGACCGCCCTCTGACCGCGTACTACCTGATCCTGGGCGCCGGCCTGCTGATCACCGTGCTCGGCCTGGTGATGGTCTACTCCGCCTCGATGATCAAGGCCCTGGAACTGGACAAGCCGGGCACCTACTTCTTCCGTAAACAGTTCCTCGCCGCCGTCATCGGCGCCGGACTGATGGCGCTCGCCGCCCGGATGCCCGCCAAACTCCACCGGGCGTTCGCCTATCCGCTGCTCATGGGGACCGTCTTCCTGATGGTGCTGGTCCAGGTGCCGGGGATAGGGATGTCGGTCAACGGCAACCGGAACTGGCTCTACCTGGGCGGCCCCTTCCAGCTCCAGCCCAGCGAATTCGGCAAGCTCGCCCTGGTCCTGTGGGGCGCGGACCTGCTCGCCCGCAAACAGGACAAGCGGCTGCTGACGCAGTGGAAGCACCTGCTCGTCCCGCTCGTCCCGGTGGCCTTCATGCTCCTCGGGCTGATCATGCTCGGCGGCGACATGGGAACTGCGATCATTCTCACCGCGATCCTGTTCGGACTGCTCTGGCTGGCCGGGGCACCCACCCGGCTCTTCGGCGGAGTGCTCGGCTTCGCCGCGCTGATCGCCTTCGTGCTGATCAAGACCAGTCCGAACCGGATGTCCAGGCTCGCCTGCATCGGCGCCAGCGAGCCCGGACCGGGGGACTCCTGCTGGCAGGCGGTGCACGGCATCTATGCTCTGGCGTCCGGCGGATGGTTCGGTTCCGGGCTCGGTGCAAGTGTGGAAAAATGGGGCCAACTACCTGAACCGCACACCGACTTCATCTTCGCCATCACCGGGGAGGAACTGGGGTTGGCGGGGACGCTGTCGGTACTCGCCCTCTTCGCGGCTCTAGGCTATGCGGGTATCCGCGTGGCCGGACGCACGGAGGACCCCTTCGTGAGGTACGCCGCGGGAGGTGTGACCACCTGGATCACGGTGCAGGCCGTGATCAACATCGGTGCGGTGCTCGGCCTGCTGCCGATCGCCGGTGTCCCGCTCCCGCTGTTCTCCTACGGAGGATCGGCCCTGCTGCCGACCATGTTCGCCGTCGGGCTGCTGATCGCGTTCGCGCGAGAGGATCCCGCAGCGAAGGCGGCCCTGGCCATGCGGAGGCCCGGGGTGAGATGGAAGACGATGAGACGGCGCGTCAAGAAGCGTCCGTCCGGAGAGCGGTGAATTTCGGTGCATGTCGTACTCGCCGGTGGGGGGACCGCCGGCCACATCGAGCCCGCGCTTGCCCTCGCGGACGCCCTGCGCAGGCAGGACCCGACCGTGGGAATCACTGCCCTCGGCACGGAGCGCGGACTCGAGACCAGGCTCGTACCCGAGCGGGGGTACGAACTCGCCCTCATCCCGGCCGTGCCGCTGCCGCGCAAACCCACCCCGGAACTGATCACCGTCCCGGGACGGCTGCGCGGCACCATCAAGGCCGCCGAGCAGATCCTGGAGCGCACCAAGGCGGACTGCGTCGTCGGCTTCGGCGGCTACGTCGCCCTGCCCGGCTACCTCGCCGCCAAGCGGGCCGGGGTGCCGATCGTCGTCCATGAGGCCAACGCCCGTCCCGGCCTGGCCAACAAGATCGGTTCGCGGTACGCCCACGGCGTCGCCGTCTCCACCCCCGACAGCAAGCTGCGTGGTGCCCGCTACATCGGCATCCCGCTGCGCCGCACCATCGCCACCCTGGACCGGGCCCGGGTCCGCCCCGAGGCACGTGCCGCCTTCGGCCTCGACCCCAACCTGCCGACGCTGCTGGTCTCCGGCGGCTCGCAGGGCGCCCGCCACCTCAACGAGGTGGTCCAGCGGGTCGCCCCGCTGCTGCAGCGCTCCGGGATCCAGATCCTGCACGTGGTCGGACCGAAGAACGAATTGCCGCGCGTCGACAACATGCCCGGGATGCCGCCCTACATCCCGGTACCGTACGTGGACCGGATGGATCTCGCGTACGCCGCGGCCGACATGATGCTCTGCCGTGCCGGTGCGATGACCGTCGCCGAACTCTCCGCCGTCGGGCTCCCCGCCGCCTACGTCCCGCTGCCCATCGGCAACGGCGAACAGCGGCTCAACGCCCAGCCGGTGGTCAACGCCGGCGGCGGACTGCTGGTGGACGACGCGGCGCTCACCCCCGAGTGGGTGCAGGGCAACGTCCTCCCGGTGCTCGCGGATCCGCACCGGCTGTACGAGATGTCCCGCGCTGCCGCCGAGTTCGGCCGCCGGGATGCCGACGACCTGCTCGTCGGCATGGTGTACGAGGCGATTGCCGCACGCCGAGGCGCGTGAGGCGGACGGGTCCGGGGGCGGCGCCCCCGGACCCGGCATAAGGAGCGAGCGTGGCCGGACCGACGACCGCCCGGCGCGGAGCACGGCAGCGGGAGGACTCCCCGGCCCGCTCGCCGCGCCCGCGCCCCGAAGGGCGCGGACTGCCCGGCCGCATGAGGCTGATCCTGATCGGCGTGCTCGTGCTGCTGCTCGCCGCCGGCGCCGTCTGGGCGCTCTACGGCTCCTCCTGGCTCCGGGCCGAAGAGGTCAGGACCACCGGTGTCGACGTACTGACACCGTCCGAGGTGGAGGCCGCCGCGGCGGTACCGATCGGGGCCCCGCTGATCTCCGTGGACACCGATGCCATCGCCGAGCGGTTGCGCCAGAAGTTGCCTCGTATCGATTCCGTGGATGTCGTACGGTCATGGCCGCACGGAATCGGACTTAAGGTGACGGAACGACAGCCGGTGCTGCTGGTCAAAAAGGGCGCAAAGTTCATTGAAGTGGACGCGAAAGGCGTGCGTTTCGCAACGGTGGACAAATGGCCTGGGCGCGTACCTCTGCTGGAACTGACACCTGATCAGTCCGCGAGTCTGCGCCGCTTCGGCAGTGCCCGACTGGTGCGGGAAGCGGTCCGGGTCGCGGGCGAACTCCCGGGCGACGTCGCCAAGGACGCCAAGGTCGTACGGGTCACCTCGTACGACTCGATCTCCCTGGAACTCACCCGGGGGCGCACGGTGATCTGGGGCAGTGGTGAAGGAGGTCCGGTGAAGGCGAGAGTTCTCACCGCTCTCATGAAATCCGCCCCCAAAGCGGGACACTTCGACGTGAGTGCACCCACCGCCCCTGCCGCGTCGGGCAGTTGACGCACATTTGGCCTGGCCAGCACCCTGGTTGGTCAGCGCTACGGGTGATCACATAGGGTGAAAAGAAAAACGGGAGGTTCGGCGTGTTCGTTGAACGTGCGCCACTTGTCGACTTAGTGTCCTGTTCGGAAGAGTCCATGAAGCAGACACACTGGTAACCCTAAACTTCAACGTTAGGGTTTGGGTCGGCGTTTCGGACCGTCCCAATCGGCATCCGTCGTCGCGGCGGGACTACCGCGAAGCGACGACACGTAACTCGAGGCGAGAGGCCTTCGACGTGGCAGCACCGCAGAACTACCTCGCAGTCATCAAGGTCATCGGTGTCGGCGGCGGTGGTGTCAATGCCATCAACCGAATGATCGAGGTCGGTCTCAAGGGCGTCGAGTTCATCGCGATCAACACTGATGCGCAAGCCCTGTTGATGAGCGACGCCGACGTCAAGCTCGACGTCGGCCGCGAACTCACCCGCGGCCTTGGCGCCGGCGCCAACCCGGCAGTCGGTCGCAAGGCGGCAGAGGACCACCGTGAGGAGATCGAGGAGGTCCTCAAGGGGGCCGACATGGTCTTCGTCACCGCCGGAGAGGGCGGCGGCACCGGCACCGGCGGCGCACCCGTCGTCGCCAACATCGCGCGCTCGCTCGGCGCCCTGACGATCGGCGTGGTCACCCGCCCGTTCACCTTCGAGGGCCGGCGACGCGCGAACCAGGCGGAGGACGGCATCGCCGAACTCCGCGAAGAGGTCGACACCCTCATCGTCATTCCCAACGACCGGCTGCTGTCCATCTCGGACCGCCAGGTCAGCGTGCTCGACGCGTTCAAGTCGGCCGACCAGGTACTGCTCTCGGGTGTCCAGGGCATCACCGACCTCATCACGACCCCGGGTCTGATCAACCTCGACTTCGCCGACGTCAAGTCGGTCATGTCCGAGGCCGGATCGGCACTCATGGGCATCGGCTCGGCCCGCGGCGACGACCGCGCGGTGGCCGCCGCGGAGATGGCGATCTCCTCGCCGCTCCTGGAGGCGTCCATCGACGGCGCCCGCGGTGTCCTGCTCTCCATCTCCGGCGGCAGCGACCTCGGTCTCTTCGAGATCAACGAGGCCGCCCAGCTGGTGAGCGAGGCGGCGCACCCCGAGGCGAACATCATCTTCGGGGCCGTCATCGACGACGCGCTGGGCGACGAGGTACGTGTCACGGTGATCGCCGCGGGCTTCGACGGCGGACAGCCGCCGGCCCGTCGCGAGAACGTCCTGGGCGCGAACTCCGCCAAGCGCGACGAGCCCGCCGCGCCGGTCCGGACCCCCGAGCCCGTGCGTCAGACCAGTGGGCTGGGCTCCGTGCCCACCCGCGAGGAGCCGCCGGTCCAGGCGGATCCCGTACCGGTGGTGAGCGAGAGCCACCTGCCGCCGGTCGCTTCGCCGCACGTCCCGCCGGCCCGTCCTTCCTACCAGGACTCCCAGGCCGAAGAGCTGGATGTCCCGGACTTCTTGAAGTGATAGCTCAGCTCCACGCACGGTCCTCGGCGGGCGGCGCCCACTTCTCCTTCACCGACAGGTGGGGCGGAGTGAGCGCCGCTCCGTACGAGGAGCTCAACCTCGGCGGCGCGGTCGGAGACGACCCCGCCGCCGTTCTGGCCAATCGCGAGCGCGCCGCCCGGGACCTCGGTCTGAACCCGGCGCGGGTCGTCTGGATGAACCAGGTGCACGGGCGGGACGTCGCGGTCGTCGACGGGCCGTGGGGAGACGCTTCGGAGATCCCCGCGGTGGACGCGGTGGTGACCGCGCGGCGCGGGCTCCCGCTCGCCGTGCTCACCGCCGACTGCACCCCCGTACTGCTCGCCGACCCGGTCGCCGGGATCGCGGCCGCGGCGCACGCGGGCCGTCCGGGTCTGCTTGCCGGGGTCGTCCCCGCCGTGGTCGAGGCCATGGTCGGGCTCGGTGCCGACACCTCCCGGATCGTCGCCCGCACCGGACCGGCGGTCTGCGGACGGTGCTACGAGGTCCCGGCCGACATGCGCGCCGAAGTCGCCCGGAGCGTCCCGGCCGCCTGGTCCGAGACCAGCTGGGGCACTCCGGCCGTGGACGTCACCGCCGGGGTCCATGCCCAGCTCGAAGCGCTCGGCGTCGAGGACCGGCAGGCCTCGTCGGTCTGCACCCTCGAATCGAGTGACCACTTCTCGTACCGCCGCGACCGCACCACCGGGCGGCTCGCCGGATATGTCTGGTTGGACTGATAGGGCATGACGGACCGTAAGGCTCAACTCGCCGAAAATCTGGCGCGGGTGGAGGAACGCATTGTTTCCGCCTGTGCCGCCGCCGGTCGCGAGCGGGAGGAAGTGACCCTCATCGTGGTCACCAAGACCTACCCCGCGAGCGATGTGCGGATTCTGCATGAACTGGGTGTGCGTCATGTCGCGGAGAATCGTGACCAGGACGCGGCTCCCAAGGCAGCCGAATGTGCGGATCTGTCGCTCACATGGCATTTCGTCGGTCAATTGCAGACGAATAAGGTTCGTTCTGTAGCGAGTTATGCCGATGTCGTGCAGTCGGTGGATCGAACCAGACTGGTCGCCGCCCTCTCGGCGGCCGCCGTGCGCGAGGGGCGCGAACTCGGCTGTCTCATCCAGGTCGCACTCGACGCCGAGAGCGGCGAGCGGGGCGACCGGGGCGGCGTCGCGCCGGACGGGATCGAGGAGTTGGCCGCCGCGGTGGATTCCGCGCCGGGGTTGCGGCTCGGTGGTCTGATGACCGTCGCACCGCTCGCCGGACCGTACGCGGGACGGCAACGGGCCGCCTTCGACCGGCTGATGGAATTCTCATCCCGCCTGCGCGGGAACCATCCGGCTGCGAACATGGTCTCGGCAGGGATGAGCGCGGACCTCGAGGACGCCGTCGCGGCCGGAGCGACACATGTGCGCGTCGGTACGGCGGTACTCGGAGTCCGACCCGGGCTCGGGTAACGTCGCCAAGCAGGTCGGACCACAGCAGAAAATATGGTCATTCCCGCCTATGGCGGGCAGGCCTCAGTGGATCGCGGGGCACTTGGTGACAGATGCCGATCCACCACAGAGCGGAGGACTCAGAGCATGGCCGGCGCGATGCGCAAGATGGCGGTCTACCTCGGCCTCGTGGAGGACGATGGGTACGACGGTCCGGGGTTCGACCCCGACGACGAATTCGAACCCGAGCCGGAGCCCGAGCGCGACCGGCGGCGGCACCAGTCCGCGCATCAGGTGGAGCGGGACCGGGAGCGGGACGAACCGGTACGAGTGGTGCAGCCTCCCGCGCAGCGGGAGCCGGTTCAGATCCCGGCGGAAAGAGAGCGACCCGCCCGAATCGCCCCCGTGGCATCCATCACACCTGAACGCCCGAACATGGAGAAGAACGCACCGGTGATCATGCCCAAGGTCGTGTCCGAGCGGGAGCCCTACCGCATCACCACACTGCACCCCAGGACCTACAACGAGGCCCGTACCATCGGGGAACACTTCCGTGAGGGCACTCCGGTGATCATGAATCTCACGGAGATGGACGATACGGACGCAAAGCGACTTGTCGACTTTGCTGCAGGACTCGTCTTCGGTCTCCATGGCAGCATTGAGCGCGTGACGCAGAAGGTGTTCCTGTTGTCGCCTGCTAACGTCGATGTCACGGCGGAGGACAAGGCCCGTATCGCTGAGGGCGGATTCTTCAACCAGAGCTGAGAACACGACACCGGGAACAACCCGGCCGCGAGGCCGGAGCTACGAGAGCCAGGGGAGAGGGAAGCGCGAAATGGGCGTCGCACTGCAGGTTGTCTATATCGCGCTGATGTGTTTCCTCATCGTGCTGATCTTCCGGCTGGTCATGGACTACGTCTTCCAGTTCGCGCGTTCATGGCAGCCCGGCAAGCCGATGGTGGTCATACTTGAGGCCACCTACACTGTCACCGATCCACCGCTCAAGCTTCTGCGGCGATTCATCCCGCCGCTGCGTCTCGGGGGCGTGGCACTCGACCTGTCCTTCTTCGTTCTGATGATCATCGTCTACATCCTGATCAGCATCGTGATCAGGCTGTGAGCGATACGGTCTTGCCGACTGCCGACGACTACGTAGAGGTGAAGAAGAGATGCCGCTGACTCCTGAGGACGTGCGGAACAAGCAGTTCACGACCGTCCGCCTCCGAGAAGGCTATGACGAGGACGAGGTCGATGCCTTCCTCGACGAGGTCGAGTCCGAGCTGACCCGCCTGCTCCGTGAGAACGAGGACCTGCGCGCGAAGCTGGCCGCTGCCACGCGTGCCGCCGCGCAGAACCAGCAGCAGGGCATGCGCAAGCCGGAGCCGCAGGACCGGCCCGGGGCACCTGTGCCCGCCGCCATATCGGGTCCGCCGGTCCAGCAGCAGCCCCCGCAGATGGGTCCGCCCCAGCTGCCCGGTGGTGCTCCGCAGCTGCCCGCCGGTCCCAGCGGTCACGGTCCTGGTCCCCAGGGCCCGCACGGCCCCGGTCCGCAGGGCCCGCACGGCCCCGGTCCGATGCAGGGCGGTCCCATGGGCGGCCCGATGGGCGGCCCCATGGGTGGTCACGCCCCGCAGCAGCAGATGCAGCAGATGCAGCAGCCGCCGCAGATGCAGCAGCCCGGTCAGGGCCCCGGTGGCGACAGCGCCGCCCGTGTCCTCTCGCTCGCGCAGCAGACCGCCGACCAGGCGATCGCGGAGGCACGTTCCGAGGCCAACAAGATCGTCGGCGAGGCGCGCAGCCGTGCCGAGGGCCTGGAGCGGGACGCACGCGCCAAGGCGGACGCCCTGGAGCGGGACGCGCAGGAGAAGCACCGGGTGGCGATGGGCTCGCTGGAGTCGGCCCGCGCGACGCTGGAGCGCAAGGTCGAGGACCTGCGTGGCTTCGAGCGCGAGTACCGGACCCGTCTGAAGTCCTACCTGGAGAGCCAGCTGCGTCAGCTGGAGACCCAGGCGGACGACTCGCTGGCCCCGCCGCGGACTCCCGCGACCGCTTCGCTGCCGCCGTCGCCCTCGCTGGCCCCGGCCGGTGCGGGTGCCATGGGTCACGCCATGGGCGGCAACCACGGTAACCAGCAGATGGGCGGCAACCCGTCCATGGGCGGTGGTCCCTCGTACGGCGGCCAGCAGCAGATGTCGCCGGCGATGACCCAGCCGATGGCGCCGGTGCGGCCGCAGGCGCCGCAGCCGATGCAGCAGGCTCCTTCGCCGATGCGTGGGTTCCTGATCGACGAGGACGACAACTGAGCCGGGTGCGCGCGTTGAGCGCGTAGCCGTCGGCAGGCTGAGGGCCGGGCCCCGGGGATTCCCCGGGGCCCGGCCCTTTTGTCGTGCGTGGTGGGTGGGGGCGGGCGCCGGTGCGGGGGCGTGGGCCTTGAGCTGTGGGCAGTGGGCGGGGGTGGGGGCCGCTGCGCGGGGCCGTTCCCCTACCCGCCCCTTCCCGAACCTGGGGCTCTGCCCCAGACCCCGCTCCTCAATCGCCGGAGGGGCTGAATAGCGGAGCCGGGAGGCTGGGGAGCAGTGAGAAGGGCCCGGCCGGACTGGTGTCCGGCCGGGCCCCTCTTCCTGTTGTGGGTTACTGCTCCGTCTTGCGGAGGCGGAACGTCAGGGACAGGCCCTCGTCCTCGAACGGGGCGCCGTACGCCGGGTCCGCCTCGCCCTGGGCGTAGTCCAGTGCCAGGACCTCGTCCGCGATCAGGGCCGCGTGCTCGGTCAGGGCTTCCACCGTGGCGGGGGAGGACGACGTCCAGCGGACGGCGATGCGGTCGGCGACGTCCAGGCCGCTGTTCTTGCGGGCCTCCTGGATGAGGCGGATCGCGTCACGGGCGAGGCCCGCGCGCCGGAGCTCCGGGGTGATCTCCAGGTCCAGGGCGACCGTCGCGCCCGAGTCGGACGCGACGGACCAACCCTCGCGCGGGGTCTCGGTGATGATCACCTCGTCGGGGGAGAGGGTGACCGTCTCGCCGTCCACCTCGACCGACGCCGTGCCCTCGCGCAGGGCCAGCGAGAGGGCCGCCGCATCGGCGTTCGCGACCGCCTTGGCCACCGCCTGGACGCCCTTGCCGAACCGCTTGCCGAGCGCCCGGAAGTTCGCCTTCGCGGTCGTGTCGACCAGCGAACCGCCGACCTCGGACAGCGAGGCCAGCGAGGAGACGTTCAGCTCCTCCGTGATCTGGGCGTGCAGTTCGGGGGAGAGCGCCTCGAAGCCCGCCGCCGCGACCAGGGCCCGGGAGAGCGGCTGGCGGGTCTTCACACCGGACTCGGCGCGGGTGGCCCGGCCCAGCTCGACCAGGCGGCGCACGAGCGCCATCCGGGTGGAGAGCGCCGGGTCGATCGCCGCCGGGTCCGCCTTCGGCCAGGTGGAGAGGTGGACCGATTCGGGGGCGTCCGGCGTGACCGGGACGACCAGGTCCTGCCAGACCCGTTCCGTGATGAACGGGGTGAGCGGGGCCATCAGCCGGGTCACCGTCTCGACGACCTCGTGCAGGGTGCGCAGCGCCGCCTTGTCGCCCTGCCAGAAGCGGCGGCGCGAGCGGCGTACGTACCAGTTGGACAGGTCGTCGACGAAGGCGGACAGCAGCTTGCCGGCGCGCTGGGTGTCGTAACCATTCAGGGCCTGCGTGACCTGGTCCACCAGCGCGTTCAGCTCGCTCAGCAGCCAGCGGTCCAGGACCGTGCGGTCCGCCGGGGCCGGGTCGGCCTCGGAAGGGGCCCAGCTGGACGTACGGGCGTACAGGGCCTGGAAGGCGACCGTGTTCCAGTACGTGAGGAGGGTCTTGCGGACGACCTCCTGGATCGTGTTGTGGCCGACGCGGCGCGCCGCCCACGGCGAGCCGCCCGCCGCCATGAACCAGCGCACCGCGTCCGCGCCGTGCTGGTCCATGAGGGGGATGGGCTGAAGGATGTTGCCCAGGTGCTTGGACATCTTGCGGCCGTCCTCGGCGAGGATGTGGCCCAGGCAGACCACGTTCTCGTAGGACGACTTGTCGAAGACCAGGGTGCCGATCGCCATCAGCGTGTAGAACCAGCCGCGGGTCTGGTCGATGGCCTCCGAGATGAACTGCGCCGGGTAACGGCTCTCGAAGAGTTCCTTGTTCTTGTACGGGTAGCCCCACTGCGCGAACGGCATCGAACCCGAGTCGTACCAGGCGTCGATGACCTCGGGGACGCGGTACGCCTCCAGCTGGCAGTTCTCGTGCGAGCAGGTGAACGTGATCTCGTCGATGAACGGGCGGTGCGGGTCGAGGCCCGAGAGGTCGGTGCCGGTGAGCTCGCTCAGCTCCGCGCGCGAGCCGACGCAGGTGAGGTGGCTGTCCTCGCAGCGCCAGATCGGCAGCGGGGTGCCCCAGTAGCGGTTGCGGGACAGCGCCCAGTCGACGTTGTTGTTCAGCCAGTCACCGAAGCGGCCGTTCTTGACCGAGTCCGGGAACCAGTTGGTCTTCTCGTTCTCCTGGAGGAGCCGGTCCTTGATGGCGGTCGTGCGGATGTACCAGGACGGCTGCGCGTAGTAGAGCAGCGCGGTGTGGCAGCGCCAGCAGTGCGGGTAGCTGTGCTCGTACGGGACGTGCCGGAAGAGCCTGCCGCGGGCGGCCAGGTCCTCGGTGAGCGCCTCGTCGGCCTTCTTGAAGAAGACACCGCCGACCAGCGGCAGGTCCTCCTCGAAGCTGCCGTCGGGGCGGACCGGGTTCACGACCGGCAGCCCGTACGCCTTGCAGACCAGGAGGTCGTCGGCGCCGAAGGCGGGGGACTGGTGGACCAGACCCGTACCGTCCTCGGTCGTCACGTACTCGGCGTTGACGACGTAGTGCGCCTCGGCGGGGAAGTCCACCAGGGTGAAGGGGCGCTCGTAGGTCCAGCGCTCCATCTCGCGGCCGGTGAAGGTCTCGCCGGTGGTCTCCCAGCCCTCGCCCAGCGCCTTCTCGACGAGCGGCTGTGCGACGACGAGCTTCTCCTCGCCATCGGTCGCGACGACGTAGGTGACGTCGGGGTGCGCGGCCACGGCGGTGTTGGAGACCAGGGTCCAGGGGGTGGTCGTCCAGATGAGGAGGGACGCCTCGCCGGCCAGCGGGCCGGACGTGAGGGGGAAGCGGACGAAGACCGACGGGTCGACGACCGTCTCGTAACCCTGTGCCAGCTCGTGGTCGGAGAGACCCGTGCCGCAGCGGGGGCACCAGGGGGCGACGCGGTGGTCCTGGACCAGGAGGTCCTTGTTGAAGATCTCCTTCAGTGACCACCACACCGACTCGACGTACTCGGGGTCCATCGTGCGGTACGCGTCGTCGAGGTCGACCCAGTAGCCCATGCGGGTCGTGAGCTCGGTGAACGCGTCCGTGTGGCGGGTCACGGACTCACGGCACTTGGCGTTGAACTCGGCGATGCCGTACGCCTCGATGTCCTTCTTGCCGTTGAAGCCCAGCTCCTTCTCGACCGCGAGCTCGACCGGCAGTCCGTGGCAGTCCCAGCCGGCCTTGCGGCCGACGTGGTAGCCCTGCATGGTCCGGAAGCGGGGGAAGACGTCCTTGAAGACGCGGGCCTCGATGTGGTGGGCGCCGGGCATGCCGTTGGCGGTGGGCGGGCCCTCGTAGAAGACCCACTCGGGGCGGCCCTCGGACTGTTCGAGGCTCTTGGCGAAGACCTTGCTGTCGCGCCAGAAATCGAGCACGGCGTGCTCCAGCGCGGGCAGGTCGACCTGGGCGGGTACCTGGCGGTACTGCGGCGATGTCATGGGCGGACTTCCTCCGGCGGACGTTTTCCACTTCCGTCGGAGGGACGAGGGCCTCATCGGCTCCCGCGGTACCACCCTCCTTGGCCCCGGGCGTGCGCCCGTGACCCCCTCATTGGGGTCGCGATGCCGGTTCTACTTGCCTTGCGGCGTTCTTCCGACGGCTCCGGGTGATCTTCACGACGCGCTCGCCCCCGGGCTTCCACCGTCCCCGGGTCGCTCCTGGCTGCGTACGACGCTACTCGTCCCATCCACGCCTCTCGCTGGGCCCAGTGTACGGGCCCGTACGGGCGACGGCCGACCGGTTTAACCCGAGGGGCGGGGCGTGACCCGAATGGGCAGACGGAGGAGTACGGAGTCCGGGCGGGGTGCCGGGAGGCGGATTACCCGGCGGTGAGCTGGGCACAACGGATGCAGGCAGGTCGGTATCCGGACGCAGGGAGGGGCGATTCGGCGGCGTGCCCCGTTGCCGCGGCGCTGGGGTCGATTTATCGTCCCAGCACGATTCGCGTGCAAGATCACAATATGTGAAGGGGCCGCGGCCATGGTGGCGAAGAAGACCGCCGCGAAGAAGACGGCGTCGGCCGGATCCACGGGCGCGGCGGCCGCGGAGACGGGCGGTGACGCAGGCATGGAGACTGTCCTGGAGGCCGAGGCCGAGGCCGAGGCCGGTGCGACGGAGGCCGCCGTGGAGAAGGTCGCGGTGAAGGTCGCGGTGAAGAAGACGGCGGCGAAGAAATCCGCGGCCGGGAAGACAGCGGCCGGAATGAAGGCGGCGTCCGCCGAGCACGAGGATGCCGAGCACGAGGATGCCGGGCCCGCGGAGCCGCCCAAGAAGGCACCTGCGAAGAAGAGCGCGGCCAAGAAGGCTTCGAAGAGGGCCGCGTCCGCGGCCAAGGGGGCGGCCGAGGCCGCCGGGAAGACGGGAGCCCACACGGTGGTAGCCAAGAAGAGCGCGGCCCGGACCCGCACGGCCGGCACGGGCGCGGCGCCCGTGCCCCCGGCGGGTGGGGTCGTCACGACAGCCCCCGGCGAGCTGGCGGTCCGGCCGGGCGAGGACCCCTGGACCTCGGAGGAGGTCGCCGAGGCGCGGGCCGTGCTGAGCAGCGAGACCATGCGGCTGCGCAGTGAGCTGGAGGCCGCGAGTGCCGCGCTCGCCGGACTGATGCGTGACTCCGGTGACGGCGCGGGTGACGACGAGGCGGACACCGGCACCAAGAACATCACCCGCGAGCACGAGATGTCGCTCGCCGCCAACGCCCAGGAGATGCTGGAGCAGACCGAGCGGGCCCTGGCCCGGCTCGACGCCGGGACGTACGGACTGTGCGAGATCTGCGGCAATCCGATCGGCAAGGCGCGGATGCAGGCGTTCCCGCGCGCCACGCTCTGTGTCGAGGACAAACAGAAGCAGGAGCGACGCGGTTGATCCCCGGCGGTGTGTCGTACCCTCGTCCTCAGTCAGGAACCTAGGTTGAGGGATTCACGTGGCAGAGGCGGAGCGCATCATCGGTACGCCGGACATCCCCGATGCTGAGGGGACCGAAGGGGGCGAGGCTGCGGACCGGGGCGGGGAGACCGCCCCGAGCAGGGGCAAGCGGAGGATCATGGTGCTCTTCGCCGTGGCCGTGTTCGCCTACCTCATCGACCTGATCAGCAAGATGCTCGTGGTCGCGAAGCTGGAGCACCACGAGCCGGTCGAGCTCATCGGTGACTGGCTGCAGCTCAGCGCGATCCGCAACGCCGGTGCCGCGTTCGGTATCGGTGAGGCGTACACCATCATCTTCACGTTCATCGCGGCGACCGTCATCGTCGTGATCGCCCGGCTCGCGCGCAAGCTCTACAGCCTGCCGTGGGCCATCGCGCTCGGCCTGCTGCTCGGCGGTGCGCTCGGCAATCTCACCGACCGCATCTTCCGCGCCCCGGGCACCTTCCAGGGCGCAGTGGTGGACTTCATCGCGCCGGCGCACTTCGCCGTCTTCAACCTCGCCGACTCCGCGATCGTCTGCGGCGGCATCCTGATCGTGATCCTTTCCTTCAAGGGCCTGGACCCCGACGGCACCGTGCACAAGGACTAGTGGCCGCAAGGCATACTCGACAGGTGAGTACGTATCCCGAGGTCCGCACCCTGCCCGTACCCGACGGTCTGGAGGGCGAGCGTGTCGACGCCGCCATTTCCCGGATGTTCGGTTTCTCCCGCACCAAGGCCGCCGAGCTGGCAGCTGCCGGGAAGGTGCAGGTGGACGGCTCGGTGGTCGGGAAGTCCGAGCGGGTCCGGGGCGGTGCCTGGCTGGAAGTGGAGATGCCGCAGGCGCCCGCTCCGGTGCAGATCGTCGCCGAGCCCGTCGAGGGCATGGAGATCGTGCACGACGACGACGACATCGTCGTGATCGTGAAGCCGGTCGGGGTCGCTGCCCACCCGAGCCCCGGCTGGACCGGCACGACCGTCATCGGGGGCCTCGCCGCCGCCGGGTACCGGATCTCGACGTCCGGTGCCGCCGAGCGCCAGGGCATCGTCCACCGTCTCGACGTCGGCACCTCCGGCCTGATGGTCGTCGCCAAGTCCGAGCGGGCCTACACCCTGCTGAAGGCGCAGTTCCGCGACCGGGTCGTCGAGAAGAAGTACCACGCGCTGGTGCAGGGCCACCCGGACCCGATGAGCGGCACCATCGACGCCCCCATCGGGCGCCACCCCAACCACGACTACAAGTGGGCCGTCACGGCCGAGGGCAAGCCCTCCGTGACGCATTACGACCTCATCGAGGCCTACCGCTCCGCCAGCCTCCTGGACATCAAGCTGGAGACGGGCCGCACGCACCAGATCCGGGTGCACATGTCCGCCCACCGCCACCCCTGCGTCGGTGACCTCACCTACGGCGCCGACCCGACGATGGCCAAGCGCCTCGGCCTGACCCGGCAGTGGCTGCACGCCGTCCGGCTCGGCTTCGAGCACCCGTCCGACGGCAGCTGGGTGGAGTTCACCAGCAGCTACCCGGACGATCTCCAGCAGGCCCTGGACAAGATCGCGGCGGAGAGCGAATGACCGGGACGCCCGCCCCGTACACCACGCGCACCGTCGTCGACGAGCAGGACCTCGCGGCCTGCTTCCTGGTCCGCAAGGACGTCTTCGTCGGCGAGCAGGACGTACCCGAGGAGATCGAGTACGACGCCTACGACGCGGACGCCCTGCATGTCGTCGCCGTCGCGGCGGACGGTTCGGCGCTGGGCACCGGGCGGCTGCTGCACGGCCCGGCCGCCGCCGCGAAGACGGGCGGCGACCCGGCCGTCGGTTCGCTCGGCAGGCTCGCGGTGACCAAGGAAGCACGCGGCCTCGGCATCGGCGCGGCGCTGGTCCGGGCCATCGAGGACGCGGCCCGTGAGCTCGGTCTGGCCGCCGTCGACCTGCACGCCCAGACCCATGCGCTGGGCTTCTACGAGCGCCTCGGCTATGTGGCGTATGGCCCCGAGTTCCCGGACGCGGGCATCTCCCACCGGGCGATGCGCCGCACCCTGCGGGACTGAGGGACCCCGGCCCGGCGGTTCAGCCGGGCAGGCCCCAGCGGGTCCACGTACCGTTCGACGGCACATCGCGCGGGGCCGTCCGCGGACGGCTCGAACCCTGCGGGGTGACCACCGCCATGGAGCCGCGCGGCAGGGCGACCGTGATCCGGCCCGGTGAAGTCTCCCGCCAGTGCAGCGGGCGCCCGTGCGCGTCCCGTACCTCGATCCGGCCCTTGATCGAGTGGTCCAGGGTCAGCGGTGCGCCCGCCTCGCTGCGCACCCGTACCCAGCGCGTGGCACCGCCCGAGCGATCCGCGTCCACCAGGAAGGCGCCCTGGGTGCGCAGTGACGCGATCGACGCGTCCGGCCAGCGGTCCGAGACGGACGGGAAGACCTTCACCACTCCCTCGTGGCCCTGCACCACCATGTCGAGCATCGACTGGGCGGCGGACAGCGGGCTCTCCAGGGCGAGGTTCTTGCCCTCCCGGTACATCGTGTTGACCGTCATCCGGCAGTCCGCGACCACGTTGAGGTCGGTGAAGAAGGTCAGGAAGTCGAGGGCCTTCTCCGGCTCGCCCATCACCGCGTACATGGACGAGGCGGTGGCGTAGCTGTAGCCGTGCCACAGCTGCTGCATGGAGACCCAGTGGTCCATGGAGCGCCGCATCACCTCGCGGTCCCCGGGCCGGTCCCAGTTCCGTTCGCGCAGCGGGTACAGCCACAGCAGGTGCGAGTGGTGCCGGTGCGAGTCGGCGAGCGGGACGTCCTTGCCGATCATGACGCCGGCCGCCGGGTCCTCGGCGTACGGGGTGAGGCGCCGTTCGATGTCCTGCCAGCGCCGCAGCCGCGGATCGTCGTTCCGCAGCAGCTCCGCCGACGCGATCAGGGTGCGCACGCCCCAGCGGATCAGCGAGAGGTCGTAGGTGCAGTCCACGGCGTTGGCGTACTCGGGGGAGCGGGTCTCCGGCAGGTGCAGACGGCCGTCCGGGCCCTCGTGCAGGAAGTGCGCGTAGAAGTTGATGGCCTTCGCGAGGATCGGGTACACCACGTCGCGCAGGACCGACAGGTCCATCGAGTGCCGGTAGGACTGCCAGACGTTGTGCAGCGCCCAGGTGAGATTGCCGAAGTTGTCGGAGACATGGGCCGAGCCGGGGGCACCGACGTCGTAGGTGTCGCCCGCGCGCAGCTGCCAGTCGGAGGGGTGGCCCAGCGCGTAGCTCTCGCCGTCGCGGTAGTCGGCCGGGACCGAGGCCGGGAGGTTGTGCTCGAAGCGGCGGAAGGCGCCCGTCACCGAGTCGAGTTCGGGGTGGTTGGAGCCGTGGACGGGGGCCATGCCGATCTGGACGTTGAGGTTCCACCAGACCGCGGTCCAGTTGTTGCCCACCTCGGGGAACCACGGGCCCCATTCGGAGATCGTCGGGCCGTCGGCCCTGGTCGACGCGGCGAGCTTGTAGAGCTGGATGAGATAGAAGCTCTGCAGCCGCTTGTCCGGTACGGAGAGGAAGCTGCGCCGGTAGTACGCGTGCCACCAGCGGCGGTGCCGGTCCACCAGCCGGTCCGGGTCGGCCGCCAGGGTGCGGCCCACGGCCCGCAGCGCGTCGGCCGTCGCCCCGGACACCTGGCCGGGGAAGCGGTACACGAGGTGCGCGGCGAGCAGCCGACCAGTGCCCTCGCGCCGCTCGCGCCAGGCGGTGGTCCAGCCGCCGCCCGCGAGCAGCGGCTGCTCGACGAAGCCGTCGCCGGTCCGGGGGGCCGGATTGGCCGTGTAGTCCTCGGGTCTGCCGCTGGTGCGGGTGGTGGCGGCCCGCAGCCACTGGAAGGACCAGGCCGCGGACTCCTCGCCGGGGCTGGGGCGGGTGGAGACCAGCAGTGCGCCGGTGTCGTTCTGGACGAGGGCGGAGAAGGCCAGGGAGCCGCGGGTCGTGGTGACGGTGCCGCGCAGCTCGGCGTCGTACAGGTCCAGGGTCCAGTCGACGGCGGTGATCTCCCCGGCGAGGGTCAGGGTGAAGTACCCGATCGGGAGGCGGGAGAAGCCGATGCCGCCGCGCCACTGGCCGCGCTGGTCCTGCACCTGGCTGTGACTGATCATCAGCTTCAGCGTGTCGGCGGTCTCTCCGGCGTACAGCTGGGCACCGAGACGGCCGTTGGCGAGGAACGGGGCCTGCTGCCAGTCGGCGGGGAGCGTGCGCCAGGTCATGGCGGCGTCGCGGACGGTCTTCTCGTGGATGTCGATGTCCGGGTGCCCCGTCGGTACGGGGCCGACCGCCGCCCATGAGGTACGGGAGCCGGCCAGCCAGAGTGCGGATGTTCCGGCAGCGGCGGTGGAGACGAAATGCCTTCGGGAGAACGCGGTCACGTGGTCTCTCCTGACGGTCATGTATGTGGTGACAGTTCCTGTCCCTGAATCGCGCACGCCGCATACTGCCCGCCCCGAGGAGGCAGCGGAAGGGGGTCGACGGTATAGACATCGGAGGAATGCAGGTCGAGGAGGCGAGAATGAGGGGGTGTTGTCTGGATTGCGGGCCTTGCGTGGCAGGCTTTGACCCCAGATCCGCCGATCACGGAGATCGGCGCCCCGCGCTCCGGAAGGCACCTCGTGGACCAAATGACACTGCTCCTCCTGCTGTTGCTCGGGGCTGTGGTCACGGTTCCACTGGGAGAGCGTCTCGGGCTGCCCGCGCCGGTGCTGATGACCCTCGCCGGGGTCGGCATGGCGTTCCTCAGCTTCGTACCGAATGTGGACATCCCGCCCGAGATCATCCTTCCGGCGTTGTTGCCGCCGCTGCTCTACGCCTCCGTGCAACGGACTTCCTGGCGGCAGTTCGCCGCCAATAAACGACCGATCTTTCTGCTGGCCGTGGCGCTGGTCTTCGTCACGACGGCCGCCGTCGCCGCGGTCGCCAACGCGATCGTCCCCGGGCTGCCCATCGCCGCGGCCGTGGCGCTCGGTGCGCTCGTCGCCCCGCCCGACCCGGTCGCGGCGACGGCCGTCGCCGGCTCGGTCGGGCTGCCGCGCAGGCTCGTCTCCATCCTGGAGGGCGAGGGGCTGTTCAACGATGTGACCGCGATCGTGCTGTACCACGTGGCGATCGCCGCCGCGGTGAGCGGGAGCTTCTCGCTGCCGGAGGCGTTCGGGCTGCTGATCCTCTCGGCGGTGGTGGCCGTGGTCGTGGGTCTGGTGCTGGGCTGGCTCACCATCAAGCTCATGGGTCTGCTCGGCGACGCCACGCTCCAGGTCGGTCTCACCCTGCTGGTGCCGTTCGTGAGTTACGTGCTCGCGGAGGAGCTGATGGGGTCGGGTGTTCTCGCCGTCCTCACCACCGCGCTCTTCCTCGCCGAGCACACCGCCGACGCCGACGACGTCCTCGGGCGGCTCACCGGCCGTACCTTCTGGGAGATCGTCGACACGCTCGTCACCGGGGTCGCCTTCGGGCTGATCGGCCTCGAACTGCACAACGTCTTCGGGACGGCGGACGGGCGCGAACTCCGGATGCTGGGCTGGGGGCTCGCCGTGGTGGTGGTCGTCGTCGGCGTGCGGCTGCTCTATCTGCTGCCCGCCACCTGGCTCGCCAAGCGGCTGCACACCCGGCGCGACGTCAGCGAGGAGATCCCCACCAGCTGGCGGGAGACCGTCGTCATGTGGTGGGCGGGGATGCGCGGAGTGGCCTCGGTCGCGCTGGCGCTCGCGATCCCGCTGAAGACGGACGACGGGAAGCCGTTCCCGGGCCGCGACGAGATCGTCTTCATCGCCTTCGCCGTGATCATGGCCACGCTCGTCGTCCAGGGGCTCACCCTGCCGTGGCTGGTCCGCAAGCTCCGGGTCACGGCGGACACGGACGCCGAGGAGGCACTGGAGAAGGACCTCGCGATCCGCGCCGCGAAGGCCGCGAAGGAGCGCCTCAAGGAGATCCAGGAGGTCGAGGAGTTCCCGGACGAGGTCACCGAGCGGCTGCACCGGCTGGCGTACGACGTGGGGGCGCGGATCAGTTCCGACATGGTCGACGACGAGCGCCGCGAGGCGTACGCGAAGCGGGCCGAGCGCTTCAAGGCGGTCAGCCGCGTCCAGCGCGAGATGATGTCGGCCGCACGCCACGCGGTGCTGTCGGCCCGCAACGAGGCGGGGGCGGACCCGGAGATCGTCGACCGGGTGCTGCGCCAGCTGGACGTCCGCAGCCTGCGGTGAGGCGGGAGGGCCGAGCGGCCCGGGGCCTGGCCGGGCCGCCGCCCGCCGTCCCCGTCAGCCGCGTCCCGTGCGGGGGGACTTGACCCGGTCCGCGGGCTTCTCGTCCGTCGGGCGGGACGGATGCGGCCACTCGTCGGCCGGAAGCGCCGCGGGCGCCGTCGCGATCCTCGGCAGCGCGTACGGATGGTGGTCGCGCAGCCAGCCGATGAGCTGCTCCCGTACGGCACAGCGCACCGTCCAGATGTCGCCCGGGTCCTTCGCCGTGACCACCGCGCGGACCAGGATCGTCGACGGCGTGGTGTCGGTGACGGCGAGGGACCAGTCACGGCCGTCCCAGGCGGCACACTCGCCCAGGACGTCCCGCAGCTGCTCGCGCATCGCGGCGACCGGGGCGGAGTGGTCGAGGTGGAAGAAGACCGAGCCGGTCATCTGCGCGCTGCCGCGCGACCAGTTCTCGAACGGCTTGCCGGTGAAGTACGAGACGGGCATCGTGATCCGCCGCTCGTCCCAGGTCCGCACCGTGAGGAAGGTCAGCGTGATCTCCTCGATCGTGCCCCACTCGCCGTCCACCACCACGGTGTCACCGATGCGCACCATGTCGCCGAACGCGATCTGCAGCCCCGCGAAGAGATTGCCGAGCGTCGACTGGGCGGCCACACCCGCGACGATGCCGAGCACACCGGCCGAGGCCAGCATCGAGGTGCCGAAGGTCCGCATCGTCGGGAAGGTCAGGAGCATCGCACCGACGGCGACCGTCGCCACGATCGCGGTGACCACTCGCTGGATCAGCGTCACCTGGGTACGGACCCGCCGCACCCGCGCCGGATCGGTGGTGTTCGCGGCGTACCTCGCGTAGAGGGAATCGACGACGGCCGTCGCGATCCGCACCACCAGCCAGGCCGAGGCCCCGATCAGCACCAGCGTCAGGACCTGGCCGATCCCCGTCCGGTGGTCCTTGATCACTTCGAGCCGTGCGTGGGTGTACGAGCCGCGCAGCAGCGCCGCGCACAGCGTCAGCTGGAGCGGAATCCGGCAGCGGCGCAGCAGCCCCCACAGCGGGGTGTCGTGGTGCCGGCCGTCGGCCCGTCTGAGCAGCAGATCCACCAGCCCGCCGACCAGCAGCGTGATCACGACCGAGCCGCCGACGACGATCAGCGGGCGCAGTATGTTCTCCATCCCGTCGTTCTCCATGCTCCTGACCGTAGCTGGCACCATGGGACTCATGAACATCATGCTTTTCCACTCGACGTACGGTCTGCGCCCCGCGGTGCATGCGGCGGCCGACCGGCTTCGCGCCGCCGGGCACGAGGTACAGGTGCCCGATCTCTTTCAGGGGCACACGTTCGAAACCGTCGAGGAAGGCATGGCCTTCAAGGAAGAGGTGGGCAAGGACGAACTGCTCCGGCGGGCCGTGCTGGCCGCCGCCCCCTACTCGGACCGGGGCCTGGTGTACGCGGGTTTCTCGTTCGGCGCCGCCACCGCGCAGACCCTGGCGCTCGGCGACGAGAAGGCCCGCGGTCTGCTGCTGTTCCACGGCACCTCGGACATCGCCGAGAACGCGTCCGTGGACGAGCTGCCGGTACAGCTGCACGTCGCCGACCCGGACCCGTTCGAGACGCACGACTGGCTGAACTCCTGGTATCTGCAGATGCAGCGGACCGGCGCCGATGTCGAGGTCTACCGCTACCCGGGCGCGGGCCATCTCTTCACGGACGCCGAACTGCCCGACTTCGACCAGGCGTCGGCCGAGCTGGCCTGGAAGGTCGCGCTCGGCTTCCTCGCCACGCTCTGACCGCGCGGAGGGCCCCGCACCGTGCGGGGCCCTCCGTTCGGACAGGACGGATCAGCCCCGGTAGGCGGTCCAGCTGTCGCTCATCCGCTGCACCTGGCCCGCGGTGAACTGGGTCATGCACGAGTCGTACGTGTAGTCCATGAAGTTGTGGATCGGGTCGACCCCGGTCTTGTTGGTGCAGGTGTCACGCCCGGTCGGGCATTCGTACGCGGCGCTCTTCTCGGCCGGGGTGTCGGCCACGTAGTCGCCGGTGCCGTTGCAGCCGCCCTGGAACGTGTGGTAGAGCCCCATCCAGTGGCCGACCTCGTGGGTGGCGGTGTCGCCCTCGTTGTAGTTGGTGGCGGAGCCGCCGGGCAGCGAGGCGTCGAGGATGACGACGCCGTCGTCCGAGGGATTGGACTTGTACGAGCTGGGGAAGGTGGCCCAGCCCAGCAGGCCGCCGCCGAGGTTGGCGGTGTAGATGTTGAGGGCGTTCGCGCCGCCCTTGCGCAGCGAGGACTTCATGGCCTTCTCGGCGGCGGAGCCCGGGGAGACACCGTCGTACCAGGAGCTGTTGTCCGTGTAGTCCGTGCCGGCCAGCGTGTACTGGAAGCCGGAGTTCGTGTTGCCCGAGCCCTGTCCGCTGTAGGCGGCGTTCAGGACGCTCATCTGGCTGCTGATCGCGGACGCACTGAGCTTGCCGGTCGTCCCGGAGTGCACGACGTGGAAGTACACCGGGATCGTCGCGCCCGCGGTGAGCGAGGAGCCGCTGAGCCGGCGGTCCGCGAGTCTCTGCTTCAACTGCGCGTCCATGGCCTTGGCCTGGGTCGCGGTCAGCTCGTTGGGGTCGTCGGTGTGGGCGGCGCCCGAGGGGCGGGCCTCCCGCGCCGTGGCGCCGGCGCCGGATCCGTCCCCGCACTTCTGGGCGGACGACGCGGAGACCTTGGAGGCGGCGGAGGCGGCGGAGCCGGAGGGGGCGGAGAGCGGTGCCAGGGCCAGAGTTCCGGCCAGAACGGCGGTGCCGATCGCACGGTTACGCATACGTGGCGATATACGGGCAAGAGTGCGCACGGGGACTCCTCGCGGATGTGTGGGAGAGGTTTTTCCTCACCCGCCGCCGGGAGATTACGTGCGCATGTCAGCTTCCGAGGAGGAATGATCAGGCCCAATCGGGCATGTGTCAAAGGGTGGAAACCGGAAGGAATCTTTCTTCGCGTTCCAGAGTTTGAGACGGCGACGTAACCGTGGGCGTTACCCCCGCGGGTGGTGTGTCCCCATTCGGGCCATGGGACACGCCACCCGCCGTAGCGATGCAATGCACCGTCAACATATGAAGGAGTGGCCGAAAATGAACCCTCAGCGCACCGGGCGGTCCACCCGCTCGACCTTCTGCGTCCCGCTGAGCGTCCGGTACGAACGCGTCCAGGCGGAGGTCGCGTCCCGCTTCGTCCGGTCCGAGACCGCGTAGTAGTCCATCTGCGAGCGCTCGGCGGTCACATCGAGGACGCCGTAGCCGTGCGAGTCCATGTCCACCCACTTCACATGGCGGTTGGCGGCCCTGACCGCGGCGGCCGCGACCACCGAGACCGTCTGCGGCGCCACATGCAGGATGTCGTCGATGTTGTCCGAGGTCACCGACGTCACCACGAACTCGGTGGCGGCCGAGGCGGAGAGCGGATACGTCGCCGCCTTCACCGGTACGTCGTTGGCCCACGCCATGTGGATGTCGCCGGTCAGGAAGACCGTGTTGGTGATCGACCGGTCCCGCAGGTGCGAGATCAGCTCCTTGCGGTCGTCCGTGTAGCCGTCCCACTGGTCGACGTTGACGGCGAGGCCCTCCTTGGGCAGCCCCAGCAACTCGGCCAGCGGCTCCAGCAGATGGGCGGGCACGGAGCCGAACGCGACCGGCGAGATCATCACCGACGTGCCGACCAGCTTCCAGGTGGCGTCCGAGCCGGCCAGCCCCGACTTCAGCCAGTCCAGCTGCGCCCGGCCGGTGATGGTGCGCTCCGGGTCGTCGACCGCGCCGCTGCCGATGGACGCCTGCTGGGAGCGGAAGGTGCGCAGGTCGAGGAGATGGAGATCGACCAGGTTGCCGAAGCGCAGTCGCCGGTAGACGGTGCCCTCGGTGGAGGCGCGGACCGGCATCCACTCGAAGTACGCCTGCTTGGCGCCCGCCGCCCGGTCCGCCCAGGAACCCTCCGTGTCCGGCGTGTGGTTCTCGGCCCCGCCCGACCAGGCGTCGTTGGCGAACTCGTGGTCGTCCCAGATCGCGATCACCGGGTGGGTGGCGTGCAGGGTCTGGAGGTCGGCGTCCGTCTTGTACGTGGCGTGCCGGGTGCGGTAGTCGGCGAGGGTGAGGATCTCGTGCTTCGGCTCGTGCGGCCGTACGACGTACTTCGCGTCCGGGTAACTGCCCGACGCGTACTCGTAGATGTAGTCGCCGAGATGGAGGACCGCGGCGAGGTCGGCGCGGGCGGCGAGGTGGCGGTACGGGGAGAAGTACCCGGCCTCCCAGTTGGCGCACGACACCACCCCGAACCGCACGCCGGGTATGGCGGCCCCGGCCGCGGGAGCCGTCCGGGTGCGGCCGGCCGGTGAGACGGTCTCCGCACCGTCGCCCGCCGAGAAGCGGAACCAGTACGCGGTGGCGGGGGACAGGCCCCGCACATCGGCCTTGACGGTGTGGTCGGACGAGGCCTTCGCGACGGTCGTGCCCCGGGCGACGACCCGGGTGAAGTCCTTGTCCTCGGCGACCTCCCAGTGCACCGCCGTATCGGCGCCGCGGCCCGAACCGGGCACCGCGTCGGGGGTCGGGGTGACACGGGTCCAGAGCAGGATGCCGTCGGGGAGGGGGTCGCCCGAGGCGACGCCGTGCAGGAAGGCGGGCCCGTCCGCGGCGCGGGCGGTGGCGGCGGAGCCCAGCGCGGGGGCCGCGACGGCGGTGGCGGCAGCGGCCTTGACGACCGTGCGGCGGCTGGGGGCGGAGAGCGGCGAGGAAAGGTGTCGACTGGTCACGGGGCAGAACCCTACTGACCGGTAAAGCGAACGGGCAGGCGAACGAAGGAAGTTCGCCTGCCCGCAGGGGAGCCGCTGCCGGGATGTCGCCGGCCGGTCAGCCCTTCAGCGCGGCCGTGATCGCGGTGTTGAAGGCATCCACCGTCATCGGAGCGTTCTTGCTCTGGCCGTCGGTGAGTGCCTTGCCGTCCATCTTCAGCGTCGGGGTGCCCTTCACGCCGCTGTCCTCGAACGCCGCCGACATCTTCATCGCCCAGTTGTCGAACGTGCCGTCCTTGACGTTCTTCTGGAAGGCGGCGTTGCCCTTCAGCGCGTCCACCGAGTCGGCGACCTTGATCAGGTAGGAGTCGTCCTTGAACTTGTCGTCGGTCTCCTCCGGGTGGTACTTCGCGGAGTAGAGCGCGGCCTTGTAGTCGAGGAAGGCCTCCGGGCTGACATCGAGCGCGGCACCGAGCGCGCTCAGCGCGTTCTTCGAGCCCTCGCCGCCGGTCATGCCGTCGATGAACGTGGCACCGATGTACTTGATCTTGTACTTTCCGGCGTCGACGTCCTTGTGCACCGTCTCGCCGATGGACTGCTCGAACGTTCCGCAGATCGGGCAGCGCGAGTCCTCGTACAGCTCCAGGGTCTTCTTGGCGCTCGACTTGCCGATGACGACCGTGGTGCCGTTGTCGCCCGAGGTGTTCTTGGGCGCGGTCACGTTCTTCGCGTCCTTGGCCGCCTCCCAGTGGGACGGCTTGTTCAGCTGCATGATGCCCCAGGTGCCGGCCCCCACGACGGCCAGGACGCCGACGATCGAGACGCCGACGATGATCTGCCGACGGGCCTTGTCCTTCTTGGCCTGGCGCTCGCGCTCGGCACGCAGCCGCTCGCGGGCCGCCGACTTGTTGGCCTGGCTGTTGCGATTGCTCATGTCTGTGTCTCCATGGTGTGAGGGGTACGTCGTCGGGGATGTGCGGGCTCAGGCGATGGCGCAGGCCGAGCGCGGCGGTCCCCTCCGTCCCACGGAGTGCACGAGCAGACGGGCGTGTACGAGCAGGTGCGGGCCGTGTCCGGCGGGCCGCACCCGGCGGCGTACCGGGCGGCGGCCCGTACCGACCACGGCGACCGCGACCAGCAGCGGCCGGAACGCCAGGACGGCGACCGCCTCCAGCAGACCGGCCAGCGCGGACTCGCCCCGCCGGAGCCAGGCCGCGGCGAGCAGGCCGACCGTCACATGGGCGGCGAGCAGCAGCCACGGCACCGCGGGGCCGGGCGAGGCCAGCAGCGCGGCCGTCGTGTGTCCGGCATCGGTCACCGAGGCGAACGGGGTGCCATCGGCACCGGCCTGTGCCGCACCGGCGCCGAACTGGCCGCCGCAGAGCACGTCGACGCCGACCGAACGCAGCGGCCCCGCGATCGGGCCGCCGGCCGCGCCGTAACAGACGTGCTGACCGGTGGTGAAGACGGTGTCGGCGGCCAGCTCCAGCGGGACCAGCAGCCCGGCGATCGCTCCGAAGCCGCGCTCCCGGCCGGCCAGCGCGTACGCCACGGCGAAGACCGCGCCGGCCAGCAGGGCGACGGCGGTCAGCGGCAGCGGGACCTGGGAGAGCAGCACATGGGACGCAGCGGAGAGCGTCACGACGAGCGCCGTGAAAAGCGCCGCGCGCACGACTCTGAGCTGCGTCCCGGATATGTCCATCGCCGAGGAGTGTCGCATGCGAACCTGTAAGTGACCCCTAAAGGGACGGGCCGCGGGGAATCACAGCCCCGGAATGCGGCCGTTGCGGAAGAGATCCACGAAGATCTGGTGGTCGGCGCGGGCGCGGGCGCCGTAGCTGTGGGCGAAGTCCACCAGCAGACCGGCGAAGCCCTCCTCGTCGGCCGCGATGGCTGCGTCGATCGCCCGCTCGGTGGAGAACGGCACCAGCGAGTGGCCGCTCTCGTCGTCCGCCGCGGAGTGCATCGTCGCCGTCGCCCGGCCCAGATCGGCGACGACCGCCGCGATCTCCTCCGGCTCGTCGATGTCGGACCAGTCCAGATCGACCGCGTACGGAGACACCTCGGCGACCAGCTGGCCCGCCCCGTCCAGCTCGGTCCAGCCGAGCCACGGGTCGGCATGCGCCTGCAGGGCGCGCTGCGAGATCACGGTGCGGTGGCCCTCGTGCTGGAAGTACTCGCGCACGGCCGCGTCGGTGATGTGCCGGGAGACCGCGGGGGTCTGCGCCTGCTTGAGATAGATCACCACATCGTTCTCGAGGGCGTCGCTGTTGCCCTCCAAGAGGATGTTGTACGAGGGCAGCCCGGCCGAACCGATACCGATGCCGCGACGGCCGACGACATCCTTCACCCGGTACGAGTCGGGGCGGGTCAGGCTCGACTCCGGCAGCGTCTCCAGATAGCCGTCGAAGGCGGCCAGCACCTTGTAGCGCGTCGCCGCGTCCAGATCGATCGAGCCGCCGCCCGGAGCGAACCGGCGCTCGAAGTCCCGGATCTCCGTCATCGAGTCCAGCAGCGAGAACCGGGTCAGCGACCGGGCGTCGCGCAGCGCGTCCAGCAGCGGGCCCTGTGCCGTGTCCAGCGTGAAGGGCGGTACCTCGTCGTTCTTCGCGCCCGTCGCCAGTGCGTGGATCCGCTCACGGTAGGCCGCCGCGTAGACCCGGACCAGCTCGGTGATCTGGTCGTCACCCAGCGCCTTCGCGTACCCGATCAGCGCAACGGAGGCGGCGAACCGCTTGAGGTCCCAGGTGAACGGGGCTACGAAGGCTTCATCGAAGTCGTTCACATTAAAGACAAGGCGGCCATTGGAATCCATGTACGTGCCGAAGTTCTCAGCGTGCAGATCGCCGTGCACCCACACCCTGCTGGTTCGCTCGTCCAGATAGGGGTCCGCGGTCCTCGTCGAGCTGAGATCGGCGTAATACAGGCAGGCCGTGCCCCTGTAGAACGCGAACGGTGATGCGGCCATCTTGCGGAACTTGACCCGGAAGGCTGTCGGGTCTGCGGCCAGGAGCTCTCCGAAGGCTGTCTCGAAGACCGCAAGGATCTGCTCCTCGCGCTCAGTGTCCGAGACTTCGAAAGTGCTGCGCATTGCCGGCCTGCTTCCTTCGTTGATGACAGGGCCTTCCTGTCTGTCCTCCTGCTGAGAACGCCGGACGCGCCGCATCAGTGCCCGGACCCGGAAAGTGCGGCCACAGTCACTGATTCGGGTGACGTGTGGGTGATTCCACCTCGAGTACCTCCCTGGCCAGGCAGGAGGCGTCATGCCGGGGCTATGCGGAACGGCAGGGGCTGGACCGTCCTGCGGGTGTTCCAGGACAGCAACGTCTCGGGCGGGGAGCCG
Organism: Streptomyces sp. NBC_01363; assembly: GCF_026340595.1. GTDB lineage: Bacteria > Actinomycetota > Actinomycetes > Streptomycetales > Streptomycetaceae > Streptomyces. Next base: position 3,647,764 of record NZ_JAPEPF010000001.1, read on the forward strand.
CCGGGGGAGCGCCCCGCACTTCGCGAACTGTGCGAGAACCTGTCTCACTACGACGTGTTGCTGACCTGGCGGGCGGACCGCATCGCTCGATCGTTGATCCATTTCTCATCAGTGATCGAGGCGTGCGATACGGCTGGTGTTCGCCTCGTGGCCATCGAGGACGGGTGGGACATGTCGACTCCGCACGGGCGGTTCGCCGCGAATGTGCTGGCCTCATTTGCCCAGTTCGAACGGGAACTGGGGCGGGAGAGGACGGTCTCATCGCAGAACCATCTGAGGAAGACCGGACGCTGGGCCGGCGGACGGGTGCCGTATGGCCTTCGGCCGACGCCGAACACGGAAGGCAGGGGCAAGATCCGCATACGTGATGACCGAGCGGAGCCCATTGTTCGCGAACTGGCCGAACGCATCATTGCCGGGGAAGCCCCTACGCGCATCGCCGCAGACCTCCAAGCCCGGGGAGTCCCCGCACCACGAGTCCATAACTCCACAAGGCCCGACCCTGCACCGTCGGCCTGGACCCACAAGTCCATCAAGATTGTTATGACGTCACAGACGCTCCTGGGACACAAGATCGAGCATCGGACCGGCAAGGTGATCTGTGACAACGCGGGTCCTGTGAAGTTCTGGCCACCCATGCTGACGCAGGAGGAGTTCGCGCGGATCGCGCAGATCATTGAGGACGGGTACAGGCCACGACGGCCGAACCGTCCTTCGCACTGGCTTCACGGTGTCGTCATCTGCGGGGTTTGCGGGCGGAACATGAAACGGTCGCAGTCCTCGGGGGCCGAGACGTTCAGATGTCTCGGGCCACTGACGGAACCGCATCGGAGTGTGAGCATCAAGGGCGACCTCCTGGAGGGGTGGTTCGTCGCGGAGCTGCGGGAACGGCTGCGGAACGCCCCTGTTGTGGAGCACACCTACCGCGCGGAGGTCGATCTCAGCGACGAGATCAGGCGTCTGCGTACCTACGTGGCCGAGCTGCTGGACGACCGTCGGGCCGGGGTATTCAGCACCCCTGAAGCAGTGGAGGTCTTCCGCAACGAGTACCGGCTGGCATCGACCCGACTCGAAGCTTGCGAGCGACAGCCTCACAAACCCGGTGGGTGGGAAATGCGCGCGGCCGCGCAGTCGATGTGGGACGCCTGGAATGTGTGGTGTCCCGAGGAGCGTGGAAGTTACCTGGTCGGCTGCCAGGTTCGTGCCGTGGTCAGCTCGCCGCCACGCCCACGTGCGAGAGTGGAGGCTGCTGACCGCTGCGTCTGTGATCTCGGCAACCTCATTGTTTTCGACGGTGCGCGGTCGGAGTGACAGGCCGCGGAGTATCGGTGTCGCGACGTAGACTTCCACGCTGTCCCCCTCACCCGCCCTGCTCGCCCGGAGGCCACAAACCGTGTCGTCGAAGCCGCCCTTTACGCACCTTCACGTCCACACCCAGTACTCGCTGCTGGACGGTGCCGCGCGGCTCAAGGACATGTTCGCTGCCTGCAACGAGATGGGCATGTCGCACATCGCGATGACGGACCACGGCAACCTGCACGGGGCCTACGACTTCTTCCACTCGGCGCAGAAGGCGGGCGTCACACCGATCATCGGCATCGAGGCGTACGTCGCGCCGGAGTCGCGCAAGCACAAGCGGAAAATCCAGTGGGGTCAGCCGCACCAGAAGCGCGACGACGTGTCGGGTTCGGGTGGTTACACCCACAAGACGATCTGGGCGTCGAACGCGAAGGGCCTGCACAACCTCTTCAAGCTGTCCTCGGACGCGTACGCCGAGGGCTGGCTGCAGAAGTGGCCGCGCATGGACAAGGAGACCATCGCCCAGTGGTCCGAGGGCCTGATCGCGTCCACCGGCTGCCCCTCGGGCGAGGTGCAGACCCGGCTGCGGCTCGGCCAGTTCGACGAGGCCGTCCAGGCCGCCTCCGACTACAAGGACATCTTCGGCGCGGACAAGTACTTCCTGGAGCTGATGGACCACGGCATCGAGATCGAGCGCCGGGTCCGTGACGGGCTCCTCGAAATCGGCAAGAAGCTGAACATCCCGCCGCTGGTGACCAACGACTCGCACTACACCTACGCGCACGAGGCCACCGCCCACGACGCCCTGCTCTGCATCCAGACCGGCAAGAACCTCTCCGACCCGGACCGCTTCCGCTTCGACGGCACCGGCTACTACCTCAAGACGACCGACGAGATGTACGCCGTCGACTCCTCCGACGCCTGGCAGGAGGGCTGCGCCAACACCTTGCTGGTCGCGCGGCAGATCGACACCACCGGCATGTTCGAGAAGCGCGACCTGATGCCGAAGTTCGACATCCCGGACGGCTACACGGAGATCACCTGGTTCCAGGAAGAGGTCCGCGTCGGCATGAACCGGCGCTTCCCGGGCGGCGTCCCCGAGGACCGGCAGAAGCAGGTCGAGTACGAGATGGACATCATCATCCAGATGGGGTTCCCGGGGTACTTCCTGGTCGTCGCCGACTTCATCATGTGGGCGAAGAACAACGGCATCGCGGTCGGCCCCGGCCGAGGCTCCGCCGCCGGTTCGATCGTGGCGTACGCGATGGGCATCACCGACCTCGACCCGATCGAGCACGGACTGATCTTCGAGCGGTTCCTCAACCCCGAGCGCGTCTCCATGCCCGATGTCGACATCGACTTCGACGAGCGCCGGCGCGTCGAAGTGATCAGGTACGTGACGGAGAAGTACGGCGCCGACAAGGTCGCCATGATCGGCACGTACGGAAAGATCAAGGCGAAGAACGCCATCAAGGACTCCGCCCGGGTCCTCGGCTACCCGTACGCGATGGGCGACCGGCTCACCAAGGCCATGCCCGCCGACGTCCTCGGCAAGGGCATCGACCTCAACGGCATCACCGACCCCAAGCACCCGCGCTACAGCGAGGCGGGCGAGATCCGGGGGATGTACGAGAACGAGCCGGACGTCAAGAAGGTCATCGACACCGCGAAGGGCGTCGAGGGCCTGGTCCGGCAGATGGGCGTGCACGCCGCAGGCGTCATCATGTCCAGCGAGCCGATCGTCGACCACGCCCCGATCTGGGTGCGGCACACCGACGGCGTCACCATCACGCAGTGGGACTATCCGCAGTGCGAGTCGCTCGGCCTGCTGAAGATGGACTTCCTGGGCCTGCGAAACCTCACCATCATGGACGACGCCGTGAAGATGGTGGAGTCCAACAAGGGCGTCAAGCTGGACCTGCTCGGCCTCCCGCTGAACGACCCCAAGACGTACGAGATGCTCTGCCGCGGTGACACGCTCGGCGTGTTCCAGTTCGACGGCGGCCCGATGCGCTCCCTGCTGCGCCAGATGCAGCCCGACAACTTCGAGGACATTTCCGCCGTCTCGGCCCTGTACCGGCCGGGCCCGATGGGCATGAACTCGCACACGAACTACGCCGAGCGCAAGAACGGCCGCCAGGAGATCACCCCGATCCACCCGGAGCTGGAGGAGCCCCTCAAGGAGGTCCTCGGCCTCACCTACGGCCTGATCGTGTACCAGGAGCAGGTGCAGAAGGCCGCCCAGATCGTCGCCGGCTACTCGCTCGGCGAGGCCGACATCCTGCGCCGCGTGATGGGCAAGAAGAAGCCCGAGGAGCTGGCGAAGAACTTCGTCCTCTTCGAGGCGGGGGCCAAGGAGAAGGGCTTCTCCGACGCCGCGATCAAGGCCCTGTGGGACGTGCTGGTCCCGTTCGCCGGATACGCGTTCAACAAGGCGCACTCCTCCGCGTACGGCCTGGTCACCTACTGGACCGCGTACCTCAAGGCGAACTACCCCGCCGAGTACATGGCGGCGCTGCTGACCTCGGTCAAGGACGACAAGGACAAGTCGGCCGTCTACCTCAACGAGTGCCGTCGCATGGGCATCAAGGTGCTGCCGCCCAATGTGAACGAGTCCCTGTCGAACTTCGCCGCCCAGGGCGACGACGTGATCCTCTTCGGCCTCACCGCCGTGCGCAACGTCGGCCAGAACGTCGTCGACTCGATCATCCGGTGCCGCAAGGCGAAGGGGAAGTACAGCACCTTCCCCGACTTCCTGGACAAGGTCGAAGCGGTCGTCTGCAACAAGCGCACCGTCGAATCGCTGATCAAGGCCGGCGCCTTCGACGAGATGGGCCATACCCGCAAGGGCCTGGTCGCCCACCACGAGCCGATGATCGACAACGTGGTGCAGGTCAAGCGCAAGGAGGCCGAGGGGCAGTTCGACCTCTTCGGAGGCATGGGCGAGGAGGAGAGCGACGAGCCGGGTTTCGGGCTCGACGTGGAGTTCTCCGACATCGAGTGGGAGAAGTCCTACCTGCTGGCCCAGGAGCGCGAGATGCTCGGCCTGTACGTCTCCGACCACCCGCTCTTCGGTCTGGAACACGTGCTGTCCGACAAGGCCGACTCCTCGATCTCCCAGCTGACCGGCGGCGAGCACGCCGACGGCGCCATCGTCACCGTCGGCGGCATCATCTCCGGCCTCCAGCGCAAGATGACCAAGCAGGGCAACGCCTGGGCCATCGCCACCGTCGAGGACCTGGCCGGTTCCATCGAGTGCATGTTCTTCCCGGCCACCTACCAGCTGGTCTCCACCCAGCTCGTCGAGGACACCGTCGTCTTCGTCAAGGGACGCCTCGACAAGCGGGAGGACGTGCCCCGGCTGGTCGCCATGGAGATGCAGGTCCCCGACATCTCGTCGGCCGGCACCAACGCCCCCGTGGTCCTGACCATCCCCACCGTCAAGATCACCCCGCCGATGGTCAGCCGCCTCGGCGAGGTCCTCAGCAGCCACCGGGGCGACACCGAGGTACGGATCAGGCTCCAGGGCCCCCGCAAGACCACGGTGCTCCGGCTCGACCGGCACCGGGTCAAGCCCGATCCGGCGCTCTTCGGTGACCTGAAGGTGCTGCTCGGCCCGTCCTGTCTGGCCGGCTGAGCCGGCTCTTCCGCAGACGTACGAGAGGGGCGCCCCGCGAAAGCGGGAGCGCCCCTCTCGGCTACCCGGCCTGCGGCCGGACCGGATACGTCTCCGGTCAGTTGTGGCCGAAGCGCCGCTGGTGCTTACGGGCAACATCAGCAGGGCTGCCCTGGGCCTGCGACTGAGGCTGTATCTGCGACTCGTACGTGGTCGTCTTGGCCTCTTCCGCGCCGCGCTCCGGAGTGGACGCGCGGTTCTGCTGGCTGCCCTGCTTGCGGTTCTTGTTCTTGGCCATGGTGTTCCTCCTATGGGGACTCTCGGGGCCAGGACCGCGTTCAGATTCACATAGCGGGGTAAGCCGTGCATGTTGGATCATTACCGTGCGTAGCGGGGGTGGAGGATGCGTCGTTTTCCCGATCCGCCACGCCGATGATCGAGTTCCGGACGTCAACCCCTGCGCGGTCGGGCAGACTCGAAGGAAACCCTTGGCAAAGACCGCACCCGAACTTCTGGAAGAGGGTGGATCGCGTGGACCGTTGCGTCGTCCTGGTGGACGCCGGCTACTTGCTGGGCGCAGCCGCGAGCCTGCTGGCCGGGGAGCCCGCCCGGTCCCGCATCACGGTCGACCACGCGGCCCTCATCCGGGGCCTGCGCGAGCGGGCCGAGGCCGATACGCAGCAGCCGCTGCTGCGGATCTACTGGTTCGACGGCGCCCCCGACCGCGTGCCGCAGCCCGAGCACCGCAGACTGCGCGTGATGCCCCGGGTGACCGTCCGGCTCGGCGCCCTCACCCGCAGTGACGGGCGCTGGGCACAGAAGGGCGTCGACGCCGCGATGCACGCCGAGCTCACCGAACTCGCCAGGAACCGGGCCTGTTCCGACGTGGTGCTGGTGACCGGCGACGGCGATCTGCTGCCCGGTCTGATGTCCGCCAAGGAACACGGCGTCGCCGTCCATCTGTGGGCCGTCCAGGCCGCCGACGGCGACTACAACCAGTCCGAGGACCTGGTGGCCGAGGCCGACGAACGCAGGGTGCTCGACCGGGCCTGGATCACCCAGGCCGTACGGCCCAAGGAGACCGGCGGCGTCTGTGCCCCGCCGCCCGTGCCCGGTCCGGAGATCGCCGCGATCCTCTCCGCGCCGCTGCCCGAGGCCGCCCTCGCCGCCTCCGCCGAGCGGGCCTCGGAGGCCCAGGCGGCAGCCGCCGCCAACGCTGCCGCGGCACCGCCCGAGGAGGGCGCCGCCACCGACCGGCCCGTGCACGGCGGCAAGGGTGTCCCCACCCCCAAGGACCTGGCGGGCAGCCTGCGCGGCCACGGCGCCCAGCCCGACCGGCACCTCCCTCAGCCGTCGCCCGCCAACGCGACTCTGCGCTGGTCCTCCGACAAGAGCTGGGCGGAGCGCGGCGGACCGCTGGGCGAGCCCGCCGAAACCGCCTCCCTGCCGACGCTGGCCCAGCTCACCAGTGCCGAGCAGCGCTGGGCGGACCGCGAGGAGGACATCACCACCGTCGGCGGCGACCCCTTCGAGGTGGGCCAGGTCTTCGCCCGTCGCTGGATGGAGCGACTGCCGGAGACCGTCCATCTGCAGAAGCTCTCGACCATGTATCCGCGCATCCCGCACCGCATCGACGGCGAGCTGCTGCGCTACGCGGCACGGTTCGGCCTGCTCGCCCACAAGGACGACCAGATCGACGAGCACGACCGCTACGCGATCCGGGCGGGATTCTGGCGGGAGATCGATGTGCGGGCCGCGGCCGAGCACACCCCCGCGGCGGAGCGGACGACCCCGTCCGCCGGCTGACGGCCGAGCGGGACCACGGGTGGGCGACGCCGGTCGCCGATCACCGCGTCGACGCCCGGCCGGCGCGGCCCCGGACGCAATACGGGGCATCCGACCCCGTACTCTCGTACCTCGTGAGTACGGGCACAGCACAGGCGCAGCCGGCGACCGGGACCGTGTGCGCGGTGCGTGATCTGGTCAAGACCTATCCCGCCGTCCGCGGCCGTCGCGGTACGCCCGCCACACCCGAGGTGCGCGCCACCGACGGGATCGGCCTGGACGTGCGGCGCGGCGAGATCTTCGGACTCCTCGGGCCCAACGGCGCCGGCAAGTCCACGCTGGTACGGCAGCTCACCGGGCTGATGCGTCCCGACTCCGGCAGCGTCACCGTGCTGGGCCACGATCTCGTACGCCATCCGGAGCGGGCCTCCCGGCTGATCGGCTACCTCGGGCAGGAGTCCACCGCCCTCGACGAGCTGACCGTGTCGCTCGCCGCCGAGACCACCGGACGGCTGCGCGGCCTCGCGGCGGCGGACGCCCGCGCCGAGCGCGACGCCGTACTCGACGAACTGGGCCTCACCGAGATCGCGGGGCGTCCCCTGAAGAAGCTCTCCGGGGGACAGCGGCGGCTCGCCTGCTTCGCGGCCGCGCTGGTCGGCGAGCGGCCGGTGCTGGTGCTGGACGAGCCGACGACCGGCATGGACCCCGTCGCGCGGCGCGCCGTCTGGGCCGCCGTGGACCGGCGCCGGGCCGAGCGCGGCGCGACGGTGCTGCTCGTCACCCACAACGTCATCGAGGCCGAGACGGTCCTCGACCGGGTCGCCGTGATCGAACGCGGCAGGGTCATCGCCTGCGACACGCCGACCGGGCTCAAGGAACGCGTCGCGGGCGAGGTCCGGGTCGAGCTGGTGTGGCGCGAACGGGCGCCCCTGGACGTCCCCGAAGTGGCCGCGCTGCGCGCCTCGGCCCAGGAGTCCGGGCGGCGCTGGGTGCTGCGGCTCGGTCCCGACGAGGCACGGGCGGCAGTTGCCGCGGTGACCGGCGGCGCGGCCTTCGCCGCACTCGACGACTTCACGCTGGCGACGCCCAGCCTGGAGGACGTCTATCTCGCGCTCGGCGGGGACGCGACCAAGGGGCTGGTGAAGTCATGACCGGGGTGAGCGGGACGACCGGGTGCGGGTGCGCGGCCGGGCAGGGAGCGAACAGGAGCAGCGCCAGGTGACGAGCATCGTTCCCGCGCACGCGGTGACCGGACCCGTCCGGGCCGCGGAGGACGGCCGGGCCGGTCCCCCCGGCGACGGCTTCGCCGAGGTGGGGGCGCCGCCCGCGCCGCTCGCACCTCGGGCCCGGCTGTTCCCCTCGCTCGCGGCCGTCTACCGCGCCCAGCTGTCCAGGGCCAGGGTCGCCCGTATCCCGCTGCTCTTCGTCGCCACGTTCCAGTCCGTCGGGATCATGGTGCTGATGCGTGGGGTCGTCGACGGCGGCTCCGAGGCGCGGGCCGTCGTCGCCGGCTCCAGCGTCCTCGTCGTGGCCTTCGTGGCGCTCAATCTCCTCGCCCAGTACTTCGGGCAGCTGCGGGCCGGCGGCGGACTCGACCACTACGCCACCCTGCCGGTGCCGCCCGCCGCGGTGGTGCTCGGCGCGGCGGGGGCGTACGCCTCCTTCACCGTGCCCGGCACGATCGTCACGGCCGTGGCCGGCAGCGTGCTGTTCGGGCTGCCGCTGACACATCTGTGGGTGCTCGTCGCCGTCATCCCGCTCTCCGGGGCGGCGCTCTCCGGGCTGGGCGCGGCGCTGGGGCTGCTCGCGCCCCGGCAGGAGCTGGCCACGCTGCTCGGCCAGCTGGGCATGTCGGCGGCGCTGCTGCTCGGTGTGCTCCCGGCCGACCGGCTGCCCGCGCCGGTCGGCTGGGCGCGCGACCTGCTGCCCTCGACCTACGGTGTCGAGGCGCTCTCGCGGTCCTTCGACGCCCACCCGGACTGGACGGTCGTCGCGCTGGACCTCGCCGTCTGCGCCGTTGTCGGCGTCCTCTCGCTGGCCGTGGCGACCTGGGCGTACCGCAGGGCAGCGGTCCGGTGAGGCGCGGCGCGGGGGCGCCTGGCACGATGGCACGGTGACCGCACCTCTGACGCCGCCTCACCAGCCCTCGTCCAACGATCCCTGGCAGACCCCGCCCAACTGGGGCGGTCCGGGAGGATCCGGTGGACCCGGGGGTTCCCGCGGGGCCGGTGGGTACTACCCGGGCACCCCGCTGGAGTCGAAGGAGGACAAGGACCTTCCGTCGGATCTGCGGCGGGCCGCGGTCGTCACCGTTCTCGTGACCGTCGCGGGCATCGCCCTCGGGCTCCTCTGGCTGTGGCTGGCGCCGAGGGTTCCGCTGATCTCCGACAGCACCGCCGTCTTCCTGAACGACAGCGAGGGCGAGGAGGCGATCGGCGCCGACGGCACGTTCGTGCTGCTGGGCCTGGCCTTCGGGGCGGTCTCCGCGGCCCTGGCCTTCTGGTTCCAGCGGCGCGGCGGGATCGCCCTGGTGGTGGGGCTCGCGCTGGGCGGGCTGCTCGGTTCGCTGCTGGCGTGGCGGCTGGGGGTGTGGCTCGGGCCGACCCAGGACGTGGTCGCGCACGCGCGGGCGGTCGGCAAGGGCGTGGTCTTCGACGCGCCGCTCCAGCTGCGGGCGAAGGGGGCGCTGCTGGCGTGGCCGCTGGGGGCGATGGCGGTCCATCTCGGGCTGACCGCGCTGTTCGGACCGCGGGATCCGGAACCGGAGTGGGGGGTGTTTCCGGGTGGGCCCGTGCCGGGGGCGCCTTCGGCGCCTGTGGCGCCCGGGTCCGGGGCGCCTGCGGGTGGGGGTGTGCCGCCGGTGCCGCCGGCGCAGTCGTAGGTCTGCGGGGGCCGGTGCGGGTGCGGTGTGGTGCGGGCGCTGGTGGGCTTGGGCGGGTGGGCCGCTGCGCGGGGCTTGTCCCCTACCCGCCCCTTCCCGGAACCGGGGCTCTGCCCCGGACCCCGGTCCTCAATCGCCGGACGGGCTGAACAGGTACCCGGACGTAGCCGGGAGCGATGCCCCGGCTATCCCCGGCCGATCTCCGCGAACACCGCTCCCGTCAGTGACGCCAGGTCCGTGGGCGAGAGCTCGACCTCCAGGCCGCGGCGGCCCGCCGAGACGCAGATCGTGTCGTGGGAACGTGCCGAGGCGTCCAGCACCGTACGCAGGCGCTTCCGCTGGCCCAGTGGGGAGATGCCGCCGCGTACGTAGCCGGTGGTGCGTTCCGCGGCTGTCGGGTCGGCCATGGTGGCCCGCTTGCCGCCCACCGCGGAGGCCAGGGCCTTGAGGTCCAGGGTGCCGGCCACCGGGACGACCGCCACGGTCAGGGTGCCGTCGACGTCCGCCACCAGGGTCTTGAAGACCCGGTCGGGGGAGACGCCCAGCGCCTGGGCCGCCTCCTCGCCGTAGGAGGCCGACGCCGGGTCGTGGTCGTAGGAGTGGACGGTGAACGCCGTGCCGGACGCGGCCAGGGCGACCGTTGCCGGAGTGCCGCCGGACTGTTGCTGCTTCTTCGGCTTCTTCGCCACGGGGAGACGGTCCTCGGTCGATCGGTCGTCGGTCGGATCAGTTCCGGATCAGTTGGGGTGGGTCGGGGCGCGGGTCAGGTCCACCGCGGGCAGGGACGGCAGATGGCGGATGACGGCGGTCTCGGAGCGCAGCAGCGTCAGCTCCTCGCGCAGCCGGGTCGCGGTGTCGGGCGCCTGGAGCAGCCGTTGCTTGGTCGGTGCGTCGAGTACGGCCGCCGCCGCGACCAGGTAGGAGACGACGGCGGGGTCGTCGGGCAGGTCCGCGCCGGTCGTGAGGGACCGTTCGCTCGCTCCGGCCAGCCGCTTCTGGTAGCTGCGGAAGGCCCGCAGTACGCCTTCGGCGAGCGCCCCCGCCTCCTCGCCGGTCTCCTCGTCCAGCTCTTCGAGTTCGGCCGTCAGGAAGGGGCCGCTCGCGTCGACGGAGAGCAGTTTGACCCGGGTGGTGCCGGTCGCCAGGACCTCGAAGCTGCCGTCCGGCCGTTCCCGGATCTTCGCCGCGTCGGCGATGCAGCCGACCCGGTGGAAGGTCTGGACCGGGTCGGGGCCGAAGCCGTCCGCGGGGCCGCGTTCGGCGGGGACGTTCACCGCGTCCGGCATTCCGGAGCCCGTCGGGGCGGTCTCGCGGCCGTCGCGGATGGCGACCACGGCGAAGCGGCGGGGTTCGTCCTCGTCGGTCTTCAGGAGCTCGCGCATCATGGCGCGATATCGCTCCTCGAAGACGTTCAGCGGCAGCACGAGGCCGGGGAACAGCACCGCGTTCAGCGGGAACAGAGGCAGGCGAGCGGTGGTCACAACGGTCAAGCGTAATGGCCGCCGGGCCGGGCCCGGTCGGCCCGTCCCGGGAACGGCGTCGCGCGGCCCGCCCGGAGCCGCGTGTCGTCCCGCGCCTCCAGGAACCGGCCGAGCGGATCCTCGGAGACCGAGGACCACGGGAACGACGTCGCGTGGGGTCCGATCTGCCGGAACTGTTCCAGTGCCTCGTCCCAGCGGCCCCGGGTGACCAGCACGAACGCCAGCAGGTTGCGGACCTCGGCGGGCCAGGGGTCGCCCGGCGTGAACGAGGCGGACAGCGCGATGGCCAGATCCGCCGCCGCGTCGATCCGCTCCTCCTGCACCGAGGTGGTCCGTGCGCCGGCTCCCTCTATCAGCAGGGCGAAGGCGGCCCGCAGCGGCAGCGCCTGGACCAGCGAGCCGGGCAGCGAGTCCTCGGCCGCCCGCTCGGCGAAGTCGAAGCACTCGCGGTGCGAGCCGTACCAGGCGGCGGAGAGGTACCGCAGCGCCGCGACATGGCAGCCGAAGTGGTGCGAGGAACGCCGTATCGCCTGCTCCCACAGCGCCTCGAACATGGTGTGCGTGGCGTGGGTGCCGCGCGCGTGGTCGAGCGCGAGGCGCCAGGGCACCGGGTCGCGCGGATCGCTCTCGGCCGCCGCCGTGATCAGCGGTCCCACCTCGCGCAGCTGCTCGGCCCGAGCGGGCGACTCCCAGGCCCGGCGGACCGCCAGCTCGGCCTTGACGAGCAGCGCGTCCGGGTCGTGCGGGGCGGCGGCGAGCCAGTCGGTCAGCCAGCCGTCGCGGTTGCGGGCGAAGGTGACGAGCCGGCCGAGGTAGCGGTCGCGGTTCTCCCACTCGGCGCCGTCCCGGGTGGTGGCGAGGAGTTTCGCGGCCGGTCCGTACTCCCCGAGGGCGGCGGCGACGAGCGCCGGGGAGAGCCGCTCGTCGGGGGCGTCGAGCAGCACCTCGTCGTCCGCCGGCAGTCCGGCAGGGCCCGGCGAGGGGCGCCGGACCGTGCACGCGGCACGGAGCAGAGCACGAAGGATTGGCATGGTGCAGACCATTGAAAAGCGCTGGTCGGGACGGCGCCAGAGGTGCGCTGTGAAGCTTTGGTGCCGAGTGAATGGGTTGCATTGGACCGGGTCAAGAAGAAGTAAAGGAAAATGTGGAATCTGGCTTGTTCCTGCTGTTCCGGCCGATGGCTTGCGGTAGTTCTGCCGCAGCTCGGGCAGACGTTCGACCATGGCCCACGGGTGCCGTGCGGACCGTTCGGCAGAGGCGACTGCGAACGGTCCGACGGCGCGTGGTCGGGTCGGCCGTGGCCGGATTCCGGTCAGCCCCGGCGCAGCAGCCGTGAGGCGCCCGCCGCGACGGTCGTGGCGAGTATCCAGCCCAGCAGGACGAGCACCGCCGCCGCCCACTGCCAGCCGCCCTCCATCCGCCAGTAGCCGTCCTGGCCCAGATTGATCACCGGGATCAGCAGATCCAGCGCGTACAGCGCCGGGTTCCACTGCGGATGCTCGTCCTGTTTGATCGCCGCCGGGACGTGCTGGGCGAAGGCCATCGCCCCCGCCGCCCACAGCAACGCCATCCACACCGCGGCCCGCCCGGGTCGGTAGCCGTACGCCACCGTCCAGTCCTGGAGGAAGCCCCAGAGTTTCGCGGCGATCGGCAGCGTCTCGCGCCGCCGCCGCTGCTTGGCCAGCAGCACCTCCCGGGCGTCCGCGTCCTCCCCGCAGTTGCGCAGCACCGTCGCGAGCCGTTCGTACGGCTCCGGTACGTACTCCGGGGTCGCCGCCGCCACCCACTCCAGGCGCCGGGAGAGCGGGAAGTGCCCGTACGGGACGAGGTTCTCGTACACGAAACCGCCCATCGCCAGCCCGCCGGGCCCCGGCCAGCTGGTCGACACGTCGATCAGCGTGACGACCTTCGCGCCGTTCAGCACGACCCGGCCCTCCTCCGGCCGTTCCGCGTTGAACCGCAACTCCGGGGTGACGATCCGGCGCAGCGACAGCTCTTCGTGCCGGCCCAGCACGAACCGCGCCTTGTGCAGGTCGACCGCGTCGCCGAACCGCCCGTCGTCCAGGCGCACCCCGCCTCGGCACTCGAAGATCTGCGAACGCGTGCCGCTCGCGGGGGTCGACGCCAGGACGATGCCGAACGGGGGAGTGGTGCCCTGGATCCCGGTGTCGACGCTCACCCAGGCCTCGCTCATGTACAGCGTCCGCTCCACGGTCAGCTGCGGGGCGTTCAGCGCGCGCCGTCCCTCCCTGCCCCGCAGCCGGCTGCCGCGCAGGCTCAGTGAACCGCCGACCTTCGCCCCGCGCAGACTCAGCTCGCCGCGCGCCTCGATCAGCTCCGCCTGCAGATCCTGGGCGACCGCCAGCCCGTCACCGGCCAGCGCCCGCCCGCCCCGGTCCGGGCCGATCTCGATCTGGTTGATCAGCAGATCGGTGCCGATCTGGGCGTCGGTGAGCCGGATCCCGCGCGGGATCCGACAGCGCGGCAGATGCAGGTCGCCCTCGGTGCGCAGCCGGGCCGCCTCCAGCCGGGGCATCGCGCAGCCGACGATCCGTAACGTCGTGAAATGGCATTCCGGCAGCACCACCTCGCTCTCGAAGCGGCAGCCGGTCATCTCGACGTACGGCGCGACGCGCCCGCCCGCGAGATCGAGTGTTCCGGTGATCCGTACACCCCGGAGCTTCAGCGCCGCGACCCGGCCGGGCCGCGGCGGCGGACCCGAGAGCAGCAGGCGGGCGACGACGCGCCCGTCCACACTGCGCTCCGGCCCCCAGACGCGCGGCGCGAACGGATCGTCCCGCGCCGGGTCGCGGGCGCGCAGATCGTAGGTGCTGCCGTTCCGGAAGGCCTGCCACATGCCGAGCTCGGCTGCGCTCAGTCCGTCCGGGAAATCACCGTCGTGCGGTTCGGTCACGGGTGCCCCTTCCGCTCGGAGCTGTTCTTCCCGCTGAGTGACGACGTGAAAGCTATTGGTCAGCAGTGACGTCCGGGACATGTATCAGCCAGTGATACGGGCGACCGGACGCCGGAGGCGGTCTGCGAGAATTGCGGTGTGATCTCTCGAATCGATCTGCGCGGCAATGCCCTCCCCGAGGGTGGAGCCCTGCGCGACCTGCTGCCCCGTGCCGAGTTCGACGTGGAAGCCGCCCTGGAGACGGTGCGGCCCATCTGCGAGGACGTACGCCATCGTGGCTCCGCGGCAGTGATCGAGTGGGGGGAGAAATTCGACGGCGTACGGATCGACTCGATCCGGGTCCCGGCCGCGGCGATCGCCGAGGCCGTCGAACAGCTCGATCCGGCCGTGCGGGCCGCCCTGGAGGAGTCGATCCGCCGCGCCCGCCTCGTCCACCGCGAGCAGCGCCGCACCACGCACACCACCCAGGTCGTCCCCGGCGGCACCGTCACCGAGAAGTGGGTGCCGGTCGAGCGCGTCGGGCTCTACGTCCCGGGCGGGCGCTCCGTCTACCCGTCGTCCGTGGTCATGAACGTCGTACCGGCCCAGGAAGCGGGCGTCGAGGGCATCGCCGTCGCCTCCCCGCCGCAGAAGGACTTCGGCGGTCTGCCGCACCCCACCATCCTCGCCGCCTGCGCCCTGCTCGGCGTCGACGAGGTGTACGCGGCCGGCGGCGCCCAGGCCGTCGCGATGTTCGCGTACGGAACGGCCGAATGTCTTCCGGTGAACCTCGTCACCGGCCCCGGCAACATCTTCGTCGCAGCCGCCAAGCGCCTCCTCAAGGGCCGCATCGGCATCGACGCGGAGGCGGGCCCCACCGAGATCGCGATCCTCGCGGACTCCACCGCCGACCCGGTGCACGTCGCCGCCGACCTGATCAGCCAGGCCGAGCACGACCCGATGGCCGCGGCGGTCCTCGTCACCGACTCCGCGGAACTGGCCGCGGCCACCGAGGCCGAGCTGAAGCCGCAGATCGCCGCGACCAAGCACGTCACCGACCGGATCGAGCCCGCGCTGGCCGGCCGCCAGTCCGCGATCGTCCTGGTCAACGACCTGGAGGACGGCCTCAAGGTCGTCGACGCGTACGCCGCCGAGCACCTGGAGATCCAGACCGCCGACGCCGCCGCCGTCGCCGACCGGGTCCGCAACGCCGGCGCGATCTTCGTCGGCCCCTGGGCCCCGGTCTCGCTCGGCGACTACTGCGCCGGCTCCAACCACGTGCTGCCCACCGGCGGCTGCGCCTGCCACTCCTCGGGCCTCTCCGTGCAGTCCTTCCTGCGTGGCATCCACATCGTCGACTACACGCGCGACGCGCTCGCCGAGGTCACCCATCACGTCGTGACCCTCGCCGAGGCGGAGGACCTCCCCGCCCACGGCGCCGCGCTCAAGGCCAGGTTCGGCTGGAAGGTCCCGCAGCAGTGACGAACAGCGACACCCCTCGCAAGACCACCCGCATCGACGATCTCCCGATCCGCGACGAACTGCGCGGCAAGTCCCCCTACGGGGCGCCGCAGCTCGACGTACCCGTGCGGCTGAACACCAACGAGAACCCCTACCCGCTGCCCGAGGCGCTCGTCGACCGGATCGCCGAGCGGGTCCGCGAGGCCGCCCGCGGCCTCAACCGCTACCCCGACCGGGACGCCGTCGAGCTCCGCACCGAACTGGCCCGCTACCTCACCCGCACCGCCGGGCACGAGGTCGCCCTCGCCAACGTCTGGGCGGCCAACGGCTCCAACGAGGTGCTCCAGCAGCTGCTCCAGACCTTCGGCGGCCCCGGCCGCACCGCGATCGGCTTCGAGCCCTCGTACTCCATGCACGCCCTCATCGCCCGCGGCACCGGCACCGCCTGGATCTCCGGACCGCGCAACGAGGACTTCACCATCGACGTCGAGGCCGCCCGCGAGGCCATCGCCGAGCACCGGCCCGACGTCGTCTTCATCACCTCCCCCAACAACCCCACCGGCACGGCCGTCGACGCCGAAACCGTGCTCGCGCTCCACGACGCGGCCCAGGCGGCCAGGCCGTCGATGGTCGTCGTCGACGAGGCGTACGGCGAGTTCAGCCACCACGCCTCGCTGCTCCCGCTGATCGAGGGCCGGCCGAACATGGTGCTCTCGCGCACCATGTCGAAGGCGTTCGGCGCCGCCGGACTGCGCCTGGGCTACCTCGCCGCCGACCCGGCCGTGGTGGACGCGGTCCAGCTGGTGCGGCTGCCGTACCACCTGTCCTCCGTCACCCAGGCCACCGCGCTCGCCGCCCTGGAGCACACCGATACGCTGCTCGGATACGTCGCGCAGCTCAAGAGCGAGCGCGACCGGATCGTCACCGAGCTGCGCGCTCTCGGCTACGACGTCACCGACTCGGACGCCAACTTCGTCCAGTTCGGCCGCTTCGCCGACAGCCACACCGCCTGGCAGCGAATCCTCGACCGGGGCGTCCTGGTCCGGGACAACGGCGTACCGGGATGGCTGCGGGTCTCCGCGGGCACCCCGGCAGAGAACGACGCGTTCCTCGATGCGGCACGCGAACTGAAGAAGGAGCACGACGCATGAGCCCCCGCGCAGGCCGCGTACTGCATCTCCCGGGGAACGACCCCCGGACCCCCAGCCGACACGGGGCCGACCGCGATCCGGCCCGGCGAGGCGAGCACAACCAAGGAGCAAGCGCATGAGCCCCCGCGTAGGCCGCGTGGAACGCACCACCAAGGAAACCTCGGTGCTCGTCGAGATAAACCTCGACGGCACCGGCAAGGTCGATGTGTCGACCGGGGTCGGTTTCTACGACCACATGCTCGACCAGCTCGGCCGGCACGGGCTCTTCGACCTCACGGTCAAGACCGACGGCGATCTGCACATCGACTCGCACCACACCATCGAGGACACCGCCCTCGCCCTCGGCGCCGCGTTCAAGCAGGCCCTCGGGGACAAGGTCGGCATCTACCGCTTCGGCAACTGCACCGTCCCGCTGGACGAGTCGCTGGCCCAGGTCACCGTCGACCTGTCCGGCCGCCCCTACCTGGTGCACACCGAGCCGGAGAACATGGCGCCGATGATCGGCGCGTACGACACGACGATGACCCGGCACATCCTGGAGTCCTTCGTCGCGCAGGCGCAGATCGCCCTGCACGTCCACGTGCCGTACGGGCGCAACGCCCACCACATCGTGGAGTGCCAGTTCAAGGCGCTCGCCCGCGCCCTGCGCTACGCCAGCGAGCACGACCCGCGCGCCGCCGGGATCCTTCCCTCCACGAAGGGCGCGCTGTGACCGGCCTCAACACCATCCTGATCGTCCTCGGCCTCTTCCTGGCCGGCGGCGTCTACTCCTTCTCGAAGCAGGGCATGCCCAAGGGCGTCATCGTCCTGCTCGCGATCGCCTCCGTGATGTGCCTGGTGGCAGGCATTCTGCGGATCCAGGGACTCTGGGACTGAGGAACGAGCTGTGAGCGACAACAAGAAGGTCGTCGTCTTCGACTACGGCTTCGGCAACGTCCGCTCCGCCGAACGGGCCCTCGCCCACGTCGGCGCGGACGTCGAGATCACCCGCGACTTCGAGAAGGCGATGAACGCCGACGGGCTGCTGGTGCCCGGCGTCGGCGCGTTCTCCGCGTGCATGGACGGGCTGAAGAAGGCCCGCGGCGAATGGATCGTCGGCCGCAGGCTCTCCGGCGGCCGCCCCGTCATGGGCATCTGCGTCGGTATGCAGATCCTCTTCGAGCGCGGCATCGAGCACGGTGTGGAGACGGAGGGCCTGGACGAATGGCCCGGCACCGTCGCCCCGCTGAAGGCCCCGGTCGTCCCGCACATGGGCTGGAACACCGTGCGGGCCCCCGAGGACTCCCAGCTCTTCGCCGGTCTCGACCCCGAGGCCCGGTTCTACTTCGTGCACTCCTACGCGGTGCACGACTGGAGCCTGGAAGTCACCAACCCCAAGATCCGCGCCCCCCGGGTCACCTGGGCCACCCACGGCGAGCCGTTCGTCGCCGCCGTGGAGAACGGCGCCCTGTGGGCCACCCAGTTCCACCCCGAGAAGTCCGGCGATGCCGGCGCCCAGCTGCTGACCAACTGGATCGAGACGCTGTAATGCCGAAGCTTGAACTGCTCCCCGCCGTCGACGTCCGCGACGGCCAGGCCGTCCGCCTCGTCCACGGCGAGTCCGGCTCCGAGACCTCCTACGGTTCCCCGCTGGAGGCCGCCCTCGCCTGGCAGCGTGCCGGGGCCGAGTGGCTGCACCTCGTCGACCTGGACGCCGCCTTCGGCACCGGGGACAACCGCGCGCTGATCGCCGAGGTGGCCGGCGCCATGGACATCAAGGTCGAGCTCTCCGGCGGCATCCGCGACGACGCCTCGCTCGCCGCCGCCCTCGCCACCGGCTGCCGCCGGGTCAACCTCGGCACCGCCGCCCTGGAGACGCCGGAGTGGGTCGCCAAGGTCATCGCCGAGCACGGCGACCAGATCGCCGTCGGCCTGGACGTCCGCGGCACGACGCTGCGCGGCCGCGGCTGGACCCGCGACGGCGGCGACCTCTACGAGACGCTCGCCCGCCTCGACTCCGAGGGCTGCGCCCGCTACGTCGTCACCGACATCGCCAAGGACGGCACGCTCCAGGGCCCCAACCTGGAGCTCCTGAAGAACGTCTGCGCCGCCACCGACAAGCCCGTCGTCGCCTCCGGCGGCGTCTCCTCGCTGGACGACCTGCGGGCCATCGCCTCGCTCGTCCCGGACGGCGTCGAGGGCGCGATCGTCGGAAAGGCGCTCTACGCGAAGGCGTTCACCCTCGAAGAAGCACTCCAGGCGGTCTCCGGATGAGCGACTCCGTCAACCGTGTCTCCTCCGGTGCCCCGTGGGAGGAGAAGTTCGGCTACTCCCGCGCGGTGGAGCTGCCGAACGGCCTCGTCCTGGTGGCCGGCTGCACCTCGGTGGAGAACGGACAGATCTCCGCGGGCGGCCCGTACGAGCAGACCGTCACCTCCTTCAAGGTCGCCTTCGACGCGCTGAAGCAACTCGGTCTGGGCCGCGAGGACGTCGTCCGTACCCGGATGTACATCACGCACGCCCGGGACGTGGACGAGGTCGGCCGCGCCCACAAGGAGCTCTTCGACGACGTCCGCCCCGCCGCCTCGATGATCATCGTGTCCGGTTTCGTGGACCCGAGCCTGGTCGTCGAGGTCGAGGTCGAGGCCTACCGGGCAGGAGCGCGATGAGCCTCGCGGTACGCGTCATCCCGTGCCTGGACGTCGACAACGGCCGGGTCGTCAAGGGCGTCAACTTCCAGAACCTGCGCGACGCGGGCGACCCCGTCGAGATGGCGAAGCTGTACGACGCCGAGGGCGCCGACGAGCTGACCTTCCTGGACATCACCGCGTCCAGCGGTGACCGGGAGACCACCTACGACGTGGTGCGCCGCACCGCCGAGCAGGTCTTCATCCCGCTCACGGTCGGCGGCGGCGTCCGTACCGCCGACGACGTCGACAAGCTGCTGCGGGCCGGTGCGGACAAGGTCGGCGTCAACACCGCCGCCATCGCCCGCCCCGACCTCATCCGGGAGATCGCCGAGCGCTTCGGCCGCCAGGTCCTGGTGCTCTCCGTGGACGCCCGGCGCACCCCCGCCGGCACCTTCGAGGTCACCACGCACGGCGGCCGCAAGGGCACCGGCATCGACGCCGTCGAGTGGGCGCACCGGGCCGCCGAGCTGGGCGCGGGCGAGATCCTGCTCAACTCGATGGACGCGGACGGCACCAAGGACGGCTACGACACCGAGATGATCACGGCGGTACGGAAGCACGTGACCGTCCCCGTCATCGCCTCCGGCGGCGCCGGCCGGCTCGCGCACTTCGCACCCGCCATCGCGGCGGGCGCCGACGCGGTGCTCGCCGCGTCCGTCTTCCACTTCGGCGATCTGCGGATCTCCGAGGTCAAGAACGCGCTCAGGGAGGCCGGACACCCCGTCCGCTGACCCGCGGTACCCATCGAGCCCATCGCCGGGCGGAGCCGATTCATCGGCCCCGCCCGGCGATGGGCTTTTCCACGGCCCACGAACCCGCAGCTTTTATTGCGCAATAATGATTGCGCAAGTTTCCTTTCCTATTTACGGTGGGGGGCATGGCAAGCAAGGAATCGCGCCGGGTCTCGGACCTGGAGACCCTGAAAGCGTTCGGACACCCCCTGCGGATGAAGCTCTACCGGGCGCTCCACATCGCCCGTGAGGCCACCGCGTCCCAGCTGGCCGGGCAGGTCGACGAGGCGGTCTCACTGGTCAGCTACCACCTGCGCAAGCTCGCCGACCACGGCCTGATCGAGGAGGCCGAGCAGCAGGGCAAGGACGGCCGCGAACGCTGGTGGCAACCCGCCTCGAACGGACTGAACTTCCACGACGAGGACTTCAGCGACGCCCCCGAGAAGGCCGCCACGCACGCCGCCGTCGGCCGGCTCTCCTTCGACCAGCACATCGAGCTGTACCGCCGCTACCTCGACTCCACCCAGTCCTGGGCCCCCGAGTGGCGCAGCGCCTCCTTCGCCTCCGAGTACCTGCCCCGGCTCACCGCCGAGGAGCTCGCCGCGCTCGCCCGCGAGATGCACGAGCTGATCAACCGCTACCAGGACACCGCCCGCGTCCGCGAGGAAGCCGGCGATTCGGACGGCCGTGAACAAGTCGCGCTGCACGTGTACGGATTCCCGTTCCGGACCTGAACCGGCCCCCCCCCCGAGGAGGACGATCCATGACCGTCACCGCCACACCCGCGCAAGCCGCCGAACGCCCCGCCCACCGCGACGCCAACGTCCTGCGCTGGCTCGGCGCCCACACCGCCTCGATGATCGGCGACAGCGTCTACTACATGGCGCTCGCCTGGGCCGCCGCCCGCACTGGCAGCGCCGCCCAGACCGGGATCGTCCTCGCCGTCGGCTCCATACCCCGGGCCGTGCTGATGCTCGGCGGGGGAGTGCTCGCCGACCGGATCGGACCGCGCCGCGTCGTCATCGGCAGCGACGCCGCCCGCTGCCTGGTCGTCCTCGGCCTGGCCGGCGCTCTGCTGCTCACCTCGCCCGCCCTGTGGATGCTGATCGCCGTCGCGCTGGTCTTCGGCGTGGTCGACGCCCTCTTCCTGCCCGCCGTCGGCGCACTGCCGCCCCGGATCACCACCGCCGGACAGCTGGCCCGCGTCCAGGGCCTGCGCGGGCTCGCCACCCGTATCGCCAATGTCGTCGGAGCGCCGCTCGGCGGTCTCGCGGTGGCCCTCGGCGGACCGACGCTCGCCTTCGCCGCGGCCGGGGTGCTCTTCGCCGTGTCGCTGCCGCTGCTCCTGTCCCTGCGGATCCGCCCGCTGCCCGATCAGGACGGCGCCGAACCGTCCGGCACCGCCCGGCGCGAACTGGCCGACGGGCTGCGCCACATCCGCCGCCACCCGCTGCTCGGGCCTCTGATGATCGTCGTCGCCGTCAGCGAGCTGGGCTTCGTCGGACCGCTCAACCTCGGACTGGTCCTGCTGGTCCGCGAGCGCGGCTGGGGGGCGTCCGGCATGGGCTGGATCATCGCCGCGTTCGGTATCGGCGCCGGTGCGACGGCGCTGCTGCTCGCCGTGCGCGGCCGGATGCCGCGCGCGGGGCTGGTGATGTGCCTGACGGTGCTGACCGGCGCGGTCGCCATCGGCGCCCTGGCGTACATGCCCTCGGTGGCCCTCGCCGCCGCCACGGCGGTCTGCGTCGGGCTCTTCGCGGGCCTCGGCGGCTCCCTGTGCGGCGCCCTGATCCAGACCGTCACCGAACCCGCCTACCTCGGCCGGGTCACCTCGGTCTCGACGCTCTTCACCCACGCCATCGCCCCGCTCAGCTACCCGGTCACGGGAGCGGCCGTCGCGGTCTGGGGGACCGGCCCGGTCTTCGTCACCAGCGCCGCGGTGTGCGCCGCGGGGGCGACGGCGGGCCTGGCCTTCACCCGGCTGCGCCGCGCGGAACTCCCGGGCTGAGGCCCTACATCCCCAGCTCCGCCGTGTGCAGCCGGTCCACCGCCTCCTTGTCGCCCTCCAGGCCCACCGTCGCCGCGTCCTGCCGCCCGAACGCGAAGAGCAGCAGCTCGCCCGGCTCGCCGGTGACCGTCACCACCGGGGTGCCCTTGTGCGCCACCGCCGTCTGGCCGTCCGGGCGGCGCAGCACCAGACCCACCGGGGACCGGCGGCCCAGCAGCCGGGCTGTCTTCTCGGCGCGCGACCACAGCAGATCGGCGAACACCGGGTCCAGCTCGCGCCGCGACCAGTCCGGCTGGGCCCGGCGGACATCCTCCGCGTGGATGTAGAACTCCACGGTGTTGGCGGCCTCGTCCAGCTGCTTCACGGCGTACGGGGAGAACCTCGGCGGTCCCGTACGTATCAGCTGGATCAGCTCCTCGTACGGCTTCGCGGCGAATTCGGCCTGCACCCGTTCGAGCCGGTTCCGCAGCGCGCCCAGCAGAATCCCGCCCGCCGCGTCCGGCCGCCTTTCCCGGACCACCACATGGGCGGCCAGGTCCCGGGTCGTCCAGCCGTGGCACAGGGTCGGGGCCTCCGGTCCCGCCGCCTCCAACAGGTCGGCGAGCAGAAGTCGTTCACGCTTCGCATGGGTCGACATGCTCGCCAGCGTACGACCGTCGCACGCGGTCCGCCCAGTGGACGCCGCACGGAAAGGCTCCCGCGGCCACGGCACAATGGGCGCATGACCAGCGCGCCCACGCCCAGCACTCCGCCGCCGTCCGGCAACCTCGACCCGGCCATCGCGGCCCGCCTCAAGCGCGGTGCCGACGGACTCGTCCCGGCCATCGCCCAGCAGTACGACACCGGCGAGGTGCTGATGCTCGGCTGGATGGACGACGAGGCCCTGCACCGCACCCTCACCACCGGCCGCTGCACCTACTGGTCCCGCAGCCGCCAGGAGTACTGGGTCAAGGGAGACACCTCGGGCCACATCCAGCAGGTCAAGTCCGTCGCCCTCGACTGTGACGCCGACACCGTCCTTGTCAGGGTCGACCAGACGGGTGCCGCCTGCCACACCGGCGACCGCACCTGCTTCGACGCCGACGTCCTCCCGCTCGCGCAGTAAAGGGCCAGCCGCCATGGATCTCGACACCTTCCGCGAACTCGCCGTCGACCGGCGCGTCATCCCCGTCAGCCGCAGGCTCCTCGCGGACGGCGACACCCCGGTGGGGCTCTACCGCAAACTCGCGGGCGAGCGCAGCGGCACCTTCCTCCTGGAGTCCGCGGAGAACGGCCGCACCTGGTCGCGCTACTCCTTCATCGGGGTACGCAGCGCCGCCACCCTCACCGCACGCGACGGACAGGCCCACTGGCTGGGCGTCCCGCCCGTCGGCGTCCCCGTCGACGGCGACCCGCTGGAGGCCCTGCGCGCCACCATCGAGACCCTGCACACCCCGCGCGACCTGGTCGTCGACGACGGGCTGCCCCCGTTCACCGGCGGCATGGTCGGCTACCTCGGCTACGACATCGTGCGCCGCCTGGAGAAGATCGGCGACAGCGGCGAGGACGACCTGCACGTCCCCGAGCTGACGATGCTGCTCACCTCGGACCTGGCCGTGCTCGACCACTGGGACGGCAGCGTCCTGCTGATCGCCAACGCGATCAACCACAACGACCTCTCGACCGGCGTCGACGAGGCGTACGCGGACGCCGTCGCCCGTCTCGACGCCATGGAACGGGACCTCTCCCGCCCCGTCCAGAACACCCCCGCCGCCCTCCCGCCGTCCGAGCTGCCCCCGTACACCGCGCTGTGGGGCGGCACGGCGTACCAGGACGCCGTCGAGGACGTGAAGGAACGCATCAGGGCCGGCGAGGCCTTCCAGGTCGTCCCCTCCCAGCGCTTCGAAACCCCGTGCACGGCAAGCGCGTTGGACGTCTACCGGGTGCTGCGCGCCACCAACCCGTCGCCGTACATGTACCTCTTCCGGTTCGACGGCTTCGACGTCGCGGGCTCCAGCCCGGAGGCCCTCGTCAAGGTCGAGGACGGACACGCCATGGTCCACCCGATCGCCGGGACCCGGCACCGCGGCGCCACCCCGCAGGAGGACCAGGCGCTCGCCGACGAGCTCCTCGCCGACCCGAAGGAACGAGCCGAGCACCTGATGCTGGTCGACCTCGGCCGCAACGACCTGGGGCGGGTCTGCGCACCCGGCACCGTCGAGGTCGTCGACTTCATGTCGATCGAGCGGTACTCGCACGTGATGCACATCGTCTCCACCGTCACCGGCCGCGTCGCCGAGGGCCGCACCGCCTTCGACGTCCTCACCGCCTGCTTCCCCGCGGGCACCCTCTCCGGCGCCCCCAAGCCCCGCGCGATGCAGATCATCGAGGAACTCGAACCGACCCGACGCGGACTGTACGGAGGCTGCGTCGGCTATCTCGACTTCGCCGGGGACTCCGACACCGCCATCGCCATCCGCACCGCCCTGCTCCGCGACGGCACGGCATACGTCCAGGCCGGAGCGGGCGTCGTCGCCGACTCCGACCCGGTCGCCGAGGACACCGAATGCCGCAACAAGGCCGCGGCGGTCCTCCGCGCGGTGCATACGGCCAACCGGCTCCACGGCGCGTGAGGCCGGCCGGCAATCGCGACGCCGCCCCCCGATTGCCGGTCGGTCCGAGGCGGTAGGGGATAGTGGAGTACGTGAGTGCCGTCCCCGTACCCCAGCCCCGTGCCCGAGCCGCCACTGCGCCCGACACCTCGGGAAGCCGCCGCAGCCTGGCCGCCGGTCTGTTCCTCGGGGCGGTCGGCGCCACCGTCGTCCTGCTCGCCTCCGGCCAGACCTGGGCCGAGGGCGAGGCGTCCGTCGGCGGCGGCTCGCTGCCCCTGACCGCCGACGGCCAGGACGTCACCGGTCTCCCGGCGGCCCTCGCCATAGTCGGCCTGGCCGCCCTCGTCGCCGTCTTCGCGGTCCGCGGGGCCTCCCGGCTGCTCGTCGCCGGGCTCCTCGCCCTCAGTGGTCTCGGTGCCGGACTGAGCGCCTGCCTCGGCGCCTCCGGCAGTGCGGCGCTCGACGAGAAGGCCGCCCAGTCCACCGGCGACGCCTCGGCGACCATCGCCGCGCTCTCCCATACCGCGTGGCCCTACGTCACCGCGGCCGGCGGCCTGCTGATCCTGCTCGCCGGGCTGCTCGCCCTGCGGTACGGGAAGCTCTGGCCCACCATGTCGGGACGGTACGAACGGGACGGCACCCCCCGCCCCCGCAAGGCCGCCCGCACCGTCCCGGACCCGGACCGGCCCGAGGACCTCTGGAAGGCCCTGGACCGCGGCGAGGACCCGACGCGCTAGAGACCCCCAGCTCACGTCCTACTCGTACGTACGGGACAATGAGGCTGAGCTCTCAGCACAGCAGCACCAGCTTTGCGTACAGCGATACCCACAGCGCAACACCAACAAGGAGCAACTCATGGCGGGCAGCAGCCACGGACACACCCCGGCCGCCTGGACCGGTGTCATCATCTCCTTCATCGGCTTCTGCGTCGCAGGCGTCTTCATGGTCGCGGCCAACCCCGTCGGCTTCTGGGCCGGAATCGCCGTCGTCCTCCTCGGCGGGGTCGTCGGCCTCGCGATGAAGGCCGCGGGCCTCGGCATGCCGAAGGAGTCCGCGGAGATGGCCCAGGCACGGGCCCGCGCCGCACAGGCCCAGGTCTCCTGACGCCACGCGGCATCCGTACGCATGCGAGGCGCAGTCCGCTCCGGGCTGCGCCTTTCCGCGTCAGCGGGGACAATCACCGGGTGGACGCATCGCCTACCCCCGCCGCCGCAGCGCCGGCCCCGGTCCCCGGGCCCGGCCTGCCGATGACCGGACAGCCGGACATGTCCGGCCATCCGTCCCCGCCGGTCTTCCCCCCGGCCCCCGTACCCGTCTCGCGCTTCCGGCGGCTGGCCACGCCGGTGGGCGTCATGGCCGTCGTCGTCGGTGCGTTCGGCTACGTCGGTGCCGTCGACCCCAATCAGCCCGGCCACTACCCGCTCTGCCCGCTGCTCCGGTTCACCGGGCTCTACTGTCCGGGCTGCGGGGGCCTGCGCAGCGCCCACGCCGTCGCGCACGGCGACATCGCCGCGGCCCTCGGCTCCAACGCGCTCGCCGTCGTCGGCTACGCGGTCTTCGCCGTCCTGTGGGCGGTCTGGATGGTCCGCGCCGCCCGGGGCAGGCCCATGAGCCTCGCGGCGAAACCCGTGGTCTGGTGGGGGACCGGGGCCGTACTGCTGATCTTCTCGGTCGTCCGGAATCTACCGATCGGCTCCGTTCTGGCCCCCTGAATGCCCAGGTAGTGGGACATTCGCCCACCGGATTCGGGCCCTTCGCCCTCCTGCGGATAGCATTGACATGGCTGATCCTGTTCCCTCATCACTGTCCCGGAAGGGGGCCGCTCGCGTGAGTGTGCTCGACGAGATCATCGACGGCGTACGCGCCGACCTCGCAGAGCGGCAGGCGCGTGTCAGCCTCGACGAGCTGAAGGAACGCGCCGCGCGCGCTCCCGGAGCCAAGGACGGAGTCGCCGCCCTGCGTGGCGAGGGCGTGACCGTCATCTGCGAGGTCAAGCGTTCCAGCCCCTCCAAGGGGGCCCTGGCCGCCATCGCCGACCCGGCCGCGCTCGCCGCGGACTACGAGGCGGGCGGCGCGTCCGTCATCTCGGTCCTCACCGAGGAGCGCCGCTTCGGCGGTTCGCTCGCCGACCTGGAGGCCGTCCGCGCCAAGGTCGACATCCCGGTCCTGCGCAAGGACTTCATCGTCACCTCGTACCAGCTCTGGGAGGCCCGCGCCTACGGTGCCGACCTCGCCCTGCTGATCGTCGCCGCCCTCGACCAGGAGGCCCTGGTCTCCCTGATCGAGCGCGCCGAGTCCATCGGCCTGACGCCGCTGGTCGAGGTGCACGACGAGGAGGAGGCGGAGCGTGCCGTGGACGCCGGGGCGAAGATCATCGGTGTCAACGCGCGCAACCTGAAGGACCTCAAGGTCGACCGCTCCACCTTCGAGCGCGTCGCCCCCGAGATCCCGGCCCACATCGTCAGGGTCGCCGAGTCCGGTGTCCGCGGCCCGCACGACCTGATCGCGTACGCCAACGCGGGCGCCGACGCGGTGCTCGTGGGCGAGTCGCTGGTCACCGGCCGAGACCCGCGGGCCGCCGTCGCCGACCTGGTCGCCGCCGGCGCCCACCCGGCGCTCCGGCACGGACGGGGCTGACCCGACCCGTGTCCGCCGAACGCCCCGTGTTCCGTCCCCGGCGGGGCCTGCGCCCCACCGGAGCGACGGCCCGGGTCCCGCACGCCCCGCTGGCACGCGGCTGCCTCCCGCCCGTCGCCCGCCACCACCCTCAACCGAGCCGCTGCGCGCCGCCCTTCTGGCATCGCGGCTGCCGCGCCCCGGCGCGCCGTGTGCACGGCCGGCGGGTGCGGTACGTGATCGGCGACGAGCCCGGCCAGGTCAACGGCATGCGATGGCGCACGGGGTCCGCGCTGTAGCGAGCCCCGGCCGACGTACCCGCACCACTCCCCTCGTACGTACGACCGCACCGCCCGACCGATCGCCGGTCGCGGTGGCGCTCCGCTCACGGCGCATACGGTGAACCCACCCATTGCGATGTCGAGGAGCACGTCGGATGTCATCTGACTTCTTCATTCCGGACCCGGAGGGTCTGATCCCCAGCGCCGAGGGGTACTTCGGTGCGTTCGGCGGCAAGTTCATCCCGGAGGCGCTCGTCGCCGCCGTGGACGAGGTCGCCGTCGAGTACGACAAGGCCAAGGCCGATCCGGCCTTCGCCGCCGAGCTCAACGAGCTCATGGTCAACTACACCGGCCGGCCGAGCGCGCTGACCGAGGTCCCGCGCTTCGCGGAGCACGCGGGCGGCGCCCGGATCTTCCTCAAGCGCGAGGACCTCAACCACACCGGCTCGCACAAGATCAACAACGTGCTGGGCCAGGCGCTGCTCACCAAGCGCATGGGCAAGACCCGGGTCATCGCCGAGACCGGCGCTGGCCAGCACGGCGTCGCCACCGCGACCGCCTGCGCGCTCTTCGGCCTCGAATGCACCATCTACATGGGCGAGATCGACACCGAGCGGCAGGCGCTGAACGTGGCGCGGATGCGGATGCTCGGCGCCGAGGTCATCGCCGTGAAGTCCGGCTCCAGGACCCTCAAGGACGCCATCAACGAGGCGTTCCGCGACTGGGTCGCCAATGTGGACCGCACGCACTACCTCTTCGGCACCGTCGCGGGGCCGCACCCCTTCCCGGCCATGGTCCGTGATTTCCACCGGGTCATCGGGGTCGAGGCCCGCCGCCAGATCCTGGAGCGGACCGGCCGGCTGCCGGACGCCGCCATCGCCTGCGTCGGCGGCGGCTCCAACGCCATCGGGCTCTTCCACGCCTTCATCCCGGACGCCCGCGTCCGGCTGATCGGCTGCGAGCCCGCCGGACACGGCGTGGAGACCGGCGAGCACGCGGCGACCCTGACCGCGGGCGAGCCCGGCATCCTGCACGGCTCGCGCAGTTACGTCCTCCAGGACGACGAGGGCCAGATCACCGAGCCGTACTCCATCTCGGCCGGTCTCGACTACCCGGGCATCGGCCCGGAGCACTCGTACCTCAAGGACATCGGCCGCGGCGAGTACCGCGCGGTCACCGACGACGCCGCCATGCAGTCGCTGCGCCTCCTCTCCCGCACCGAAGGGATCATTCCGGCCATCGAGAGCGCCCATGCGCTGGCCGGGGCCCTGGAGGTCGGCAAGGAGCTCGGCAAGGACGGGCTGATCGTGGTCAATCTGTCCGGCCGCGGCGACAAGGACATGGACACCGCAGCCCGCTACTTCGGGCTGTACGACGGGACCGACGGGGTCGTCGAGGCCGATGTGGCCGACGGGGAAGAGGAGGTCACCAAGTGAGCGGCAATGTGGAGCTGTTGAGTGCCTCCCTCGCGCAGGCGAAGGCGGAGGACCGGGCCGCGCTCGTCGCGTACCTCCCGGCCGGGTTCCCGACCGTCGACGGCGGGATCGAGGCCGTGAAGGCGGTCGTGGCGGGCGGCGCGGACATCGTCGAGGTGGGGCTGCCGCACAGCGACCCGGTGCTCGACGGACCGGTCATCCAGACCGCCGACGACATCGCCCTGCGCGGCGGTGTGCGGATCGCCGACGTGATGCGCACGGTCCGTGAGGCGTACGCGGCGACCGGTGTCCCGATCCTCGTCATGACGTACTGGAACCCGATCGACCGGTACGGCGTCGAGCGCTTCACCGCCGAGCTCGCCGAGGCGGGCGGCGCCGGGTGCATCCTGCCCGACCTGCCGGTCCAGGAGTCCGCGCTGTGGCGCGAGCACGCCGACAAGCACGGTCTCGCGACCGTCTTCGTCGTCGCGCCGAGCAGCAAGGACGAGCGCCTCGCCACCATCACCGCGGCCGGCTCCGGCTTCGTCTACGCGGCCTCGCTGATGGGTGTCACCGGCACCCGCGAGTCGGTCGGCGACCAGGCCCAGGACCTGGTCCGGCGCACCCGCGCGACGACGGCCCTGCCGGTCTGCGTCGGCCTGGGCGTCTCCAACGCCCGGCAGGCCGCCGAGGTGGCGGGCTTCGCCGACGGGGTGATCGTCGGCTCCGCCTTCGTCAAGGCGATGCTGGACGCCCCCGACGAGGCGGCCGGCCTGGCCGCCGTCCGCTCCCTGGCGGGCGAACTCGCCGAAGGTGTTCGAAAGCGCTGAATCGGGTGTAACCCAAACGGGTGGACCTGGACCGGGGAGGCACGCACGTGGCTCCCCGGTTCGTTGCTGCGGGTGTGAGCGAGAAGAACGAACAGGGAAAAAGGGCCGCGCGAGACCGGCTCGTCCAGCAGCGCGAGCGCCAGAAGGCGAGCGAGCGCCGCAGGCGCACGCTGATCGTCACCAGTGCGGTGGTGGGTGTGCTGGCGCTGGCCGCCGTCGTCGGCGTGATCGCCGCGAATTCGGGCGGCAAGAGCGACAAGAGCGATGCGGGCCCCGCCGTAGCACCGTCCGGCGCGATCGGGAAGGACAGCCTGGCCATCGGGGTCGGCGCGGACAATGCCCCGTCCACGCTCACCATCTGGGAGGATTTCCGCTGCCCGGTCTGCGCCCAGTTCGAGAACGCGTTCCGCGACGCGATCCACCAGCTGGAGAACACCGGACAGGTCAGGGTCGAGTACCACCTCGCCACTCTCATCGACGGCAATCTCGGCGGCAGCGGCTCGCTGCGGGCGGCCAATGCGGCGGCCTGCGCCCAGGACGCCGGCAAGTTCCCCGCGTACCACGACGTGCTCTACAGCAACCAGCCGCAGGAGACCGACGACGCCTTCGGCGACAACGCCAAGCTGATCGAGCTCTCGGGGAAGGTCCCGGGACTCGACACACCCGGCTTCCGCAGCTGTGTGGACGACGGCAAGCACGACAGCTGGGTCAAGAAGTCCAACACGGCGTTCCAGAACGGCGGATTCCAGGGCACACCGACCGCGCTGCTCAACGGGGAATCGATCTTCCCGAAGAAGGGGAACGAGCCGATCACCGTGGCGAATCTGAAGAAGTGGGTGGCCGAGGCCAACAAGGGCAAGAAGCCGGGCACGGTCACCCCGGCCCCGTCGGGCTCCTGACCGCTCCCCGGGCGGAGTCCGGCAAGGGGAATCGATGACCTGCCCGTTACCCATACGTTGTCGGGTGGGTTGCCGTACGCCCCACCCGGCAAGGTAGCGTCGACCTTGCCATGGACCTTGCCTTCATTCCCAGCCCGTCGACCGGCGTGATCGATCTCGGCCCGATCCCGCTCCGCGGCTACGCGTTCTGCATCATCATCGGTGTCTTCGTCGCCGTCTGGTTCGGCAACAAGCGCTGGGTCGCCCGGGGAGGCAGATCCGGCACCGTTGCCGACATCGCCGTCTGGGCCGTGCCCTTCGGCCTCGTCGGTGGCCGGCTCTACCACGTCATCACCGACTACCAGCTGTACTTCAGCGACGGTCAGAACTGGGTCGACGCCTTCAAGATCTGGCAGGGCGGCCTCGGCATCTGGGGCGCGATCGCGCTCGGTGCCGTCGGCGCCTGGATCGGCTGCCGCCGCCGCGGGATCCCGCTGCCCGCCTGGGCCGACGCGCTCGCCCCCGGCATCGCCCTGGCCCAGGCCTGCGGCCGCTGGGGCAACTGGTTCAACCAGGAGCTGTACGGCAAGCCGACCGACCTGCCGTGGGCGCTGAAGATCAGCGAGGGCCCCAACCGGGTCGCCGGCACCTACCACCCGACGTTCCTCTACGAGTCGCTGTGGTGCATCGGCGTCGCACTCCTGGTGATCTGGGCGGATCGCCGCTTCAAGCTCGGGCACGGCCGGGCGTTCGCCCTGTACGTCGCCGCGTACTGTGCGGGGCGGGGCTGGATCGAGTACATGCGGGTCGACGAGGCCCATCACATCCTGGGCCTGCGCCTGAACGTGTGGACCGCGCTGATCGTGTTCGTGCTGGCCGTCGTGTACATCGTGATCTCGGCGAAGGTACGGCCGGGGCGCGAGGAGGTCGTGGAGCCGGGGGCCGCTGAGGACGCGGCGGCCGCGGCGGACGCCGCCGATGCCGAGGGCGTCGAGGACACCAAGGACACCAAGGGCGACGCGGACAAGGGTCCGAAGGCCGACGGTGATACCGAGCGCACGGATGCCGCCAGGACACCGGAGAAGAACGGCGCCGCAGAGGCGGCCAAGAACGGCTGAGCCGTGTGAACCCATGCGAAGGGGCCCCGGACCGACTGGTCCGGGGCCCCTTCGCATGGGTCCTCAGTCCCCGGACGGGCTCGATTCACCGGCCAGCGCCAGCGTCCTGCGGGCCGAGGCCACCACCGCCGCGTCGACGAACCGGCCGTCCGGCAGGGCCAGCGCACCCTCGTCCGCCACGGCCGCCGCCACGATCTCCGCCGCCGCCTCGACCTCCTGCGGCGTCGGTCGGAACGCCCGCTCGATGACCGGGAGCTGGCGGGGATGGATCGCCGCCCGGCCCAGGAAGCCCAGCGCACGGCCGTGCGCGCAGGACGCCCACAGGCCGTCCAGGTCCCGGACGTCCGGGAACACCGACTGGGTGGGCGGGGCGAGTCCGGCCGCGCGGGCGGCGACCACCACCCGGCTGCGCGACCAGTCGAGCCCGGCGTCGTCCCGTACCCCCAGATCGGCCCGGAGGTCCGCCTCGCCGAGGGCGATGGAGCGCACCTGGGGATGGGCGGCGGCGACCGAGTACGCGTGCTCGATGCCGAGAGCCGACTCCAGCAGCGGACAGAGCGCGACCCCCGGCGCCACGGCCGCGATGTGATGGACGGACGCCGCATGCGTGATCTTGGGCAGCCGCAGCTCGGTGAGTCCCGGCAGCCGGGCCAGGGTGAGGATGTCCGCCTCGGTGTGGACCCGGACATGGATCGGCACGGCGGCGTCCCCGGGTGCCTCGGACAGCAGCTCGGCGGTGGCCGAGCGCGCGTACTCCTTGCGGTCCGGCGCCACGGCGTCCTCCAGATCCACGATCACCACGTCCGCGCCCGAATCCCGCGCCTTGCGCACCACATCCGGCCGGTCCCCGGGTACGTAGAGCCAGGTGAGCGGGACCGTCGTCGTCACAGGACCCGCTCCGCCCGCAGCGCGGCGATCTCCGGGGCCGACAGCCCCAGTCCGGTGAGGATCTCCTCGGTGTCCGCGCCGTGCGGCCGGCCCGCCCAGCGGATCGAGCCCGGCGTCGCCGAGAGCCGGAACAGCACGTTCTGCATCCTCAGCGGACCCAGCTCCGGATCGTCGACCTCGGTGACCGAGTCCAGCGCCCGGTACTGCGGGTCCTCCATCACGTCCTGGATGTCGTGGATGGGCGCGATGGCCGCCTCCGCCTTCTCGAAGGCCGAGACCGCTTCTTCCCGGGTGTGCCGGGCGATCCAGTTGCCGACCGCCTCGTCGAGCTCGTCGGCGTGCTCGGCGCGGGTGGTGCCGGAGGCGAACCAGGGTTCCTCGACCAGCTCGGCCCGGCCGACCAGGTGCATCACCCGCTCGGCGATCGACTGCGCGGAGGTGGAGACCGCGACCCAGTGCCCGTCCGAGGTGCGGTACGTGTTGCGCGGGGCGTTGTTCCGGGAGCGGTTGCCGGTGCGCGGCTGTACGTAGCCGAGCTGGTCGTACCAGATGGGCTGCGGGCCGAGCACGGTCAGGATCGGCTCGATGATCGCCATGTCGACGACCTGTCCTTCCCCGG